>NZ_CAMEFX010000031.1 GCF_945915845.1 uncultured Actinobacillus sp. | reverse complement strand
TGATAGTAATGTTTTTTTTATTTGTTTCTTCATATTAATCAAAATTCCACCATTTTAAGATTTTAATAACATCATTTGAAAATTTTCTTAATGGAAATGCTGGGTTACTATTTTTTGCTTCTAAGCTTTCATTTTTATCTAAAATATTGCTCCATGTTTCATAAGCTTTTTCCGCATTCTTATACAAAACCAAATCCTCAGGATTTGCCAATGGGTCATTTCCTGTATGTAATCCCCATAACTCCCGCCTTAAATTTGTTGCCACTTCCCGACATTCCGTAATAATCCCTAATTCCGTATCTATCTGCATACTTCTTGTGTTTAAGTTTGCCGAACTGATGCACATAAATACATCGTTGATTAACGTCACTTTGGAATGTATATACACTTCTTGCCAATTGTCTGCCGGCGAATTCATTGATACCAAGGTACAAATGTGGGCTTTGATGCCGATTTCATCGATAAATTTTTGATAGGTTTGTTCGGTTTCCAGCCGACCTTCTTCATTTAACCTTTCTTCTTGGACTTTTAAATCTGCTTTCAACCGGGCTTCATCTTGTTCATATTCCGCTAACGTCGTGTAATGGGCTTTCGGATGCTGCCTTTTATCCTGTATGCGTTGAATACGCTGCTGTTGGCGTTCGATTTCTTGTCGTTGGGCATTGGCGATATCATCTGCATTCACTTCACCAAAGACTTTCATCATTTTAGGCAATTGCTCGCTTTTCCCCAATCGTTGTAGCATTTGCTGTGTCGTGATTTCACTGTTCCCCATGCCATCCGCCGATGAATTGGTAACCACAAACCAATGAATCGGCTGGTTTTGCGTTCGGCCCTCTTTTTTCATTTTTTGCCAATGTTCGACAAATTTATCCACTAATGGGGGAAAACGAAAATATTGATTTTCGGTATAAATATAACTGGTGGTTCGGTTGATGTTTTGATAATACATCTCCTTGATTTCTTGCAACTTGGGGGTGTCATAGGTTCGCAAAATTTGGGCTTTTACAGCCTTACCCCGTTGTCTATTCAAATTCGGTTCATATGCTTTACGCTTAAAAGGTTTATTCGTTTCATCATCCACACGTTTATTTTGTTCCGTATTAAATAAATTATAGTGATTTAGTGTGAAATTATCGTTTTCTCTGTTCCATGATTGAATGAAATTATGATTCAGTGCAGACAAAATCGGACCGGTTACCATCACTGAAACATCCTGTAACGGCGTGGGGACGTTTTTTCCTTCATTGGGCTTTTTAACATCAGGTACATCTAATCTTGCCGTAAGATTCCCCCCTGTTTGAGGCATATTCATCGAGTGATGCTCATCATTATCCCAGTAGTTATCCAGCATATTATGTTCCAGAACAAATCCCACGGCTTTTTCAGGAGAGTCATAGTCAATCAAGACCGATTTTTGGTGGTGACTCGGGCTTGCTCTAAGCACTGCTTTGGTCAATAGCGGTAAGTCTTTATCATCATATTCAATAGTTGTCTGTGTATCTTGTACAATCGTTCTGTTTTTATATTGCAATTTACTGTATGCTTTCTCCCGAGCAAATTGATACAGGCGTTCATAGGCTTGCGTGTAAATGCCATTCCTAGGTATATCCGCAATATCTGTATCACCACGTACTACTTTATACCAGTAATAATCATAGCTTTTTTGCTCATCTGTTTCGCCTAAAACGCCATCATTAAGTATCGGGAGCCAAGTTGCCATTTTTCCAAGGTTTGTCGTATCTTTTGTAAAAGTCTGAGCGTAGCCACTCATACTCCAAACGAGCACCTTAATACTTACGCCATTCAATGCTTTTTGAATTAATAAATCGCCAATACAAAGCGATGTGTTCTCTGCCCCTCGCACAAAAAACATAGATGGCTGAAAACCCCAAATCGCAATTTCGACCGAATGTTCAGCTGCTTCAATGCGTTTATATACTTCGCCAAAAGCACGTTCGCCATTCACCAACGGTTGAACTGTCGCATTCATCGGCTTCGATTCTGCATTACCTAAAAACCAATTGTCTGATGATTTAGCGGAATAAGTTTGTGGTGTAATGGCTGCTCGAATGACCGTTTTACTCATCAGTTTCCCCCACTTTTTCTATTAAGGCTTGATAGGATTTGGCATATGCCGAACCAAGATTTTCATGAAGAGAAAAGCCTGTATGTGCAATGGCATCCTTTTCTGTATCTGATTCAAAATCATCCACAACAGATAATAAAAATGACACATTGTGTGATAACGACACTTCGACTTCACGCACCTCTTTTGCCAATTCCAAATAGATATTGCCATCATCATCGACCAAGCCTCGCCCTACTTCCGCCCCATCAACTTTCGCCATATAAGGCATTCCTGCATAAGAGGCTTCATCTGAATGTGCCGACTGCGTTAAACGAAAGGCAATTTCTCGCGTATTTTCCTCCGCACTTTTCCCATGCACCGTTTTACTTTGGTCCAATACCGTAATCGTTGGAAAACCATTCATAATTACTCCACCACAACTGGTTTTATCACCTTCCCTTGCCAAGGCTTTTCCACCAATGGAGATAGACTTTGCGCCTTGAAGAATCACACCGGTATGTCCAGGGCATTCTACTTTATCCCCAATGCAAGCGGCTGCTTTTCCGCCGAAACTGACGGTGCTTTGTCCACTCATAATCGTGCCAATTGAACCATCGGGATGAATAACACTGGCGCCAATATGAGCAGGATTTTTACCTTTTGGGCTAATCGTCCAAAAAGGAGTGGTGTTTTTTGGAGTTTGCATAACTTATTTATCTGACAAGAAGTTTGTTTTTCATCATATTATTAGCCTATAAAGAAAGCAAATAAATTGACTAAAAATAACAATTTTAACGACATCAATGTTTACAAAAAGAAGGGATTTATATAGCATTTTCCAACAAAATCAATAATAGTAAGGCTCTTATGAAACACCCCCTTAATTCTCACCCACTTTATTTTAGTCTAACGCTCCAAGGTCAACCATTCAGTCCCTTTTCGGTGGTGAGCTTTGACTTTATTGAACGTTATAATGACCTATACGACTTGGATATCTTGGTTGCGACGACGAGATATTATCGGTTGGACATTGAATCCCTTTTAGAGCAACCGGTGGTGTTTAAAGTTTGGCAATGGGGAGAAGTCAAGCGTACTGTTTCCGGCATAATTTATCGAATTGAGCGAGGTGAACCGGGAACCCATCGTTGTTTTTATCGTTTAAACATTGCGCCTGATTTATATCGCTTAACCCTGCGTCGTCGCAATCGTATTTTTCAACAAAAAACCATTCGGGAGATACTCCAAATCATCCTGAAAGAAAATGGTATTGCATTTTACGAAATGGTATTTAAAGATGAACATCCTGCACGAGAATATTGTGTGCAATATCGTGAAACCGATTTTGAGTTCCTACAACGACTAACGGGGGAAGAGGGTATCATTTTTCGTTGCTATCAACACGGTGAAAGTCAAGAAGGGGTTGTGTTTTTCGATGATTGGCGTTGGTTAATGGATAAGGCTACTCTCCCCTACAATCCACATCCTACGGCTGCGGCTCACCAGCACGCAGTAAATCATTTCAAATATGCTCATCAGCTATGCCCACATTTTGTGGAATTAAGGGATTACACCTTTAGAAATCCGGGTTGGCCGGCGCTATATCATGGCGAAAAAAAGGATAATCCAACAGTTTTCAACCACCAATATCGTTATGATGACTACCCCGGACGCTATAAAGACGGTCGAGGGGAACAATATGCCCAATATCGGCTAGACAGCCTACGCCGAGAAGCCAATCTTGGCGAAGGACAATCCAATGCGATTGAATTGGAAGTGGGTATGTTATTTAAACTGACCGACCACCCGATAGACGCCTTTAATACCTTTTGGCAACCTATTTTTATTCACCATCACGGCGAACAACCGCAAGCCTTGGAAGAAGACGCCTTTGGTCTTATAAACAAGCGGTCAGGTTTTGGCAAAGATTTACCAACCGCATCCGAGAGCCAACAAGCGACCGTTTTAACCAACAGGTTTCAATTTATTCCAAGACAACAAAGCTATCGTGCTAACTTCCCACAAAAGCCCCAAATCAGCGGCCCACAAACCGCCATCGTTGTCGGCCCCAAAGGGGAAGAAATTTTTACAGACGACCAAGGCAGGGTGAAGGTGCAATTTTATTGGGATAGAGAGGGGACAAAAGACGACCACAGCAGTTGTTGGATACGCGTGGCAAGCCCTTGGGCGGGGCAAGATTGGGGGATGCTTGCCCTTCCTCGGGTTGGGCAAGAGGTTATCGTCAGTTTCCAAGAAGGCGACGCCGACCAGCCGATTATCACCGGGCGAGTTTATAACACCTTACAAGTTCCGCCGGGTCGGCTCCCCTACAGCAAAACGCAAATGTACATCAAATCCAAAACCTACAAAGGCAATGGTTATAACAGCTTGATGTTTGATGACGCCACTCACCAAGAGCTTTTTCATATGCACGCCGAGCGAGATATGGAAACGCAGGTCAAACACGACCAGCGAAACCACATCAAAAACGACCGCACTTTGGAAGTTAATGGTAGCCAAACCACACAAATAGACAAAGGCAGAACCACTCAAATTACTACAGGCAATGACATCAAAACGGTGATGGCAGGCAACGACCTTGAAACTATCAGTTTACTCAAAAGCACCACGGCGAAAGAAATCTTCCAATACGGCAAAGACCGCATTGAACTTGAAGTGGGCGAACAGACGAGTATCACGCTGGACAATGAAAAAATCCTGTTGAGATTTGGAAAATCAACGATTTTGATGAATAAGGAAGGGATATGGTTGGATGCGGTGCATATTGGGTTGCAGGAGAAGGAGATTGAGAAAGAAAACTTTCTCAATCAAGGTATTGGACCTTATAGTCATTCTTTTGTTTTGCAAGATAAAAATGGAAATTTGCATCGTAATATGCCATACGTTATTACACAAGGAAATAAAATATTTAAAGGTATTTCAGATGATGAAGGAAAAACAAAGACAATATATTTAAATGAGTCAGAACAAATAGATATTAAAATAGATTGGGATAAATTATGAGCGACCATATTACAACAGGAATAGCCAAGCCTATAGAAGAAAATAGTTATTCGGAGCATATCGAAGATTTACATTTTGTCGTCATTGGATTTGAAGTTAATCACCCGGAAGTTTATGAAAAGCTGATTTTAACCGATGATTATGATCCATCCATCGAAGTAGAAATGCCCGTTCATGACGTTGCATCTGATCCGGGACATACATTTATGTATTTAGTTAAACGCCAAAATGCAACGATATTTTTTAGCTTAGGCCCGATGATAAATGATCCATTAAGACTGGAAGAATATCGGACGGAAAATAATCTTTATTCACAAGAAGAAATTGAAAGGCTAATTAAAGCCAATCCGAGTGCGATGTTAGGATATGAACTTGGAAATACTTCACAGAGAGCATATGGAAAAGGCACACCGGATTATCACATTCCTGAAGCAACAAAATTATTTAAGCTGGTGATTCGAGAAGAGCAATATAATGAACTTTACCAAAAAATCGAAATGATGCGAGAAGACGTAAAAAAGGGAACACGTTATTATAATATTTTCAATAACTTTACCTGTGCTTCTGCGGTCAGAGAAATTTTAGGCGATACAATCCCTAACCTTCCCGAAGGGAAAAGTGCGGTACTTGTAGGGCATATTCGTGCGGTTAATCCTTATGCTTTTTACGAAGATATGGAGAAATTTGTGCAAGGGAAATTGGTTTCGAAAAAGTATGAGTTAGGAGAAATGGAATATATGTGGGACAACTTTTTGAAAGCGATAAGAGAAAATTCTAAACCTATTGATTTAATTGAAAAGGAAGGAAAATAATGCGTTTGTGTAGTTTTATTGTGTGTTTAATCATTTCATTACAAAGTTATGCTAGTAGTGATTTTTTAGAAAAGAAAAACGAACTTGAAAAAATAGTTCAAGACAGTATTAGCATTACACAACTGGATAATTTTGAAGAATATAGTCATTATCAAGATGCAGAGGAAGTTAGAAAATTTATTACTTTTGCTATTGATGTACTAACAGAAAAAATGCCTTTGAAGTATGCTAATCTTTACCTTGATTACCGTTTTGAAACAGTACGCCATTTACCTAAAAAATTCTTTGACCCCATTGTGAGTGGTACTACAACGTTCGATCATATATTTCTAAAACCAAATGAAAAAAATTATGGTGTATACGGTAGTTATTTTGCTTTCTTTAAAAAAAACAATAGCGAGAAATGGAATAGATCTACTATTCGTATTTCTGTGGAAGGAAGTGCACCACCTAAAATCAGTTCAAATTTCACAGACGAACAGTTTTCTGGATTTGGTTTTATTCAAAAAGAAAAAATATTATTAGCACATCTTAACACATCGGATTGGAAGAAATATATAGGAAGAGAATATGAATACTATGTTGAAAGACCTAAGCGTTTTGAAGAAACAAAAAATAATTGTTACGCGTTGTATCTTTATAAATCTCAAATTAATGAACATAAATTAAATTTTTATTTTTGCGTAGCAAAACAATACTACAATGAAAAATCGGAATACCCCAATAATTGGAGCCAATTGATTATTGAAAGAGTGGATTGAAACCTTATATGATTTTACTAAATGGGTAAATGAAATTATAAAAAATCAAATGAGTAAAGAAAGTGTGTTTGGTAATTCAGAGAGCCAACAAGCGACCTTTTTAACCAACACGTTTCAATTTATTCCAAGACAACAAAGCTATCTATGAACAAATGAGGGAATATGCAAGCCGAACGAGATTGATTAGGGAGTTTGTGATTGAAAAAAGGGATAAAGACACAACAGAAAAATTTTGGAATGATTTTATTGTGGCTATACGTTCAGGAGAAAATCCACGAGATATCCTGTTACCAACGGAGAAAAAATAATGAAAGTGATTAAATTATTTTGGATGAGCCTTTTATTTTTCTTTCTCAATGGACTTGCTTTGGCTAATACGGAAAAAATCAAGGAAGCACAGACTAAATATATAGAAATTGACAAGATGACAGCGAAGCATCAATATCAATTTAGTCGTAAAGATGTGGATATTGTGAAAAAATTAATTCATAGCTCATTAGCCATTATAGAAAGGAAATCAACAATTTATGGTGAATTAGCCATACTAGGAGAACCTTTTGAAGGAAGGGAGAATCTCCCCAAAAAATTATTTGAACCCATTACAACAGGAAAGATTTTTATTCCTTACACATTCGCAGAACCAAGTGCAGGTGAAAAAATTAATGGCGTATATGGAAGCTATATTAAAAAAAGCTATGGCTCAAAATATTGGGATTATGCCAATATAGATATATGGAATGATAACTATGGGCAGGCAACAGATTTTCTAGACAGTGATTTTGAAGAGCTTAATTTAGAATTTAAAGAAAAAATTTTATTTAGTAATCTTGATCTTTATGATCAACAAAGATATGCAAGTGATACTTGTCATATGCTCTACCGATTTGATCGAACAGTCAATAAGGATAGCTACCGCTTTTATTTTTGTGTGAATCAAGATAATTATGACGAAAGTGCTACATACCCAAATAAATGGGGAAGTTTGGTAATTGAAAGGTGGTAGCTATCGTGCTAACTGGGCCTCTCCCACAATTTGTGTAAATACCTGTTTCTGAGATAATATATTCAGACGCAGGTATTTTATTATGAACGAAAAACAACTTCACGCCTTGCCAGCGGAATTTGCCAAAAACCTAAAAACACCGGAAGACCTCAATCAATTTTCACGGATGCTCAAGAAAATCACCGTCGAGGCTGCGTTAGATGCATCAAAAAAATGGACAATGCCGATTCAGAACCGGAAACCGGCGATGAATCGATTTATGATTGATTTTGGTGATCGCCTAGACGATCACCGTTAAGTTGAAATGGGTGTTTACACAGAATTTGGGATAGGGTCGAAACCTTTATTTAGTCTCTTCTATATCCTAAAAAAAACGACCGCACTTTCAAAGTGCGGTCATTTTATTTGTTATTTCAACTAGCTATTTAATGCACGTAAAATATCATCCACACGTTCTTTCGCATCACCAAATAACATTTGAGTGTTTTCTTTGAAGAATAATGGGTTTTGTACGCCTGCGTAACCTACCGCCATTGAGCGTTTGAATACGATAACGTTTTGTGCTTTCCATACTTCAAGAACCGGCATACCTGCGATTGGGCTTGATGGATCGTCTAATGCTGCTGGGTTTACGGTATCGTTCGCACCGATAACCAATACTACATCAGTATCTTCGAAATCGTCATTGATTTCATCCATTTCTAATACCACATCGTAAGGTACTTTCGCTTCTGCAAGTAATACGTTCATATGTCCTGGTAAACGTCCTGCAACAGGGTGGATACCAAAGCGAACGTTAATGCCTTTCTCACGTAATTTTGCCGTGATTTCAGCCACAGGATATTGTGCTTGCGCAACTGCCATACCGTATCCCGGTGTGATGATCACTGAGCTTGCATTTTTAAGCATTTCCGCGACTTCTTCCGCTGTGGTTTCACGGTGTTCGCCGTATTCTTCATCACCTTTGCTTGCTTGAACATCGTTGCCGAAGCCGCCTGCAATAACGCTGATGAATGAGCGGTTCATCGCTTTACACATAATGTAAGAAAGGATCGCACCTGAAGAACCTACAAGCGCACCGGTTACGATAAGCAAGTCGTTGCTTAACATAAAGCCTGCCGCTGCTGCTGCCCAACCTGAGTAAGAGTTAAGCATAGAAACCACCACAGGCATATCCGCACCACCGATAGATGCCACTAAGTGCCAGCCGAATGCTAATGCGATAGCCGTCATTAACAAGACAGGGAAAATGTTGTGAGGGTTGCTTAAGAATGCCACCATTAACAAGGCTGAGACGACTAACGCTGCTAAGTTCCATTTGTGTTTGTGCGGTAAATTTAAAGCGCTTGATGACACTTTACGACCAAATAATTTGCCGCTTAATTTACCAAATGCCACTAATGAACCTGAGAAAGTTACCGCACCGATGAAGATCCCTAAGAACACTTCAACATTGTGGATATTCGCTAAGGTTGCTTGTTCTGCGTGGAATGCGGCTAAAGCCACTTCATCTAAATTTGCCGGTGGCACCGCTTCAATGTGTAAGCCCCAGCTGTTAAAGCCTACTAAAACCGCTGCTAAACCTACGAAGCTGTGAAGAATTGCCACTAATTCCGGCATTTCTGTCATTTCCACTTTTAAGGCTTTGCGTACACCAAGATAGCCACCTACTGCCATTGCAATCAGGATCCAAAGTGTGCCTTGTGATTGCGGCCCGAAAATGGTTGCCACCAGAGCAATGCCCATACCCACGATACCGTACCAGCAGCCTGCTTTGGCAGTTTCGTGTTTAGAAAGGCCGGCTAAGCTCATAATGAAAAGAATGGCAGCAATAATATATGCCGCTGTAACTAAACCAAAAGACATTGTTGCTCTCCTTAACCTTTTCTAAACATTGCCAACATACGTTGTGTTACTTTAAAGCCACCAAAAATATTGATGCTCGCCACTAAAATCGCAATAAAGGCAAGAATATCAATAAATAAGTTGCCTGTTGGTTGGCGAATTTGTAACACCGCCCCAACGATAATAATGCCTGAAATCGCATTCGTTACCGCCATTAACGGGGTATGTAATGCGTGGCTAACGTTCCACACCACGTAATAACCAACCACACAAGCCAATACGAAGACGGTAAAGTGTGATAAGAATGCCGCTGGTGCCACAGAAGCGATCCATAGGAACAATACGCCGGCAGCTGCCATTGCACCGTATTTTTTACGTGGATCTGCCGGTTTTTCTTCTTTCTTCTCAACAGGTGCTGCCGCTTGTTTTTGTTGCGGTTGCGCTGAAACCTGAATTGGTGGTGCCGGCCACGTAACTTCACCATCACGAATAACCGTTACGCCACGAAGTACCACATCTTCAAAGTTAATATCGATCACACCATCTTTATTTGGTGCTAATAATTTCAATAAATTAACTAAGTTTGTACCGTATAATTGAGATGATTGTGTTGGTAAACGCGCTGGGAAATCAGTATAACCAATGACTTTCACTTGGTTTTCAGTCACAACGACTTCGCCTGCTTTGGTATATTCGCAGTTACCACCGGTTGCCGCAGCTAAATCCACGATCACTGAACCCGGTTTCATTGAATCTACCATTTCTTTTGTGATTAAACGCGGTGCCGGTTTACCGGGGATTGCGGCTGTGGTAATAATAATATCCACTTCTTTTGCTTGTTCTGCATAAAGCGCCATAGCACGGCGGTTAAATTCTTCCGACATCACTTTAGCATAACCATCGCCTGAACCGCCTTCTTCTTCAAAGTCGATTTCTAAGAAATCAGCGCCCATAGATTTCACTTGCTCTTTTACTTCAGGACGAGAGTCAAAAGCACGCACAATCGCACCTAAGCTATTTGCCGCACCAATTGCTGCCAAACCGGCTACACCTGCACCAATCACAAGCACTTTCGCCGGTGGCACTTTACCTGCAGCGGTAATTTGACCGGTAAAGAAACTACCGAAAGCGTTCGCTGCTTCAATAACCGCACGATAACCTGAAATGTTTGCCATTGAAGACAAGGCGTCTAACGCTTGCGCACGAGAAATACGTGGTACGGCATCCATCGCTAACACATTGATTTTCTTCGCAGACAATTTTTCCATTAATTCCGGATTTTGCGCTGGCCAAATAAAGCTAACCAACGTCGCCCCTTCTTTAATTAATGCAATTTCTTGTTCAGTTGGCGCATTCACTTTGAAAATAATGTCTGCATTCCAAACTTCTTCTGTTGTGCCGACAACCGCACCTGATTTTACAAATGCATCGTCTTCAAAACTTGCTTTAAAGCCGGCATCGTGTTCAACAATGACCTCAAAGCCAAGTTTTTTGATCTGCTCAACGGTTTTTGGTGTTGCAGCAACACGTGTTTCACCATTTAACAGCTCTCTAGGTACACCAATTAACATAACCTATCCTTCTCAATTGGTTGATATTGACATTTTGAACAACCATTACGCTGCCCAAATACCCAAGATGACAAAAGTCAAACTGCGTTCAACTTTACCACTAAACAACGCAAAATTGGAACTCTTTTTTTATGAAAAAACAGCATAAAATAGTGATTAATTGCATAAAAAAGAAAAAACAATCAAGGATATTGAAAAATTTATGAAGTGCGGTAAAAAAATGGAAAAATTAAAGGTGGGATTATCGCCCACCTTAATTCATTTAAATTGCTTTAAACTCTATTAATATTGCACTTTGTGGATCTAACACCGGAATGGTTAACCCGACATGAGCAAGCCAATCGCTTTTTGCCGTAATCGCTTTTCCTTCAAAACTATCTCGTAACCATTGTGGGAAAGTTTTCATTAAATGCCCGGCTTGACCTGCCCTAATATAATCAGGAACCGATATTGCTTTAACCTGATAATCTTTATTTCTATCCAGATAAGGTAAGCGTAATTTGCCCATTTGTTTATAATCAGGCATATCCAACTGACTAATTAATACCACGGCATGGCTTTTATCTTTGGATACCACACCATTAATCAAGGTCGTTTCATCATGGTAATCCAAACGGAAACCATCACCGCTATGTAATAACGGACGCAATTGTTTGTGTAACGCAATATATTTTGCAAAGCCTGCTCGCTCTTCTGCAGATTCTTTTACAGGATCTAACTCGACCCCCATATGTCCGAATAATGCGGTTAATCCACGGAAATCAAAGGAAAAACTACGATATGTCGTTTGACAAGGTGCACCGCCAATATGCGCCCCGATCACTTCCGGTGGATAAAAATAGCTCATTCCACGTTGAATTTTTTGCCGTGCCAACGCATCATTATTATCTGAAGCCCAAAAACGTTGTGAACGTTTAAGAATTTCAAAATCAACACGCGCCCCACCGGATGAACAACTTTCAATTTCCACGTGTGGATAACGTTGTTGTAAGAGACTAAATAAACGATAAGTCGCCTCGGTTTGTGCTTTGACTGCCGCCTTGCCAAGATGCCCCGGTTGTACTAAACGACGGTTATGATCCCATTTAATGTAATCAATTTGATGCTCACCTAACAACCAATCCATTCGTTCCAAGAGATAATTAAAAGCATCAGGATTGACTAAGTCTAAGGTATATTGGTGACGTTCTTCAGGTTGATCATAGCCCTCTAATTGTAACAACCAATCAGGATGCTGTTCGTACAATTTGCTGCGTTTATTAATCATTTCCAACTCAACCCAAATACCAAATTGCATCCCTAATTTTTTCACCGCATCGATCACAGGCGTTAAACCATTTGGGTATTTTTTCTCATCAAGGAACCAATCGCCTAATCCCCCGAAATCATCATTTCGCCCAATAAACCAACCATCATCAATAATAAAACGCTCTACCCCCATTTCTGCCGCTTTTTCTGCCATAGCAATAATATGTGCAGGATCGTGGTTAAAAGTCACCCCTTCCCAAATATTTAAATGGACAGGGCGAACAGGTTGATGGAAATGCAAAATATGTTGACGAATATGGTTGTGGAATTGTTGCGACATCCCATTCAAACCACAATCAGAATAAGCCACATAAACCCAAGGGGTTGATGTAGATTCCCCTTGCTGCAACACAATTTCCCCCGGTAAATAGAGGTTTTCTAATTGCGCAAAACGGCGACCGTCAATTAAAACATCCGCACGAATACGATGATTGCCCGACCAAGCCAAATGGAAACCCCAAACATCCCCTTGTTGTTGACTAAAGTGCGGTCGTCCTAACACGAGATTTGGTGCGTATTCATGAGAGGTACGTCCATGACGATTTTCTTGCGTAAATGCGCCATGTTTTAAGCGTAACCGATTTTCTTGCAATTCACGACACCAACGTCCATAAAAACTCAATACCTCGTCTGCATATTCCGGCACAGGCAACGTCACCGCTAAACGGTTTACCGTAAATGCACCTTCCGCTAAATTGGTCACCGTATTGCGGAATTTAAACACCCCATTTTCATCGCCTTCAATTTCCGTTTTAAACGCTAACTGCGCGATAGGATCTTCCGCCTCAATCACTAAATTATTGCCATTTTTCACCGCACTTTTCGTCACAAAAACAGGCGCCCAATCGTAACCGTTGCGATGTCCTTCTAAGCTGGAACAACCAAAATAACCCCGCCCATTTTCAGCGGCAAAGGTCACAGGAATATCCACATCCAAGCTCCCATTTGCCACCCCACGTTCAATGGTAAGCACATCTTCTTCGGTAATCTCGCCAATATTGAGGCGTTTGCCGAAATAAAGGATCTCCGCCGGTTCTGTGCGTAAAATCAAATCTGTTTCGTTGCTGGTTAATCGAATAATTTCACTCATAACTTAAATCCTTAGTTCACTTTACGATATTTATCTAATAATGTGATATTGACTTTTGCCAATAAATCACCGTGGAGTTTGTAATAACGGAAGTACACAAATAATTTGATGGCATAGAAGAAAATCGGCAAACCGATCATGATCATTTTCATATAGAATAAGGTGGTTTCGCTTTGTGGTTGATTTGGTACATAATCAATGGCGGTTAACAATACACCAATTAAGAATGCAGACACTGCAGAACCGGCTTTCACCACCATCGTTTGCACCGCATAAGCAATACTTTCAGAACGAATGCCAAGTTTATATTCACCATAATCTACGGTATCCGCCACCATAATCACTTGTAATGTCCAGAATAAGGCACTACCAATTTGCATAAAGATACCGGCCAAAATGATTAAGAACACGCTGGCATGATCTGTAAGCCCTGTGTAAGCTAAAATGGCGCAGCTAATAATGGAACATACCGAAATGCTGATCCACAATTTACGGCGTGAGAAAATTTTGGCTAAGCGTGCGAATAACACAATCACAGCAAGGTTCGCAATGCCGGCATAAGACATGTAGTATGGGAACATTTCTTTATCGCCCACCACATAAGTGAAGTAGTAAACGGCGAACCCGGAAATAATATTTCCTGCAATGTTGTAGCAAAGTGCCATCACTAACAAACTTGATAATTGATCATTACGTGGAATCAATGATACCAAGGTTTTAAGTGGCACTTTATTTTGCGGCTCACTCGTTTCAAGTGCATCAGAAGAGTATTTTTCTTTAACATTGACCAAAGTGATAATGGTTGAAAGCACAAAGAAAGCAATAATCACTAAGGTAAACATTCTAAAGCCAAAACCTTTATCCTCACCTCCAACCGCATCAACAAACGGCATACAAATCCCTGCAGTCACAAAACCGGCTAAACTTGCAAAAAAACGCGGATAAGGCACAAGTTCTTCACGTTCACGTTGATCAAGGGTTAAAGTTGGCGTGAGCGACCAAAATGGAATATCCATTAAGGTATAAGTCATGCCCCAAAGAATATAAGTCACAGCAATGTAAATAATTAAGGCGTTGCCGGAGAAATAATCGGCACAGAAAAGAGAGAAAAGTGAGATCGAGTTAAGAATCGTCCCAATCAAAATCCAAGGTTTAAATTTACCCCAACGTGTGCGCGTATTATTGACAATCCAGCCCATAATAGGATCATTTAAAGCATCCCATACACGAGCAATCATAAATATGCTCCCCACAATGGCAGCAGACACGCCCAGTATATCGGTATAATAAAACATCAAATACATATACACGATACCAATGGCAAAATCTTTACCATAAGCCCCAAACCCAAAACTGAGTTTTGTTTTCATGGATAAACTCATATTTGACTCCTTTTATTGTCATTCATTATTCATCGCCGTTATCATCACAAAAAGTCCATGCCTTTCCTATATCGTTTTCTCATTCAAAATTCCCGAAAACTCATTTTTAGTGATCGACGTAACAAAAAGTAAGTTTTCAGGAAAAACTTCTAAGAAAATAGGATTATTCTGAAAAATTCGTTATAATATGGCCGCACTTTAATCGACCATACAAGGTGGCTTATGAAACTGGAAAATCTCAGCTATTTCGACCCGGAAAATGCCCTTGGTAGCAAAACCACTAGCCCACTTGCCCTCCCTTTAGAAAAACACGCACTACGAGTGAAACTCTGGCAGCCGCCTGTGAACATGCCGGCGCACCATTGGCATGGGCATATTGAGATTAATATTCCTTTTGATGGTGATGTAGAATATTTCTATAACGGTTCATTTCTGACGATCAAAGAAAATCATATTGCTGTCTTTTGGGCATCCATTCCACACAGTTTAGTCAATCGTGGAAACTGTACCAAAATGGCGGTGATTGATGTGCCTGTCCATCAATTTCTTTCGTGGCCATTAGCCGATAACCTTGTTACCCACATTACTCACGGTATTGTGATTCAATCTAAAAACCCCGCCCTTGCCAATGTCTTCGAAATCACTCGCTGGGAAAATGAACTGAGTAAAAATGATATTAATCACAATCAATTGGTCTATAACGAAATACAATTACTCGTAAAACGCTTAGAATTAGACGGCTGGGAATTGTTGCTGAAAACGCACTACGAACCTAATTTAGGTGCAAAATCTTCACGCCACACACAGCATTATGTTATTGAAATGCTGAATTATATTGGTAACCATTTTAACCAAGCCATTACGGTTTCACAGGTAGCAAGTGCGGTGGGATTAAATGTCAATTACGCGATGGGGCTTTTTCAAAGTGTGATGCAACTCACCATAAAACAATATATTACGATGATGCGTATTAATCATGCCAAAGCCTTATTAAGTGATACAAACAAAACCATGCTAGATGTCTCATTAACAGCCGGGTTTAATTCCTTAAGCCGTTTTTATGAAAATTTTCAGAAATACACCGGGTTTTCCCCAATGAACTACCGCAAACAAATGCGGGGAAATTTGCCGATACATCAAGAAATTTAAACAATGAAACTTACGCTTGCAAATTAAACCATTAACGTTATAATTGTAGTAACTTCACTACAAGATAAAAAAGGGGGAAATGATGAGCGTAGTCATGACTTCACGAGAATTTAATCAAGGTTCAAGCCATGCATTAAAAATTGCTGAAACACAACCTGTTTATGTGACAAAACGGGGAAAGATCACAAATGTGATTTTAAGTTACGCGCAATTTCAAGAAATGGTACCGGTAAAGAAAACATTTGCCGAATTATTTTCAGGGGAACACGCCGCTGCTGAAATCAATGATGACATCATGGATGAATACCTTAATCCCCAAAGAGATGTGGAAAGTTGGGGTGTTCGTGAATTGGAGTGGGACTAATGTATTTACTTGATACCAATATTATTGCGGAATTACGAAAATTTCATCGTAATAGCCCACACTCTCTCAATGAAAATGTGAAAAATTGGCTATTGAGCGTTGAACCCGAGCAAACCTATATTAGCGTGATCACGATCATGGAAAGCTATATGGGCATTTTATTAAAAGCGCGTAAAGATTTCACCCAAGGCCAAATTTTGCGCGACTGGTTCGAAACTTATGTACAACCTGTATACAAGAACCGAACTTTACCCATTAATGCGGAAATTGCCCAACTTTGCGCAAGCTTACATATTCCCAATAAGCGTCCATTTTGTGATGCTTATATTGCAGCAACGGCTCTCGTACATAACTTTACCTTGGTCACACGTAATGTGAAAGATTTTCAAGATATTCCAAAGTTAAAATTACTTAATCCCTTTGAGGATGTTATTCATTAATATTAGGATCTTTTTATGCAACTCCCTCCACTTCAATCCGCTACACTCATTCGTCGTTATAAACGTTTTATGGCAGATGTCACGCTGTCAAATCAAGAACAAATTACCTTGCATTGTGCCAATACCGGCGCAATGACAGGCTGTGGTGACAAAGGGGATACAGTTTGGTTTTCCGATTCCAAAAGCACCACGCGAAAATACCCTTGCTCTTGGGAATTAACGGAATTGCCCAATGGCAATTTAGTCTGTATCAACACGCATCGCTCAAATCAATTAGTTTATGAGGCGTTACAAAATAAACAAATTTTAGAACTGGCTGACTATAGTCAAATTACGCCTGAAGTGAAATACGGCGAAGAAAACAGTCGTATTGATTTTTTATTACAAGGAGAAGGCTTGCCCGATTGTTATGTAGAAGTGAAATCCATTACTTTGGTAAAAAATAATATCGGTATGTTTCCTGATGCGGTGACAACACGTGGGCAAAAGCATTTGCGCGAACTGATGGCAATGAAAAAACAAGGCTATCGCGCAGTCGTTTTATTTGCAGGATTACACAATGGCTTTGATTGTTTCAAAATTGCCGAATATATCGATCCCGAATACGATAAATTACTAAAACAAGCGTTAAAAGAAGGCGTTGAGGCTTATGCTTATGCCGGTGAATTTGAAAAAATCAACGGTATTCCCACCGCACTTTCTTTAACGAAAGTCGTACCCTTTATCAACTCCAAGCCTTATCTCTCCACCGAAAAGGCTGAGCTTTAGGAGACTGAGTGAATAAATATAAAATTATTTGAGAATTATTTGCATTTGCTATTGACAATGGTTTTGAGAACTATTATCATCTAATCATTCAAACAATAATAGATAATCACTCCAACTTTTCGGCGTTGTACTTTCCCACAGGTCAACGCCTTTTCTTTTTGGAAAAATCAAAGAACAGACCTTTTAACTCTTTTCATTTCCGTGATATTCACTATAATTAAGCCTTTCTTTATATTACGCAAACATAGGCAAAACCGATGACTGATATGAATACTGTTCTCGCGGAACTAAAGCGCGGTGTCGATCAAATTTATTCTGAACAAGATTTAATCGAAAAATTAAAAGAGAACCGTCCATTACGAGTGAAATTAGGGGCTGACCCTACTGCGCCGGATATTCACTTAGGTCACACGGTTGTGTTAAACAAATTACGCCAATTCCAACAATTTGGTCACGATGTGTATTTCTTAATTGGTGACTTTACCGGAATGGTTGGCGATCCGTCCGGCAAAAATAGCACACGCCCACCATTAAGCCGTGAAGATGTATTACGCAATGCAGAAACCTATAAAGAACAAATTTTCAAGATCTTAGATCCACAAAAAACCAAAATTGTTTTTAACTCAGAATGGTTGGGCAAACTAGGAACTGAAGGAATGATTCGTTTAGCCAGCAACTACACCGTTGCCCGTATGTTGGAACGTGAAGACTTCAAAAACCGTTTTACCAATCAAATGCCGATTGCGATTCATGAGTTTATCTATCCATTATTGCAAGGTCATGATTCAGTAGAATTACAAGCAGATATCGAACTAGGTGGTAGCGATCAAACCTTTAACTTATTGGTAGGTCGTGAGTTACAAAAATCCGCTGGTCAAAAACCACAGGTTGCAATTACATTACCATTGCTAGTGGGTTTAGATGGCGAGAAAAAAATGTCTAAATCTTTAGGCAACTACATCGGTGTAACCGAGGCACCAAATGAGATGTTCGGTAAAATTATGTCGATTTCAGACGAATTAATGTGGGATTGGTATAACTTGCTTTCATTCCGTCCGTTGGCAGAAATTGCCCAACTTAAAGCAGAGGTTGAAGCAGGCAAAAACCCACGTGATGTGAAAATCTTATTAGCTAAAGAAATTATCGCGCGTTTCCATGATGACGCAGCGGCAGAGGCAGCGGAACAAGAATTTATTAATCGTTTCCAAAAAGGGGCGATGCCTGATGAAATGCCTGAATTTACCTTTGAAGGCGACATTGGTTTAGCAACGTTGTTAAAAGAAGCCGGTTTAGTGTCATCCACCTCTGAAGCCATTCGTAGCGCACAACAAGGTGGTGTAAAAATTGACGGTGAAAAAATCAATGACGCTCGTCAAAATGCACAAAAAGGGACATTCGTTTACCAAGTGGGTAAACGTAAATTTGCTCGCGTAACACTGAAATAATAGGAAAATAACTATGCCAAACAAAATTTGGGTTCTCGGAGATGCCGTTGTTGATCTTATTCCGGACGGCGAAGTGCATTATTTAAAATGTGCAGGTGGCGCACCTGCTAATGTGGCAGTGGGCGTGGCGCGTTTAGGCGTACCAAGTGCATTTATTGGTCGTGTAGGGAAAGATCCTTTAGGCGAATTTATGCAACAAACTTTACGTAATGAAAACGTCAACACAGATTATATGCACCTCGATCCTGAACATCGAACCTCTACCGTGGTCGTTGGGTTAGACAACGGTGAACGCAGCTTTACGTTCATGGTTAATCCAAGTGCGGATCAATTCTTAAGTGTTTCTGATTTACCTGCTTTTAATGCCGGTGAATGGTTACATTGTTGTTCTATCGCACTAATCAACGAACCAACACGTACAGCAACCCTAACCGCAATGAAAAATATCCGTGCGGCCGGCGGTAAAGTCTCTTTTGACCCGAACTTACGTGAAAGCCTTTGGAAGTCACAAGCTGAAATGATCGACATCGTTAATCAAGCAGTGGCATTGGCAGATGTCTTAAAATTCTCAGAAGAAGAATTAACACTCTTAACTCATACTGACAGCCTTGAAAAAGCATTTGAGAAAATCACCGCGCTTTACCCGGAAAAATTAATTATTATTACGATGGGCAAAGATGGCGCATTATTTAACTTAAATGGCCACAAAGAAGTTGTCGCAGGCAAACCCTTACAACCTGTTGACACCACAGGCGCAGGTGATGCCTTTGTCGGCGGTTTATTGGCAGGCTTATCCCTCAATAGCAACTGGCAAAAATTGGATGTGTTAAAACAAGTTATCCGTCAAGCTAACGCTTGCGGCGCACTGGCTACTACCGCTAAAGGTGCAATGTCAGCCTTACCAAATCAACAACAGCTAAAAGCATTTTTAGCCAATTAATCACAAGGGCGGATCAAAGTATCCGCCCGACTTTTTCCAAAAAAAAATAGGTTTGAATATGCATATTTTCAACAACGGCAAATACAAATCGATTTACGCAGCGGCAGCTGGCGAATTGGCGCAAATCGAAAGTGCGGTAAAAAAAGACAAAGATTTTCGACCGCACTATCACCTTACCACCCCAACAGGTTTACTCAATGATCCCAATGGATTAATTTGGGATGGTGAAAAATATCATGTGTTTTATCAATGGTTTCCTTTCGATGCCATGCATGGAATGAAACACTGGAAACACTACACCAGCCAAGATTTTATTCATTTTGAACAAGCCCAGGATCTTGTTCCGGATGAACTGTTTGAAAGCCACGGTTGCTATTCAGGCGGTGCATTATTAGTGGACGACAAAATTGCTTGTTTCTATACCGGCAACACACGCCGCCCGAGTGATAATCAACGCGTACCGTTCCAAAATCTAGCCATTTTCGATAAAAGCGGCAAGCTGCTTTCCAAACGCCCATTAATTGAAAATGCACCTGCAGGTTATACCGAACATTTCCGCGATCCTAAACCTTATTTTACCGCAGAAGGCAAAATCCGTTTTGTTTGCGGTGCGCAACGTGAAAATCTCACCGGCACAGCGGTGATCTTTGAAATGGACAATTTGGACGACACACCACGCATTATCGGCGAGCTGGCATTGCCAGCCTTTGACAACCGCAATGTATTTATGTGGGAATGTCCTGATTTACTCAAAATTAACGGCAATGATGTATTTATTTGGTCGCCACAAGGTAAAATGCGCGAACCACACCAATTCCAAAATAACTATCACGCTACGTACGCTATCGGGCAATTAAACGGACAAACCTTAAACAGCACGTATATTGCCGAATTAGATCAAGGTTTTGATTTTTATGCCCCACAAACCGTTGCGAATGTGAGCAATCGCACCATTTTATTCGCGTGGATTGGTCAACCTGATTTAACCTATCCAACAGATGAATACAAATGGCATTCAATGCTCACCATGCCACGGGAATTACGTATTGAACAGGGAAAAATCTACCAACAGCCTGCGCGTGAAATCTACCAAAATCTCACCGCACTTCAAAATATTCAAGTAGAAAACAGTGTGGAAATAGCGCAATTAGACACCGCTTATATCAAATTTGACGCACAACAACAGCCGTTTAAATTGGACTTCTTCCGCAATGAAAAAGGTGAAACGCTCACACTTTCCTATGACGGCAAACTACTCTGTTTAGACCGCACTAACACGGAACAAACGGATTGGATGGAAAAATTCGACAGCCAACGTTATGTCGAAATTGAGCGACTTGAGCAAGTAGAAATTTTCTTTGACCGCTCTGTGTGTGAAATTTTCTTAAACGGAGGCGAAAAAACGATGACATCACGTTTCTTTATTCGTGATCGTCAAAACACCTTAAAAACAAACCGCGCTTTGAGCTTGGAAATCGCCCAACCAAAGGCGATCCAGATCAAATAATCGGGGCTTTCTCGTTGAGATTTACCTAAAAAACGAGTAAAGTATTGAGCATTATTTTCAAACACAACAGGACAAAATTATGGGTAAAAGTGTTGTCATCCTTGGCGCGCAATGGGGCGATGAAGGCAAGGGTAAAATTGTAGATTTATTAACCGACCGCGTAAAATATGTCGTACGTTACCAAGGCGGCCATAATGCTGGTCATACCTTAATTATCAATGGTGAAAAAACCGTCTTACGTTTAATTCCAAGCGGTATTTTACGCGACAATGTGACCTGCTTAATCGGTAACGGTGTGGTACTTTCACCATCCGCATTAATGCAAGAAATGGGGGAATTAGAAAGCCGTGGCATTAACGTTCGTGAGCGTTTATTAATTTCTGAAGCTTGTCCGTTAATCCTACCTTACCATGTTGCTATGGATCACGCACGTGAAGCGGCATTAGGTAATAACAAAATCGGCACAACCGGTCGTGGTATTGGCCCGGCTTATGAAGACAAAGTAGCACGCCGCGGTTTACGTGTTAGTGATTTATTTGATAAAGAAAAATTCGCCGAAAAATTAAAAAATGTGTTGGATTACTATAACTTCCAATTAGTTCACTACTACAAATCTGAGGCAGTGGATTATCAAAAAACCTTGGATGATGTATTGGCTATTCGTGATGTAATCTTAAGCATGGTGGCAGATGTCAGCACGATCTTAGATACTGCACGCAAAAATGGTGACAATATTTTATTCGAAGGCGCGCAAGGCGCAATGCTAGATATCGACCACGGTACCTATCCATTCGTGACCAGTTCTAACACGACAGCCGGCGGTGTTGCAACAGGTGCAGGCTTTGGTCCACGCAACATTGATTATGTATTAGGTATCATCAAAGCTTACTGTACGCGTGTTGGTGGTGGCCCATTCACAACGGAACTATTCGATGAAGTCGGTGCAGAAATCGCTCGTAAAGGTAACGAGTTTGGTGCAGTAACCGGTCGTCCACGCCGTTGTGGTTGGTTTGATGCAGTCGCTATTCGCCGTGCAATTCAAGTCAACTCAATCAGTGGTTTTTGTATGACCAAACTCGATGTATTAGATGGTTTTGATGAAGTCAAAATCTGCGTAGGTTACAAATTACCAAATGGTGAAGTGGTTGATTATGCACCACTTTCAGCCAAGGACTGGGA
Source organism: uncultured Actinobacillus sp. (assembly GCF_945915845.1). Classification (GTDB taxonomy): domain Bacteria; phylum Pseudomonadota; class Gammaproteobacteria; order Enterobacterales; family Pasteurellaceae; genus Exercitatus. The sequence continues at coordinate 705 of NZ_CAMEFX010000031.1, read as the reverse complement.
AGGCGTTGAACCAATCTATGAAACCATGCCGGGTTGGAAAGAAAATACTTTCGGTGTAACAGAATATGACAAATTACCAAAAGCAGTTCATAACTATGTCAAACGCATTGAAGAAGTAACCGGCGTACCGGTAGCCATTCTTTCAACCGGTCCGGACCGTGTAGAAACCATGATTTTACAGGATCCATTTGCGCTATAATGATATTTTATTCATTAAGCCATTGAGTGTTTTAACACTATTTCTCAACTAGGGACTTTTTTTTAAGTCCCTAATTTTTCAGTTTTTTTGCCGTCAATATTAGGGGGATTTATGGATGAACTAAAAGAGCGGATCAAATTTCATTGGGATTTTGCATGCCATTATTTGAAATACAAATGGCGCAATAAAAAAGAAAAGTATTCAAATCCTAACCCTATTCCTAAAATCATTCATTATGCTTGGTTCGGCAGAAATGAATATTCCGATACCATCAAAAAATGTATGGCGAGCTGGGACAAATTATCAGGTTATGAATTTAAACTATGGAATGAAGATAATTTTCCTATCGAGCAATATCCTTTTGCACAACAAGCTTACGCAGAAAAACGCTATGCCATGGTTTCAGATGTAGCAAGATTACATGCGCTTTACCATGAAGGTGGTATTTATTGGCATAGTAGACAAAATGGTTGCTAAAAAGTGGCTTAAAGCCTTATATTATGGGC
>NZ_CAMEFX010000030.1 GCF_945915845.1 uncultured Actinobacillus sp. | reverse complement strand
TAGGGCTCTTTTCGATGAATCTATTAGAAAAAACGCTTAATTTAACCTATTGGCAGCGCGTAAAAATCGCCTTTCAATATGTGATGCCACAAAAATACCTGACCCAAGGTGCAGGTTGGCTTGCCAAGCAGAAATGGGGAGTCATCACGCATTTCATCATCAAACTTTTCGCTAAAAAATATGACATTAACATGTCAGAAGCGGCAAAAGAAAACTTCAGCGATTACGCGACCTTTAACGAATTTTTTATTCGTCAATTAAAAGAAGGTGCACGCAAAATTGATGAAAATCCTACCGCACTTTGTTTGCCGGCGGACGGTAAAATCAGCCAATGTGGTGAAATTTCAGATGAAACTTTGTTACAAGCCAAAGGTCACGCATTCAGCTTGCGTGATTTATTAGCCGGCGATGAAGAATTAACCGCAGACTTTAAAAATGGGACATTTGCCACCACTTATTTATCGCCACGGGATTATCATCGTGTGCATATGCCTTGCGATGCTACATTGCGTAAGATGATTTATGTACCGGGGGATTTATTTTCCGTTAATCCATTTTTAAACGAACACGTCCCTAATCTCTTAGCACGTAACGAACGTGTTATTTGCGTATTTGATACAGAATTTGGCAAAATGATTCAAATTTTAGTCGGAGCAACTATCACCGCAAGCATTAGTACCATTTGGGCTGGGGTAATTAATCCACCGCGTCCTAATGAAATTAAAACATGGGATTATGCGGATGACGCCATCCAATTAACCAAAGGTCAAGAAATGGGCGCGTTCCAACTTGGCTCAACGGTGATTAACTTATTCCAAGCTAATCAGGTTAAACTGGCTGAACACCTTGATGTGGACGCTGTTACCCGTGTTGGCGAAGTATTAGCCTATAAAAAATAACTCACAAAAAAGGAAAAAAAACATGTCAATTTTTGATTCAGTAAAATTAGAAACTACAGGTGAAAAAGGCGGCTATGGTGTTGGTCTGCAAATTGGTCAACAGCTTGCTGACAGCGGTTTAAAAGTTTCAGCTGAAGCGGTTGCTAAAGGGATTTATGATGTATTAAATCAAAATCCGCCTGCACTTGAATTAAGCGAAGTGAGCACCGCGTTGCAACAGTTACAACAAGAAGCGCAAGAAGCCGCACAGGCACAATTCAAAGCCATTGAAGAAGAAGGTCGTGCATTCTTAGTAGAAAACGCGAAAAAAGACGGCGTAAACGTCACAGAATCAGGCTTACAATATGAAGTGTTAGTGGAAGGTAACGGTGCAAAACCAACTCGTTCCGACAGTGTTCGTGTACATTACACGGGAACATTAACCAACGGTACAACATTTGATAGCTCAGTGGCTCGTGGTGTCCCTGCAGAGTTCCCTGTAAGTGGTGTTATCGCCGGTTGGACGGAAGCATTACAATTAATGCCGGTGGGTTCAAAATGGCGTTTAACCATTCCACACAACCTGGCTTACGGTGAGCGCGGTGCAGGTGCTTCAATTCCACCGTTTAGCGTGTTAGTGTTTGAAGTGGAATTGTTAGATATTCTTTAATATCCGGAAACAACAAAGTGCGGTCGATTTGACCGCACTTCAACGCCTTAGCAAACTCACTTCTCAGACTTTCTGCCAAAGATAAGTTTGGCATCGTTCTAAAGCAAAATAAATATTTCGATTTTTTATACTTAAACCAGGGCAACCGCATATATTGTACATTTTTCAACCTACACGCCGAGCAACAGCTCATCTCGAAATTCATCTGACCAACCGGCAGCGGTCAATTTCCCTTTCATACTCTGCTTTTTCGGGTGTAATCGTGCCAAATTCAACGCTAATCGACGCAAAATTGCCAGATTTTCCGCACCCCATTCATCGGTCACAGCACATTCGTCTTCTTTATAGACCACATCTAGCACCCAATGGGCTTTGTTTTCCACTTCCCAATGCCCTCGCACGCACTTCGCCAACATTTGAACATCAACACCCAAACTACTGATATAAAAGACTTTTTCTTGCGATTCTTTGTCATTATCTCACCTCTTGCGACACACCTCCAACACCGATTTTATCCCCTTCCATTCCTCCGCTTTGCTCAGCCAATCACTCACTTTCAGCTTACGGTAGTAACGCTCATCAATTCGACTACGTTCCGCATTTACCTCCCTAAACGTCTCAAACATTTCGGGGCAATCTCGGCTGATTTTGTGAAAATACACCTCCACTTCCGACTGAAATTGACGGTGGTTTTTCTTCAACGGCATCACATAATCCCCTCTCTTTTCGATGATTTTCTCTGCAATTTTCTTCTGTGTATTCATCGCATCCACCGTTACAACGGCATTTTTTAAGCAAAAACTGTCGATAATTTCCATCACCGCCTGCTGCTCATTTTGCTTACCCGAGGATTTTTTCTGCGACAAAATCAAACCACGAGACCGGCTCCACACCGTCACACTGTGCAAAGCACTTTGGGTTTCTGGATTGAAACTTGATATGGATAATTAAGGTATTAGATCATAAATTTGAGAAAGATGCGATCTTGCCCTGAGTTGATTGCCTTTGAGACTTATACTGACGACATTTGGCAAATTTATTACCTATTTCATTTGCTCGGCTACTTTGATGAACGAGAAAAGAAATCTAGATACCACAGACATTCACGGCTCGAAATGTAAGTAATGTTTGAACTATTCCAAATTTCCTATTTATGAAAAATGTGAATGAGAACACATAGTTAAAATTTGATTGTTTTTTGATCTCATTATCTGTGTTATAAAGATGACAGCATCTTTTCTGTAGCCTTGTGCTCGGGAGATAAAAAGTGATAGTGAGATTTTGCGATGAGCCATAGCATTTGTAATAAGTTAAAACAGCATTTTAGCAAGCATCCTTGTTGTTGCATTGCTCTACTTATCCCTTTTATACCCTATATTTTATGGGTATCTTTTTTCTATGACATGATTTTAGCAGAAATCATTACTCCTTACCGTTGTGATATGTGGAAAGGCAAAGAAGTAGAAGTTTTTTTAACACCCGAAGAATGGAGAAAGTTATCAGGCGTTAATGAGTCACTCAAAGGTACTGAATGGGTATATTATCCTACGATTGAAGGTGAGCCAGAAAAAGATCCTTTTTTTATAAGAAATCAAGGTCTATATCAACCAATCATGTATTTTAATGAACATAGACATTATTTATCTTCCATTAACAATAAGTATCCTAATTTGAATATATATGTATATATATATCCAAAAACAATCTTCGGACATGATACATATATACTCTATGATCAAAAGATCAAAAAAATCATTCTACAATATCATTTAATTGGAGGATATTTTAATAATCCTTTTTCCGGTTTATCTGAGAGCTTTGATTGTAATGAAAATGCTATCTCAAATGGTTTAGAATTTATAAAAAGTTATTTAAGATAACTATCGAGGTATAATTATGTCTAATAATAATTTAGCGTTATTAGCTGCTGCAGCATATGGAGAATTTCTCTCAAGCGGTGTTTGCGAATTACCTTAATATCAGTGCTAAATTAGTTTCTGAATGGGAACGTGGTGTAAAGAAACCAAGTGGTACAGCATTGAAATTACTGACACTAGTCCAAAATAAAGGGATTGAGGTTATTGCTTAGTCTTTATATATAAATGCCTTAGTATGATCAGGCGGTGCGTTTACATTCTTGCGTCAACTCATCATAGCCCAAGTGAATGTAAACGATGTCATTAGGGGAAATGTAATGTTTGGGTTGTGCAAATGCTCTAAAGTGCGGTCAATTTGACCGCGCTTTTGTATTTAAGAATGGTACACCTACTCCGTCACTGCCAATGGATATAAATTTAATTTTTCCATTAGGGCTCTGTCATGATCTTGCTCAGGATTTTCTGTGGTAAGCAATTTATCCCCATAGAAAATAGAATTTGCACCAGCCATAAAACATAAGGCTTGCATGGCTTCCGGCATATCCGTGCGTCCTGCAGAAAGGCGGACATAGCTTTGAGGCATGGTAATGCGCGCAACGGCAATAGTTCGAACAAATTCTGTCCAATCCAGTTCTTCCGCTTCCGCCAACGGCGTATTTTCTACTTTCACGAGTTGATTAATCGGCACGCTTTCAGGTTGTGGGCTTAGATTTGCTAAACTCGCAATAAAAGCCGCGCGTTCAGCTCTTGTTTCATTCATTCCCACAATGCCGCCACAACAAATTTTCAAACCGACTTCTCGCACTTTGCCTAAAGTATCCATTCGATCATCATGAGAGCGCGTGTGAATAATTTGATTGTAACGTTCAGGAGCAGTGTCTAAATTATGGTTATAATAATCCAACCCAGCTTCTTTCAAGTCCTCCGCCATGCCTTCTTCAAGCATCCCAAAGGTACCACAAGTTTCAAGCCCTTGATCTTTGACGGCTTTGATAATGTTAGAAAGTAATGCCATATCCTTTGGTTTTGGCCCACGCCATGCTGCCCCCATACAAAAACGACTTGCACCACGTGCTTTAGCAATTTTGGCTTTTTCGACAATATAATCTACATCTAATATCGCTTGTTTTTGCACGCCTGTATCATGACGTGCTGATTGGGGACAATAATCACATTCTTCAGGACAGCCCCCTGTTTTAATCGAAAGCAAGGTGGAAAGTTGAATTTCATTGGGATTAAAATTCTCACGATGCACCTGTGCGGCCTTAAAGACTAAATCCATAAAAGGCATATTAAATAATTCTTCAACTTGGCATTTTCGCCAATACTGCACTGTGGCATGAGGCGTTAATTCATCTTTTGCTTTCAAGTGCAAATGATAGTGGGTCATAAAACTTTCCTTTATAAATATTAAGGGAGGGCATTATATCCGTGCCATCACCTATTTTAAATTTAGATATTCACTCATCTGATGTCATTTTAGCGATTATCTCACAATCATATCATCTCGATGCACTGCCACAGAGCCATATTCATACCCTAATAGACTTTCAATTTCAGTAGATTTTTTACCTTTAATTTGCATTAATGCATCGCTATTATAACGCGGCATACCTAGCGCAATTTCTTTTCCGCTTTGAGTGCGGATTTTAACGACTTCGCCGCGAGAGAAACGCCCCTCTACCGCAACAATCCCGGCGGGCAATAAAGATTTATGCTGAATTAACACCGCACTTTCAGCTCCATCATCAATCACCACAACGCCGGCAGCAGGCGCAGCAAATAACCATTGTTTACGGCTTTCTAAGGGATCGGTTTGGGCGGTAAATTTAGTTCCAATAGCTTGACCATATGCTAAATCTACAATCACATTCGGTTGGTTTCCCGGTGCAATAATAGTTTCCACGCCTGAACGCGTGGCAACATCGGCAGCAGTGATTTTTGTGAACATACCGCCTGTCCCTAAATGGGTACCGCTACCGCCTGCAATAGAACGAATATGATCGGTAATTTGTTCAACCACAGGAATCAGTTTGGCATCAGGATTTTTACGTGGATCACTGTCAAACAAGCCCTGTTGATCCGTGAGCAAATAAAGTTGATCCGCTTGTACTAAAATAGCCGCTAACGCAGACAAATTATCGTTATCGCCCACTTTAATTTCCGCCGTTGCCACCGCGTCATTTTCGTTAATCACCGGAATAATGCGGTTATCCAACAACGCGTGCAAGGTATCTCTGGCATTAAGAAAACGCTCGCGATCTTCAATATCCGCGCGCGTTAACAAAATTTGCCCAATGCGAATATCATAAATATCAAATAAACTTTCCCACGTTTGAATTAGCTGGCTTTGTCCCACGGCGGCGAGCATTTGTTTAGACGCGATGGTTGGCGGTAATTGTGGATGTCCTAAATAATCGCGCCCCGCTGCCATTGCCCCTGAAGTTACGATTACCACACGAAAACCCGCATTGTGTAACTCTGTGATTTGCTTCACGATAGAAACCATATGAGCACGATTTAATTTTGGCGTTCCTTGCGTTAAGGTGCTGGTGCCAAATTTCACTACAATCGTTTTTTGCATATTTTTCATAAAATATTGACCTAAATTAAAAAATTTTAAATAAATTAGCACTAAACTCAGCAAAAATCACGAAAAATCTGACCGCACTTTGTACTGCCATTAAATAGGCATATAATGCCAAACAGTACAAATTTGGGAGAGACAAAATGACAGAAAGTTTATTGGTCGCCAGCCCCGAACAACGGGAAGTCACGCGCCTGTGTGTACAGGTTGCTACATTACAACTACAACATGGTTTAGAAAGCGCGCAAGTAGCGCAAATGACCATACGGCTCGGGATTGCCTTGGGCATGGACAGCGTAGAATGTGCGCTAACGCCAAATGCGGTTATTGTCACCACACGCATTAAAGGGCATTGCCTAACCACATCCCGCAATGTGTCCGACAAAGGGTTAAATATGCACGTGATCACGGAAGTGCAACATATTATCATTGCGGCGGAACATCATATTTATGACACGCAATTGGTACGCCAAAAGTTAGAAAATATTAAACCCTTTAAATATAATCGCTGGCTTGTGGTCTTTATGATTGGGTTATCCTGCGCGTGCTTTGCCCATTTATCCGGTGGCGATTGGATCATTTTTGCCATGACCTTTATCGCTTCCGCCATTGGGATGTTTATCCGTCAAGAATTTATCCATCGCCATTTTAATCCATTAATTGTCTTCGCCATTACCGCCTTTGTTGCCACGTTAATTTCAGGGCTTGCGCTCAAATTCAATTTAGGCAACCAGCCACAAATCGCGCTCGCTTCCAGTGTATTATTGCTGGTACCGGGATTTCCACTGGTCAATTCCTTAGCGGATATGCTGAAAGGTTATCTCAATATGGGCATTGCGCGCTGGACGCTTGCCACCATTCTTACCTTTGGGGCTTGCATGGGCATTGTATTCGCTCTCAATCTACTGAATATTTCACAATGGGGAAACTAAAATGGAGCTATTTCTCATTCTGTTGGACGATATGTTTTTCGCCGCAATCCCAGCCGTAGGCTTCGCCTTAATTTTTAACGTCCCCCCACGCGCCTTAATTTACTGCGCGATTCTCGGGGCGGTTGGGCATAGTTTTCGCACCGCTTTGCTACACTTCGGCACATCCCTTGTTCTCGCCACATTCTTAGCCTCCGCCTTGGTGGGCTTTATCGGCGTTCAAATTGCACAACGTTATTTGGCTCATCCCAAAGTTTTTACCGTTGCCGCCATTATTCCCATGATCCCGGGGATTTACGCCTATAAAGCAATGATTGCGGTCGTACAAATTAACTATTACGGTTCATCTCTTGAATTATTCCAACAAATGATGGATAATTTTGTCAAAACCGCTTTTTTACTGGGGGCATTAGTATTTGGACTTGCGTTGCCGCGTCTGTTATTCTATCGCCAAAAACCGGTCGTATAACCACATAAAAAAGGATTCTTATGACATTCAGCTTAATTGTCGCCACAACCCTCAACAACGTCATTGGCAAAGACAACCAAATGCCTTGGCATTTGCCTGCCGATTTAGCTTGGTTTCGCCAAAACACCACCGGAAAACCGGTCATTATGGGGCGAAAAACCTTTGAAAGTATTGGTCGCCCGTTACCGAAACGCATTAACATTGTGCTATCACGCAAACCTTTTGAACACAATGGTGTGATTTGGAAAGACAGCCTTGAAAGTGCGGTGGATTTAGTGAAAGATTCAGAAGAAATCTTACTTCTCGGCGGTGGCGAATTATTCAAACAATATTTGCCACAAGCAGATAAATTATATCTCACCCAAATTCAAGCCGAAATCGAAGGCGACACCTTTTTCCCCGCTTTAAATTGGGATGAATGGCAAATCGAATACGAAGCATATCGCCCCGCCGATGAAAACAACGCCTATGATCTGCGATTTTTGATTTTGGTGAGAAAAAATAACCTAGGGTGAGTGGTGCTGCACCTTAAAAGTTAAACTAAACAACCAACTAGTTAAGGTGCAGATTTTTATCAATGAGTTGCAAAGTGGGGATAGGGTCAAACCGTGCTAGGTAGGATTGAATAGCCATTTATCCCCTATTCCAACAACCAATCCACAATATATTTCACTTGCACGCCATCAATTTCGTTTTGATCGTAATATCTGCCTGTGATCAGAATTTTTTTGTAGTTATCTTTAATATGTAACAAATTATCCGTTTCGTGGGTATTATCTGGGATTTCATATGCCACTTGCACATACAAAATTTCATCGGCTTTGCGAGCAATAAAGTCAATTTCTTTGCTGTCTAATTTACCCACATCAACCGTATAGCCACGGCGTAGCAGTTCGATAGACACAATATTTTCTAAGCGGTTAGCGTAATTTGCCCCTTTTTTACCAATGGCGTGCCGTCTTAAACCATTATCTACAATAAAATATTTCGCATTGGTTTTTAAATAGCCTTTGCCACGAATATCATATTGTTTCGCTTTATAAAATAAGAAGGCATTTTCTAATAAATCCAAATACTTACTGATAGTATGGTTAGAAGTGGGCACTCGTTCGGATGTGAGTGTATTACTGATTTTTGTCGGATTGACCAATTGCCCCACATTATCGGCTAAAAATAAAATGACACTTTTTAATATATGCGTATCTTTTACCCCTGCTCGATGTGCAATGTCATTCAATACAATGGAATCAAAAATGCCTGAAAGAATGGTGTCTTTTAGCGGTTCCGCTGACATCACAATGCTTGGGAAACCGCCGTATTGTTCATATTCCTGATATAACTTATCTACCATTCGAGAATGACTCTCCACATTTTTAGCAAGCAAAAACTCTTTGAAAGAGAGTGGATAAAGCTTAATTTCAACATATCGCCCACTGAGCAAGGTAGCCAACTCTCCCGAAAGTAAATTAGCGTTTGAACCCGTAATTACAATATCCGCATTAAAACTCACTCGAATTGCATTGATGATTTTCTGCCAGCCTTCCACAAATTGGATTTCATCAATCAGAAAGTAAATTTTATTTTGAGAATCAGGCAGTTTTTCTTGAATCAACAATTGGAAATCGTCAGCATTTTTGACCCCTTGATATTCAAAACCTTCAAGATTGAGATAAATAATATTTTCAGGGGCAATGCCTTGATTTTGTAGATAATCACGATACTGCATCAGCAATACCGATTTTCCAGAGCGGCGAACGCCTGTAATCACTTTGATAAAGTCTGTATCTTTAAATTGAATGAGTTCTTGTAGATAGTTTTCACGCAAAATCATAAGATCACCTAATTGGAAGTAAATCTCCTGTTTTTATAAATTATACATAAATTGGAAATAAACTTCCAATTGTTTAAATAATTCATAAAAATGGAAATTGACTTCCAATTCTATGAGATTTATCGCTGTAATAAATGAGCGATGCCACCCTTAATAATCTTTTGGAAACTTATACGGATAAGTTCATATCAACCCTACTCTACGTGCCGTTTTGCCGTGGATGCAAAGGTGATTTTATCGGGGCGGTAGCTGATGCTGCCGTATTGGAACAGGCTTCCATCGGCTAAATAGGTGGTGCTGGTGACATTGACCACCATCTCATATTCCCCTAAATCCATAGTGTTTTTCTCTTCGTCATTGGCATAGCGGAAGCTGATTTCACGCTGTGAATGGCTGATTTTCAAGCCTAATTCACTTTCTAAATAATGATAAATTGAATGCTCGGCAATATCGCGGCTGATAAAAGGCACAATGCGGCGGTCGAAATAAGAAATTTCGTATTCCACATTTTCGCCGTTAATGGCACGCGTACGACCTATACGATAAAAATCAATCTGATCATTTACGTTAAAGATGCGCATCAATTCCGGCTCACCTTGCACAATATACAAACTCGTGAGTGTCGTTTTTACTTGATGGGTTAAACCGCGGTTTAATTCCCCTACGGTTTTGATTTCCGAAAGCATTTGCGGTTTGGTTAGATCTCTCGCTAACACAATGGAATTTCGACCTTGTTGCTTTTGAATATAACCATCCATTTCCAATAAAAACAATGCCTTGCGGATGGTATCTTTGGAAAAACCATATTCTTGCATCAATTCGCCTTCGCTGGCTAATTCTTGATTTGCGCCTAAAATACCGCTGCGAATTTTATTTTTGATATCGTTATAAACTTTCTTATATTTGCTCATTTCCTACCCATTCCCTTTGCTCATTTTTTAATTCCTTGACGCATAGAATAACATAAATTTCACAACTTATACGTAAATTTTTGTGATCTACGTCATATTTTTACGATTAAATTTCATCTTTTACGTAAAAGTTGTTGCAGAAAGGAAAATTTAGGTTTAAATTAGCCACGTTTTTTACTTTATAAAGGCAATGTTATGTTTACTCGGTCAAGCGGTGTTTTAATGCACATCACTTCATTACCAAACCCTTATGGTATTGGTTCTTTCGGGCAATCTGCGTACGATTTCGTGGATTTTTTAGTGGAAACAAAGCAAACTTATTGGCAAATCTTACCATTAACCACCACAAGCTATGGAGATTCCCCTTACCAATCTTTTTCTGCCGTTGCCGGCAACACGCACTTAATTGATTTTGATTTATTAGCCAAACAAGGTCTGTTGAAAGCGGAAGATTACGTGAATGTTAATTTTGGTGATGACCCTGCCAAAATTGATTATGAACGTATTTTTTACGCTCGCCGTCCTATATTAGAAAGTGCGGTTAAAAATTTCGTTAAAAATGCAGCATACCAAGCGGATTATAAAAACTTCGAGAAAAATAACCGCACTTGGTTAGACGATTATGCGGAATTTATGGCGATTAAAGAGCATTTTGACAATAAAGCCATTCAAGAATGGGATGATAAAAAAGCCGTTGCTCGCGATGAGAAAACCCTTGAAAAATATCGTGCAATGCTGGCAGATACCATCCAATACTTCAAAGTCACCCAATACTTTTTCTTCCAACAATGGTTGGCATTAAAGGCTTATGCGAACCAACGCAATATTCAAATTATTGGCGATATGCCGATTTATGTGGCGGCGGATAGCGTAGAAGTTTGGACAAAACCGGAACTTTTCCAATTAGACGCAACACGTAAACCGCTTTTTGTAGCAGGCGTACCGGCGGATCAATTTAGCGAAACAGGACAACTTTGGGGCAATCCGCTTTATGATTGGGCGGAGCATAAAAAACAAGGTTATAGCTGGTGGATTCATCGTATTGAAGAGAGCTTTAAAATTTATGATGTATTGCGAATCGACCATTTCAAAGGTTTCTCTGATTACTGGCAAGTGGATGGTGATGCGATTGTGGCAAAAGACGGAAGCTGGCAGCCGGGTCCGGGCTATGCGTTGTTTGAAGCGGTGAAACAGCAATTAGGCGATTTACCGATTATTGCGGAAGATTTAGGCAATATTGATGATAAAGCCAGAAAACTCTTATCTGACTGTGGCTATCCCGGTATGAAAATTCTGCAGTTTGGCTTTGAAGATGTCACAGGCGAAAGCTTCGATAGCCCACATTACAACATTCCACATTCCATTACTTACATCGGCACACATGATAACGATGTGTTGAATGGTTGGTATGCGGATTTAAATGCGGAGCAACAGCAATACATCAACGATTATACCCATCGTGGTGAAAAGGAATCACTCAGCCAAGCAATGATTCGCCAACTGTTTGCCACCGTGAGCAATACGGCAATTGTCACCATGCAAGATCTCTTGGATTTGCCAAAGAGCTCAAGAATGAACATGCCGTCTACCATTGGCGGTAATTGGGAATGGCGTATGCTGGAAAGCGATTTAACCCAAGATAAAAAAGATTTCTTAACTCAAATGACTTCGTTATATCAACGAAAAAATAAACAAGGAACTCAAAATGACACAATTTAATTCTTTTGTAAAAAATAATACGAACAAAACCTTAGCAGAATTAAGCGATAAAGAAGTTTATGTTCAATTATTAAACTTCGTAAAAGAAATTGCCGCAAACAAAGCAAAAAATAACGGTAAACGTAAAGTTTATTATATTTCTGCCGAGTTTTTGATTGGTAAATTATTATCGAATAACTTAATCAATTTAGGCTTATATGAAGAAATTAAAAATGAATTAGCGGAAGCGGGCAAATCATTAAGCCATATTGAAGATATTGAACCTGAACCTTCTTTAGGTAATGGCGGGTTAGGTCGTTTAGCTTCTTGTTTTATTGATTCAATGTCAACCCTTGGTTTAAACGCAGAAGGTGTGGGGTTAAATTATCACTGTGGTTTATTTAAACAAGTATTCAAACGCAATGAACAACACACAGAAGCAAACTTCTGGATTGAACAAGATGCTTGGTTAATTCCAACAGAGATTAGCTATGAAGTGCCGTTTAAAAACTTCACCTTAAAATCAAAATTAGATCGTATTGATATTTTAGGTTACCAAAAAGACACTAAAAACTATTTAAATTTATTTGATATTAAAGGGTTAAATTATAATTTAATCAAAGAAGGGATTGAGTTCGATGAAACTAAAATCGAAGAGAACTTAACTCTATTCCTTTACCCGGATGATTCAACTAAAAACGGTGAATTATTACGTATTTATCAACAATACTTCATGGTGTCGAATGCGGCACAATTATTGATTGATGAAGCGATTGAGCGCAGTAGTAATTTACATGATTTGGCGGATTACGCGTACGTTCAAATTAACGATACTCACCCATCAATGGTCATCCCTGAGTTAATCCGTTTATTAACGGAAAAACACGGTATTAAATTTGAAGAAGCGGTAGATATCGTTCGCAATATGGTCGGTTACACCAACCACACCATTCTTGCGGAAGCCCTTGAAAAATGGCCACTTGCTTATTTAGATGAAGTTGTACCGCACTTAGTGGTTGTCATTAAACAATTAGATCAATTAGTACGTGCTAAATACAGCAATCCGGCAGTACAAATCATTGATGAGCAAGATCGTGTACATATGGCGCATATGGATATTCACTTCTCAAATGCGGTGAATGGCGTAGCGGCATTGCATACTGAAATTTTGAAAAACTCAGAATTAAAAGCTTTTTACGAAATTTATCCTGAGAAATTTAATAATAAAACCAATGGGATTACATTCCGCCGTTGGTTAGAATTCGCTAACCAACCATTAGCCGCTTACATTAAAGAATTAATCGGTAATGGTTATTTACAAGATGCAACGCAATTAGAAAAATTGTTAGCATTTAAAGATGACAAAAAAGTCTATCAAAAATTAGCGGAAATTAAATTCCAAAATAAATTGGCGTTAAAAACATACCTGAAAGAAAATAAAGGTATTGAGTTAGACGAAAATTCAATTATTGATACGCAAATTAAACGTTTCCATGAATATAAACGTCAACAAATGAATGCACTTTATGTGATTCATAAATACCTTGAAATTAAAGCGGGTAAATTACCAAAACGTAAAATTACGGTCATTTTTGGTGGTAAAGCAGCACCGGCTTATATTATTGCACAAGATATTATTCACTTAATTCTTTGTTTATCTGAATTGATCAACAATGATCCTGAAGTTAATCAATATTTAAATGTGCATTTAGTGGAAAACTATAATGTGAGCGTGGCAGAAAAACTTATTCCTGCAACGGATATTTCTGAGCAAATTTCACTTGCTTCAAAAGAAGCTTCGGGTACCGGTAATATGAAATTTATGCTCAACGGTGCCTTAACGCTTGGCACAATGGATGGCGCGAACGTAGAAATTGCCGAGCTTGCCGGTGCGGAAAATATTTATACTTTCGGTAAAGATGCTGATCACATCATCAAACTTTACGAAACTGCAGGTTATGTGTCAAAAGACTACTACACCAACGATAAAAACATCAAAAGAGCGGTGGATTTTATCCTAGATCCTGCGTTGGTCAAATTGGGTAATCAAACGCGCTTAGAGCGTCTTTACAATGAGTTATTGAATAAAGACTGGTTTATGACCTTGATTGATTTCAATGATTATGTAGAGACAAAAGAGCAAATCTTGGCAGATTACGAAGACCAAGATAGTTGGAACAAAAAAGTGATTTGCAACATTGCGAAAGCAGGTTTCTTCTCTTCAGACCGCACTATCGCGCAATATAATGCAGATATTTGGCATTGTGAGGGCTAAGGGGGAAAAATGAAATTACTCACCCTCAATGTACACGCTTGGTTGGAGGACAACCAAGCGGATAAAATCCAAACACTGGCTCAAACCATTGTGGAAAAGGGCTACGATGTGATTGCTTTGCAAGAAGTCAATCAATTAATGTCTGCCCCTGCTCTTTCCGCTAGCTTAAAAGAAGATAATTATGGCGTAATTTTATTACGCCAAATTAACCAACAGGTTGAGCAAAAATATTCGCTGTTTTGGAGCAACTCACACATTGGCTACGATAAATATGATGAAGGAATCGCCTTTTTAACGCGCTTACCGGTATACGATGTGGATCCGTTTTATTGCAGCCAACACCAACGTTTAGATTCCATTCTTTCCCGCAAAATCTTAGGGTTAACGGTGGAATATCAAGGACAGTTGGTGGAATGTTATTCCTGCCATATTAATCTTCCTGATTGCAAAGAAGAAAATCAGCTTGAAAATATTCGCAATATTGTTGAGCGCACATCAAACCATCATCTCAAAATTCTAATGGGGGATTTTAATACGGACGCCATCACCAATCCGCAAGCCTATGAAAACATTAAATCCCTTGGATTAATTGATACTTACGATCTTGCAGAACAAAAAGATTCGGGGATTACAGTAGAAAAAGCCATTGATGGTTGGCGTGACCATAGCGAAGAGAAGCGATTAGATTACATTTTTTTAAATCAAGCAAAACGCGTTTTATCAAGCCAAGTGATTTTCAATGGCAAAAATAAAGCGGTGGTTTCCGACCATTTTGGTGTGGAAGTCGATCTCATTTTCTAGGAGTACAAACATGAAAAAACTACTGAGTTTTGAATTCTGGCAAAAATTTGGTAAATGCCTGATGGTGGTTATTGCCGTAATGCCTGCCGCGGGTTTAATGGTAAGTATCGGTAATTCATTGCCGTTACTCAGTGATGCCGAATGGGTGCTACGTCTCGGCAATATTATCGCCCAAATCGGTTGGGGGATTATCGGTAATCTTCATCTTTTATTTGCCCTTGCTATTGGCGGTAGCTGGGCGAATGAACGTGCCGGCGGTGCTTTTGCAGCAGGTCTTGCGTTTATCTTAATCAACTTGATCACAGGTAACTTCTTTGGCGTGAAGCTTGATATGCTTAGCGATCCAAATGCGCACGTTAGTACACTGTTAGCGGGCGATATTCCTGTAGCAAACTACTTTGTGAATGTACTCGGACAACCTGCCTTAAATATGGGGGTGTTTGTGGGGATTATTGCCGGTTTTGTGGGCGCAACAACGTTCAACAAATACTACAATTTCCGCAAATTACCTGAAGTACTCACGTTCTTTAACGGTAAACGTTTCGTGCCTTTCGTGGTGATTTATCGTTCTGTGATTGTGGCGTTAATTTTGTCTATTTTCTGGCCGTTGGTACAAACAGGGATTAACCACTTTGGTCAATGGATTGCGAATTCACAAAATACCGCGCCAATTCTTGCGCCATTTATTTACGGTACATTAGAGCGTTTATTGTTACCTTTTGGCTTACACCATATGCTCACCATTCCAATGAACTACACCTCATTGGGCGGTACTTACACCTTCTTAACAGGCGCACATCAAGGTACGCAAGTATTTGGTCAAGACCCATTATGGCTGGCTTGGATCAGTGACTTAATTAACCTTAAAGATGCGGGAAGCCTAGACCAATACAACAACTTGCTTTCAACGGTAACACCGGCGCGCTTCAAAGTGGGTCAAATGATTGGCTCAAGTGGTATCTTAATGGGCTTAACCTTAGCCATGTATATCAACGTAGATGCAGATAAGAAAAATATCTACAAAGGGATCTTCCTTTCCTCTGCTCTTGCGGTGTTCTTAACCGGCGTAACCGAGCCAATTGAATATATGTTTATGTTCGTGGCACTTCCGCTTTACATTGTTTATGCCTTAATGCAAGGTGCTGCATTTGCGATGGCGGATATTGTGGATTTACGTGTACATTCATTCGGGAATATCGAGTTTTTAACCCGTACACCAATGTCGATAAAAGCGGGAATTGGCATGGATGTGATTAACTTTATTTGGGTCTCTATCCTTTTCGCCGTGGTGATGTTCTTTATCGCTAACTTTATGATTAAGAAATTCAATCTCGCCACAGCCGGTCGTAACGGCAACTACGATGCGAAAAATGCCGATGATAACAGCTCAAGCAACGAGCCAACCGTTGCTAACGCAAGCACACAAGTGGTACAAATCGTGAATTTACTGGGCGGACGCAACAATATCGCCGATGTGGATGCCTGTATGACACGTTTACGTATCACCGTTCACAATGCGGAACTCGTGGGCGATGAAGCCGGTTGGAAACAAGCCGGAGCCATGGGCTTAATCATCAAAGGTACAGGTATCCAAGCTATCTACGGGCCAAAAGCCGATGTATTGAAATCTGACATTCAAGATTTACTATCATCAGGTGTAGAAATCCCGAAAAGCTAGATAACGAAGATATATTGGAGCAAAATATTTTTGCCCCAACTACTGATAAATAACCTAGCACGAGCCGTGCTAGGTTCATTAATCCCAGCCCCGCCGGGACTGAAAAAAGAGCCGCAACGCGGCTCAGATTCAATAATCCTATACGGCTCATATAATCTGGTAATCAGGGCAAAAAATGTTTTGCCCTACAGCTCTCAACCGTTCTATTGATTAATCGTCCGATAAGTCAAGAAATAATAACAACATACCGCACCTAGCGAACAAGCGCTCATGGTATAAAGCATTGGTGCCGCGCTATCCATTTTCATTAGTGCCACAAGGGATCCTACCGTTGCACCAAGGGCAAAGCGTACGCTACCTGCCACAGAATTGGCTGTGCCTGCCATAGTCGGGAATTTTTCCAAAATCGATGCCATGGCGTTAGATGAAATCAACGAGTTTTGACCTACGAAAAACGCCACACCGATTGCCATGCTCCAAAAACCGAGATCCAAAAGTGCGGTTAAAATGAGCCAAATTGCAGAAATAAACTGAATAGATAAGCCAATTTGCATCATTCGTTCTGCACCGATTTTACGCACAAAACGCCCATTCATTATGGAACCGAAGGTCATAATGCCGATGTTCAACATAAAGAAGAAACCAAAATTTTCAGGTGCAACGCCATAAAGCCCAATATACACAATAGAGCCTGAGGTAATAAAGGCAAACAAACCGCCAAAGCCTAAGCCCGATGAAAACATATAACCCAACACTTCTTTTTGTTTCCATAGGGTCGCGAAGTTACGAATGATCACGCTCAAACGTAAAGGAATTCGATGCTCTTTTTGATGGGTTTCAGGAATAATGAAGGACACTAGGGATAAGCTCAATAACCCCATAAAACCAATCACATAAAAAATCATATGCCAATGCCAGTATTTAATAATCTGTCCACCGATAATCGGCGCAAGCAACGGTGCCACCATAAAGACCAAGGTAATCATTGACATCATCCGCGACAGTTCATTTTTATCAAACAAATCTCGCAACAACGCCCCCACCAACACCACAGGGGCAGCCCCAAAGAAACCTTGTATAAAACGAAGTGCGGTGAAATTTTCGATAGAATTAATCTGCGTCAAAATTAACGCCACCGTTGCCCCCACGCTCACGCCGAGCAAAATAATGGGTTTTCGCCCAAAACTATCGCCAACCGGCCCCCAAAATAACTGCCCAGCCGCCATGCCATAGCTAAAAAAAGTGAGGGTGAATTGCACTTGCTCAGGGGTAATCCCTAAATCTTTTGCAATATATAAAAATGACGGCAAATACATATCAATTCCCAAAGGCGGTAACATCGATAAAATCCCTAGGGTAACCACAAAGATCGTACTTGCTTTATATTCAGGTTTTAAATTCACATTATTACTCATAGAAAACTCGCTATTTCTTCTTCCGTTAAAGGGCGAAATTCCCCTTCTTCTAGTTGTTCATCCAGCACCACATTTCCCACACGCCAGCGATGCAACGCCACCACTTTATTCCCCAAGGCGGCAAACATCCGTTTCACTTGATGATAACGCCCTTCGCTAATCGTCAAATTTACATTGTAATCATCTAAAATCTCTAATTTTGCGGGTTTGGTGGGTTCTTTTTCGCCGCGTAGTAAAATCCCTTGCTCACAAGCTGTTTGATAATGGTTTTCCACAGGATCCGCAAGAGTCACTAAATAGGTTTTCTCACAATGATGTTTTGGGGAAGTAATACGATGTGACCACTGGCCATCATCGGTCAACAACACCAATCCCGTCGTATCCGCATCTAAACGTCCTGCGGTATGTAATCGACTTGTTAAGGGATAATCAAAAAAGTGGTAAACCGTCGGATAGTCACCATCATCATGTGAGCAAACGCAATTTTGAGGCTTATTCAGCATAAAATATTGATTCCCCACCACCCACTCAAGCGGTTCGCCATCAAAGATAATTTCATCCGTGGGCGAAACCTTTACCGCCCCCGACTTTTCAATTTTGCCATTAATTTCCACCGCACCTTGCCGCAATACTTTTGCAGCTTGCGAGCGCGTTAAACCTGTTTGTTCTGCTAAAAATTTATCTAAACGCATGGATATTGAATTCTTTCTTATATAATGAATGAGCGTTCATTTTACCCTATTTCCAAGGAAACATAAGTGCGGTCAGGAAAAAATTTATTTTGTGTCGCATTTGTAAATTTTTTGTGAAAATTTGAAGTAGATCAGAGAATTCAAACTTTTTAGGCGTATAATAGGGTCTGTTTATCTTTCAATAAAAAGCTGCAGCGGAGCTTATTATTGAAAGATAAACAGACCCTAGACAAATTTGAAAAGAACATTCATAACAACTGCAACAGGAGATGCAACATTATGTCCGATTTACGTCAAGCTGCTTTAGATTTTCACGAATTCCCAAAACCGGGGAAAATTGAAGTGACCCCAACCAAATCATTAGCCACCCAACGCGACCTTGCGTTAGCTTATTCCCCGGGTGTGGCGGAACCTTGTTTAGAAATTCAAGCGGATCCTGCAAAAGCCTATCGTTACACCGCGCGCGGTAACTTAGTAGCGGTGATTTCAAATGGTTCAGCCGTATTAGGTTTAGGAAACATTGGAGCTTTAGCCGGAAAACCTGTGATGGAAGGGAAAGGGGTTTTATTTAAAAAATTTGCTGGCGTAGATGTCTTCGATATTGAAATCGATGAAAAAGATCCTGAAAAATTTGTTGAAATCGTTGCCGCGTTAGAACCTACTTTTGGCGGTATCAACTTAGAAGATATTAAAGCACCGGAATGTTTCTACATTGAACAAAAATTACGCGAACGCATGAATATTCCTGTGTTCCATGATGACCAACACGGCACGGCAATTATCAGCTCAGCCGCCGTATTAAACGGTTTACGCATTATTGGCAAAAAAATCGATGAAGTAAAATTAGTTGCTTCAGGTGCAGGGGCTGCCTCAATCGCTTGCTTGAATTTATTAGTATCATTGGGTATGAAACGTGAAAATATCACAGTTTGCGATTCCAAAGGCGTCATTTATGAAGGTCGCGATGATAAAATGGATGCGACCAAAAAACTGTATGCACAAAAAGACACTGGCGCACGCTCGTTAGCTGATGCCATTCCCAATGCAGATATTTTCTTAGGTTGCTCCGCGGCAGGCGCATTAACCCAAGATATGGTGAAAACCATGGGACCAAATCCATTAATTTTGGCATTGGCAAATCCAAATCCTGAAATTACTCCACCTGAAGCCAAAGCCGTACGCCCTGATGCCATTGTTTGTACAGGTCGTTCGGACTTCCCGAACCAAGTGAACAACGTACTTTGTTTCCCATTTATTTTCCGCGGCGCGTTAGATGTTGGCGCAACAAGTATTAACGAAGAAATGAAAATGGCAGCGGTTCGCGCTATTGCTGACTTAGCACTTGAAGAACAAAACGAAGTGGTGACTTCAGCTTATGGCGGAGGTGAAGTATCATTTGGCCCTGAATACATTATTCCAAAACCATTCGACCCACGTTTAATCGTACGTATTGCACCTGCGGTTGCTAAAGCGGCAATGGATAGCGGTGTTGCAACGCGTCCTATCACGGACTGGAATGCCTACATCGAAAAATTAACGCAATTTGTGTACAAAACCAGCTTGTTTATGAAACCGGTTTTCGACCAAGCCAAAGCGAACAAAAAACGCGTGTTATTAACAGACGGTGAAGAATCTCGCGTATTGTATGCCGTGCAAGAAATTGTCACGCAAGGCATTGCCTTCCCTGTGTTAGTAGGACGTATCGCCGTCATTGAAGAACAAATCAAAAAACTAGGCTTAAAACTTGAAAACGGTAAAGATTTTGAAATTCTCAATACAGACAATGAAAAAATCTATAACGAATGTTGGTCGCTTTATCACGCGAAACAAAAACGTCATGGTGTGACGGAAGCCATGGCAAAACGCCGCATGTTAACCAACTCCATTGCGATTGGTTCTGCCTTATTAGAATTAGGCTATGCGGATGCCATGGTGGGCGGTCTTGTAGGCACTTATGCGGCGAATCTTGCGGTAGTTAAAGAGATTATTGGCGTGCAAGATAATGTTAAAGTGCCGGCAGCGGTAAATGGTTTAGTGATGCAAAGTGGTAATTTGTTTATTACAGATACCTTTGTAAACCAAGATCCAACCGCGGAAGAATTGGCGGAAATTACGTTAATGGCAGCAGAAGAAGTGCGCCGTTTCGGGATTGAACCACAAGTCGCCTTAATCTCCCATTCAAACTACGGTACATTAAATACCCCAAGCGCGGTTAAAATGCGTCAAGTTTTAGATCTTGTGCGCGAACAGGATCCAACGCTTGCCATTGACGGTGAAATGCATGCCAATACGGCATTATTGCCAAAAGTACGCGAAGAATTAATGCCTGATAGTCCATTAAAGGGTGTGGCAAACTTGCTTGTGATGCCAAATATGGAAACGGCACGTATTAGCTTAAATATTCTTCAAGGTACTGCAGAACCTATTACTATTGGACCAATCTTAATGGGAATGAAAAAACCGGCGCATATTATTACTTCTGCTTCATCAGTTCGCCGTATTATCAATATGGTGGCGTTAGCGGCAGTAAAAGCGCAAGGTTAAGACTAATAAAAAAGGAAGTTGGTAAGTTTATCACCAACTTCCCTATTTACTATTTATTCTTCAAATAATCCAACACCACATTTGCATGTTCACCTGTTTTGAATTTATCAAAAACCTGTTCAATCACGCCATTTTCATCGATCAAAAAACTAATGCGATGAACGCCATCATACACACGCCCCATAAATTTCTTTTCACCCCACACCCCAAATTGTTCAGCGACTTGATGTGTTTCATCAGAAAGTAACGTAAAATTCAGGGCTTTTTTCTCTTCAAAATTAGCGAGTTTTTGAGGTGCATCAGGGCTAATCCCCACCACCACCGTATTCAATGCTTCCAATTCTGCTTTCACATCTCGCAAACCACAGGCCTGTGTAGTACAACCCGGCGTGAGGGCTTTAGGATAAAAGTAAACTAACACTTTTTTCCCTTTAAAATCAGAGAGCGAAATCATTTCATTGTGTTGATTTAATAATGAAAAGTGCGGTGCATTTTGACCTTGTTTTAATGGATTGATCATAAAAATTTCCTATTTTTTGACTTAAATCGCAAAAAGCGAAAAAAACACTTGCAAAGCGTCCATATTTTAGCAATCCTTAACGCTAATTCATACAATAAAAAGACACTAGGAGTTTTTTATGTCAGCAACACAACCTTTATTCTACGGAAGTATTACCGCAATGATTACACCAATGGATATCCACGGTGAAGTTGATTACGAAGAATTACGTAAATTAGTGGAATTCCATATTGAATCAGGCACAAATGCCATTGTTGCTGTAGGGACAACAGGAGAGTCCGCTACATTAAGTATTGATGAAAATGTGAAGGTTATCTTGAAAACCGTAGAATTTGCTGCAGGTAGAATTCCTGTTATCGCAGGAACTGGTGCCAATGCCACTAGTGAAGCCATTACGATGACAAAACAGCTACAAGGCAGTGGTGTTGCAGGTTGTTTAAGTGTTGTCCCTTATTACAACAAGCCAACCCAAGAAGGTATGTATCAACATTTCAAAGCTATCGCAGAATGCACAGATTTACCACAAATTCTTTATAACGTACCCGGTCGTACAGGTTCAGACATGAAACCTGAAACTGTAGGTCGTTTAGCCAAAATTAAAAATATTGTTGGTATTAAAGAAGCCACAGGCGATGTAAGCCGCGTTAAAGCAATTAAAGAATTAGCCGGTGAAGATTTTATTTTCTTGAGTGGCGATGACGCAACAGGTTTAGAAAGTATGAAATTAGGTGGTCAAGGTGTCATTTCCGTCACCAATAACCTTGCTGCCGCAGATATGGCGAAAATGTGTCAATTTGCTTTAGAAGGCAACTTTGCTGAAGCAGATAAAATCAATGCCCGCTTAAATGCCTTACATCATGATTTATTCGTTGAAGCCAACCCAATTCCGGTGAAATGGGCAGCTTATCGCTTAGGTTTAATCAAAGCACCTGTATTGCGTTTGCCATTAACCACCTTAAGCGAAGGGGCACAACCTAAAGTAGAAGCAGCATTAAAAACCGCCGGCTTAATTTAAGTTTATTTAATCGATTAGAAGTCCACGTCCATGCGTGGACTTTGTTGTATTTATCACGTAAACTTTGCTATGAATTTATTGTCTGACAATATACAAAATTTTAGCTTAAAGGGATAAATTATGAAAAAATTGGCCATTGCCATTGCAGTCTTAGCAACCTTAACCGCTTGTTCAAGTCCGGAAAGTCGCCGTTTAGCCAATGACAGCTATGCTAAACACGCTGCTGACATTACAGAATTCACCACCTTAGACACAGCCGGTTTAACCATTATTGGTGCGAATAACACTTTCCAATTACCAACTAAAGACATTAAAAAAGGCGAAGCACTCGATATTCGCCCACCATCAGTACCTATGGCAATTATCACTAATTCAATTGCACAATTTGATGGCGAACGCGCATCTATCGTTTATCCAAATTCACGCCAAGATGTTTACAATATTCAACAAGTTCAACGTTTGTTAACGGAAAAAAATATTACGTTCACCGCCAATGACAAACAAATTCAAACAGATTGGGCAAACGTAGAACGTAATGACGAAGGTGGCAACACTCAAGTTCGTTACATCATTGAAGAAATTCATGCCAAAGATGCAAATGCATTAGTAGTAGCAGTATCCGACATGAAGCGTGATGATATCGTGACAATACCAAGCACTAAAGCTAAAGAGCTTTATGCATCAGATTTATTAAATCATTTAGTTGGTGAGCTTAATGCAGCTTATCGCACACAGCAACAAGACACTGCATTACCTGAACCGACAGGCCCTATTCAAGCTGCCATCGTCAACGATGCTAACGGTCATCTTGCTTTAGGATTATCCTCAAATTTCAACCAATCTTGGACAAAATTAGGTGAGATATTGCCACAACTTGGCTTTGAAATTAAAGAAGAAACCGTAGGACGCGGTTATCGCCTGTTAAAATATAAAGCCATTGACGCCACAGAATGGGCGCGTTTCGGCACCTCACAGCCAGAGCTAGAAAATGGCGAATACAGTATGCAATTAAGCGCATACGGCAACCAAAGTGCAGTGGTTATTTCAAATGAAGACAAAGAAGCCCTTTCAGGCGAACAAGCACAAGCAGTTTATCAAGCCTTGCTTAATTTAATGACAAAATAAGCCAAAATCTAACACAATGCCCACGGAATAGTGGGCTTTTGTATTTCTATCATCATTCATAACAATCTCTGTTATTAAGGAACAGCACATGAACAAAAATAAATTCCGCGTGATTTTCAACCGCACTTTG
>NZ_CAMEFX010000029.1 GCF_945915845.1 uncultured Actinobacillus sp. | reverse complement strand
CCGATTGTACCCACGTTTACGTGCGGTTTTGTACGTTCAAATTTTTCTTTAGACATTTAAAGTCCCTCTAAAAAACACGGTTATCGATGGTACAATAACACCACATTAACCTAATGTATTGTTTACGGTTTATCTTAAAAGGAAAGCTGAAGTTTAAGAATGGTGCTGATAGGCGGATTTGAACCGCCGACCTCACCCTTACCAAGGGTGCGCTCTACCAACTGAGCTATATCAGCGCTTTCTTGGAGCGGGCAGCGGGAATCGAACCCGCATCATTAGCTTGGAAGGCTAAGGTAATAGCCATTATACGATGCCCGCTGTTCTAAATTCGTCTGTCCCATAGGAATTCAATTAAAGAAATGGTGGAGGGAGAAGGATTCGAACCTTCGAAGGCTGAGCCAACAGATTTACAGTCTGCCCCCTTTGGCCGCTCGGGAACCCCTCCACGCTAGATTGAATCTTGGTTGTGAGATGGTGCCGACTATCGGAATCGAACTGATGACCTACTGATTACAAGTCAGTTGCTCTACCTACTGAGCTAAGTCGGCGTCACAAGCAAGTGACGCGTATTATAGGGAAATTTTTCCGTCTGACAAGTGTTTTTTGTAAAAAAATGGATTTTTTTCTCTATCCGCTCAATTAGCAAGCAAAAATACTCAATTTTGCTATAAATTTAAACAATTTAGCGAAATTTTTATGCCCAAATCTCTTTTTATAGGGTATATTCAGGGGCAATTTTTCGTATTTGCAATAAAAAATAATGACATTATCTAAACACACTACGCATTTTTCTGATAACCATAGTCCTTTTTTGACTTTTAATCGTCAACAATGGGCAGAATTGCGTAAATCTGTCCCATTACAACTCACAGAACAAGATTTAAAGCCATTACTTGGTTTTAATGAAGAACTCTCGTTAGATGAAGTCAGTACTATCTATTTACCACTTGCACGTTTAATTAATTACTATATAGAAGAAAATTTACGCCGTCAGGCAGTCTTAAACCGATTTTTAGGCGGTAACAAGGGGAAAGTTCCTTACATCATTAGTATTGCAGGTAGTGTTGCTGTTGGTAAAAGCACTTCTGCCCGAATTTTACAATCACTACTCAGTCACTGGCCTGAAACACGAAAAGTCGATTTAATCACAACAGATGGATTTCTTTATCCACTCAATATATTGCAAGAAAGAAATTTATTACAGAAAAAAGGGTTCCCCATTTCATATGACACCCCAAAGCTGATTAAATTTTTAGCGGATATTAAATCAGGTAAGCCAAATGTTAAAGCACCGATTTATTCTCATCTAACCTATGACATTATTCCCGATCAATTTAATGTGGTGAATCAGCCTGATATTCTGATTTTAGAAGGGTTAAACGTGTTACAAACCGGTAATAGTGCCCAAACTTTTGTATCTGATTTTGTGGATTTTTCTATTTATGTTGACGCAGATGAAGCATTATTACAAGAATGGTATATCCGCCGTTTCTTAAAATTTCGTCAAAGTGCATTTAACGATCCTAATTCTTATTTTAAACACTACGCCAACTTATCAGAACAAGAAGCCATTACAATAGCAACACAAATCTGGAATAGTATCAATGGGTTAAATTTAAAAGAAAACATTTTACCCACACGTGAACGGGCGAATCTTATTCTAACAAAAGGTGCAGACCATGCTGTACAATTAGTGAGGTTGAAAAAATAATTTCAAAAATAGACCGCACTTGTTTGTAAGCTATAATAGAAATGTGATATCAATATAGCATTCCTCAAAAAAAATTTAAGGACACAAATCTGATTTGTGTCCTTAGTCTCAATTTAGGCACGATTATCTATCAATGAACGTCATCATCCTCTTCATCATCAAAAAACTCACCATCCTCACCATATTCATCATCCGTTGAGTTAGGATCTTCAAAATAAGTTCCCCAGCCATCATAAATACCGCCATGTTTAAGCACTAAAGGCACTAATTCTTTTTGTTGGGCATCAATGATTTCAGGTTTTAATTCCACTTCCGCAACGATATCAAAACAAAAAAGCGGTTTGCCATGATCATCTTCTAACTCTTCTGCATCAGAGACTTCATAGCCGGCTTTGAATGCATCTACAGCAATTTTTTCTAATTTATCAAAATCATAATGAGCGACATGATGTTCAATAATATACAGCGCATTAGGATCGCTACCATCATTAAGCAAATCAGTAATGATTTCTCGCGTTTCGGCTTGAAATTGTTCTGGTGTTGGGTGAGTCATACTTTTGTCCTTATAAAAAAGAAATCTTCCTTTAAAGGGAAGATTTACTTGGGATTATTTTTTCAATAAATCGCGAATTTCTGCCAATAATTGTTCTTGCGTTGGTCCGGAGACTTTTTCAACCGGTTTTTTGAGTTTATTAATACCTTTTACCATCATAAAGATCGCAAAAGCAATAATAATGAAATCTAAAACATTTTGGATAAATAATCCGTAATTTAATGTAACTGCCGGCGTATTTCCTACTGCTTCGGCTAAGACAATTTTTAAATTTTTGAAATCTACACCGCCGGTTAAAATACCTAATACAGGCATAAAAATATCACCAACCAGTGAGCTGACGATTTTACCAAAAGCCCCACCGATGATCACACCGACTGCCATATCCACGACATTGCCACGTACGGCAAATTCACGGAATTCTTTTATAAAACTCATAAAAATACCCTTAATTTATTGAACGATATATGCCTATAAAAGCGGATGTATTATATTAATTTTCAATAAGTTGTCTAGATAAAAAATGCACTTGGCTGGAACAATTTCTCAATATCTGAAACCGCTTTTTTATCTGCAAGATAAATAATAACATGATCGTACTCTTCAAACACTACATCTTTTTTAGCAATAAGGACCTCATTATTTCGTAAAATTGCCCCAATAATCACCGTGTTAGGTAATTTTAATTCAGCCACCTTTCGCCCAATCACTTGAGATGTTGTAGCATCACCATGCAAAATAATTTCCAATGCTTCGGCGCTACCATGTCGTAATTGAGCAACATTTACAATATCTCCTTTGCGA
This sequence comes from uncultured Actinobacillus sp., assembly GCF_945915845.1. Lineage (GTDB taxonomy): Bacteria > Pseudomonadota > Gammaproteobacteria > Enterobacterales > Pasteurellaceae > Exercitatus. Next base: position 21,760 of record NZ_CAMEFX010000029.1, on the reverse strand, counting down.
ATATGGCTGAGCAATTTAGATATAGTCGCTTGCTGAGGGGATATAGCAATATCAATAGCGCCGCCTTGAATTAAATTGATATATGCCATACGTTGAATTAATACTACTGCTTTTTCTGCCCCCATCCGTTTTGCAAGTAATGCAGACATAATATTGGCTTCGTCATCACTCGTGAGTGAAATAAAAACATCAACCTCATCCACATGCTCTTCAAATAAAAGCGACTGATCTGAGGCATCACCACAAAAGACTAAGGTTTTAGAGAGGTTTTCTGCTAAATAATCGGCACGTTTTGGGTTACGTTCAATTAATTTGAGTGAACATTGATTTTCTAAACGTGAAGCCACATTTAAAGCGATATTACCGCCGCCCATAATCATGATGCGGCGATAAGGACGTTCAAGCCGCTGTAATTCTGACATTATGGCTTTGATATGCACGGTCGCACAAATAAAGGTGACTTCATCCCCAGCCTCAATAATTGTTGAAGCCTGAGGGCGAATAAATTTGTCCTGACGCAAGATCGCCACAATACGACAATCAATATGTGGCATATGATCCCGTAGTGCAGAAATAGCATACCCCACCAATGGGCCACCGTAATAAGCTTTGCATACTGCAACACTAATTTTTTCATTGGCAAAATGAGCAATTTGCAACGCACCCGGGTAATCAATTAAGCGTGTGATTTCATCGGTCACCAAGGTTTCGGGTGAAATAATATGATCGATAGGTAACACTTCAGGTAAAAATAAACGATCTTTTTCACGCCAAAAATCACTATTACGAATACGCGCAATTTTAGTCGGCGTATTAAAAATCGTTGCACCAACTTGGCAAGCCACCATATTAACTTCATCCGATTGCGTTACAGCAACCATTAGATCGGCATCTTGTGCACCAGCCTCACGCAATACCACTGGAGAAGACGCTATACCGCGAACTACACGTAAATCGTGTTTATCTTGCAAGTTATCTAGACGAGCTTCGTTATTATCAACCAAGGTAATGTCATTATCTTCACTGACGAGATTTTCTGCCAAAGTGATACCAACTTGCCCGGCGCCAAGAATAATAATTTTCATAAAATTAACCTTTGAATATTTTCTGCCTATATTTTAACGGAAATATAGGGAAAAATCCGCAAACTGCGGTCAAATTTCATTGTGTTTTTGTTATACTTTACAACCATTTGAGATTTGAGAGTAATAATGTGGATTTACATAATATTCGGGAAGAATACGCACAACAAACCTTATCGGTGAAACAATGCGATGACAACCCTTTGAAACAATTTGAAAAATGGCTCACTGAAGCGATAGAAACAAAAGTGAACGAACCCACTGCCATGAACCTAGCAACAGTGAACGCAGAAGGTTTACCGAGTAGTCGCGTGGTACTACTGAAAGAATTAAATACCACAGGTTTTGTTTTCTTCACCAATTATCATAGTCAAAAGGGCAATGCACTCCGCGCACATCCCTTTGCTGCTCTCAATTTCTTTTGGCCCGAACTCGAACGCCAAGTGCGTGTCGAAGGGCGTGTTGAGTTGCTTGATGAACAAGCATCTGATGAATATTTTGCTAGCCGCCCTTATACCAGCCGCATTGGAGCGTGGGCAAGCGAGCAAAGTGCGGTGATTGAAAGCAAAAAAACCTTACTCACCAAAGCGGCAATAATTGCGGCAAAACATCCACTTAATGTGCCACGTCCACCGCATTGGGGCGGGTATGTGGTAATTCCAACCATGATTGAATTTTGGCAAGGCCGCCCAAGCCGTTTACACGACCGCATCCGCTATCGTTTGGAACATAATGAATGGATTAAAGAGCGTCTTTCGCCTTAAGGCCTGTTTATCTTTGAGGAAATAAAAATGGAATATAATAAATTACGTATTGAATGGGATTGTCGCCGTGGCATGTTGGAATTAGATAAAGTCATTATGCCTTTTTATCAACAACATTTTGATGCACTATCAGATGCCCAGAAGGCTACATTTATTCGCTTATTGGCTTGTACAGACTTGCAATTATTCTCATGGTTTTTTAACCGCACTTCAGCACCCGATGCTGACTTACAAGCTATGGTGGATTTTATTCAACAAACATTAAAACTAGACAAATAATTTTTTGAACTTTTATAAAATCCTTTGCTCTAATCTTACAATAATGCTGTGTAAGCTGAATGAGTAACAGGATAATTGGAGTTATATGGCTGAACAGCTGACAGATCAGGTTTTAGTAGAACGCGTTCAACAAGGGGATAAAAAAGCCTTTAATTTATTAGTTTCGCGTTATCAAAACAAAGTATCCGGGCTTTTAACTCGTTATGTACCACGTAACGATATTCCAGATGTTGTACAAGAGTCCTTTATCAAGGCTTATCGCTCAATTGAGTCTTTTCGTGGTGAAAGCGCGTTTTATACTTGGCTTTATCGCATTGCAGTTAATACGGCTAAAAATTATTTAACTGCCCAAGGTCGCCGCCCACCGAATGAAGATATTTTGGCGGAAGATGCGGAAAGTTATGATGTAGGCACCAATTTACGCGATGTGGATACGCCCGAAAATGAATTATTATCTTCAGAGCTTCGCAAAATTGTTTTTGAAACCATTGAGGGGATGCAAGAAGAATTAAAAACAGCCATTACATTGCGTGAACTTGAAGGTTTAAGTTACGAAGAAATTGCTGAAATTATGGATTGCCCTGTGGGAACTGTGCGGTCGAGAATTTTCCGTGCACGTGAAATTATTGAAAATAAAATTAACCCTTTAATTCAACGTTAAAATAATTAAATACTGGAGTATAAATATGCAAAAAGAATTACTTTCTGCGTATATTGATGGTGAACACGTCAGTAACGAATTCACCACAAATTTATGTCAAAACGCCGAACTTCAAGCAAGTTGGCATCGCTATCATGCTATCCGCTCAGTAATGCGTGAAGAAACTTCGGTATTTTTAGGCACAGATTTTACCGCAAAAATGGAAGCATTGATTGAAGCGGAGCCAACAATGGTTTCACAACCTACACCAGAAGAAGCAGAACAACTTCCATTTGTACAGAAATTAAAAGCGATGTTTGCACCATTAACCCAAATTGCTGTCGCCGCAGCAGTCTGTTTAGTCGCGGTTTTAGGGGTACAAACTTACAATGCTTATCAAGCAGATAAAGCCGCTGATTTACCGGTATTACAAACAACACCGATATTGCTACAAAGCGCGCAACAGCCTGTCAGTTATAATGCACCCATGAAAGATGTGACTTCACCGGAAAAATTAGAACAAAAAAATAAACGTATGGGAGCCATGTTGCAACATTATGAAATGCAACGTAAAGCCGAAGAAGCACAAAAATAATTTCGTCATTTTGGGGTCTGTTTATTTATAATAACCAGACCCTATTTTTAGCCACCACCGCTTATCGGTGGTGTGTTTTTGTAAAATTCCATGAGAAGAATATGTTAATTGAAAGTGCGGTCGTTATTGACTATAAATCAGGTATGGCAACCGTAAAATGTCAATCCAAAAATGCTTGTGGTAGCTGTGCCGCCAAGGCCGCATGTGGCTCATCGGTTCTTTCTGAGTTGACGGGAAATCATAATGAACATATTTTTACGGTACAAACCATTACCCCCGTTGCGATCGGACAACGCGTAGAAATTGGCTTGCCGGAACGCTCTTTGTTGCAATCTGTTTGGCTCGTTTATGTTTTACCTTTGCTTGCAATTTTATTGAGTACCTTTATCGGCCACCAACTATTTCAACATGAATTGCTCATTGCCGCCTTTATTTTCTGTTGTACCGCTATCGTTTTTCTCGCAGTTCGCCTTTATACAAAACAAATCCAAAAAAAATCGGCCTTTCAGCCGATTTTAATTCGTGTTTGTCATTAGGGTCTGTTTATCTTTCAATAAAAAGCTGCGTTGTCGCCTAAAAAAGCCATCGGCTAGGCGTAAAACGCAGTTAATAGCAGGACTATTTACAAGTTTTACAACAACGACGATGGCTTTTTTAGGCACAACCCGAAGGGGCGGGCTTCTTTTTTGCCCACTCTGTGTTAAAAAAACTTTGTTTAGAATGACTAAACGGCAGTTTTTTTGCCTTGATTGGGCAAAAAACAAGCTCCGCCGCTGCCTTTTATTGAAAGACAAACAGACCCTAGTAATAAGAATGCTCACCACGTTGGTGTTCAGTAACATCTCTTGCCCCATTGAGCTCGCCGGCAAACATTTCAAGCAACTGTTTTTCCACACCGTCTTTTAAGGTCACATCCACCATTGAACAACCATTACAGCCACCGCCAAATTGTAGAATCGCATAACCGTCTTCAGTGATTTCAACTAATGTAATACGACCGCCATGGCTGGCTAATTGTGGGTTAATTTGCGTTTGAATCACATAATCTACGCGTTCAATTAACGGCGCATCATCAGCCACTTTCCGCATTTTGGCGTTTGGCGCTTTTAAGGTCAGCTGCGTGCCTAATTCCTCGGTAACATAGTCAATTTCCGCCTCTTCTAAAAACGGCAAACTCACTTCATCCACAAAAGCCGAAAAACCGTTATATTTCATTTCGGTATCGCGATCTTCAACGGCATTAGCCGGACAATAAGAAACACCACATTCAGCATGAGGTGTACCTGGATTTACCACAAAAATACGAATATTGGTGCCATCTTCTTGGCTCTCTAATAACTTACGAAAATGCGCTTGTGCGGCATCTGAAATTTTAATTTGTTCCACGACTAAACCTCATTGTTCCTAAATAAGCTGAGTTTTGCGGTCAGATAATACGCTGATATGAGCGTTTATGCAAATTTTCAATAGTGATATAATCACAAAACTGAAATCTTTTTAACCGCACCTTAAGAAAAAATGGCAAAATCCAATTACATCACACGCCAAGGCTGGAACGCCTTAGACCAAGAATTGAAATATTTATGGAAAGAAGAACGCCCCAAAGTTACTCAAGCCGTATCTGATGCCGCGGCATTAGGGGATCGTAGCGAAAACGCGGAATATATTTACGGTAAACGCCGTTTACGCGAAATTGACCGTCGTGTGCGTTTTCTCATGAAACGATTGGAAGTTTTGCAAATTGTAGATTACCACTCTCGACAAGAAGGCAAAGTGTTTTTTGGTGCTTGGGTAGAATTAGAAACAGAAGAAGGGGAATTAAAACAATATCGTATTGTCGGCTGTGATGAATTTGACCCTGCCAAAAACTGGATTTCAGTAGATTCCCCCGTAGCGCGCGCGCTGATCGGTAAAAGCCTAGATGATGAAGTCCGTGTTGATACACCATCAGGGAAAGTCACTTTTTATGTGAATCGAATTTGGTATGAAAAATAAACGGCATTATGCAGCACTTGCACAAAGCCGAAATGTCTGTAACTGCACAAGACTTACGTTTCGACAGGTTCAACGACCGTCTTGTGCAACTGCCACTACAAACTATAAGGCAACGCTAACATTTCCAACGTAGTTTGGTTTTCGGCCAACCTAAATGCCTGATGTTCTTCAAGTTGATTACTCAATACAACCTGTAACCATAAAACACCCTCAACATTCACCGCACTTAAAATTGTGCCTGTTTTGCGCCAACCATTTTCTAACTGCATTTCAATTTCGCCAGCAATGTCTGGAACTATCTCGGTTTCAGCTTTAAAGGTCACCATCATACGCTTATTCGCACCACGATATTTGGCACGAGCAATTGTCTCTTGTCCAATGTAGCAGCCTTTTGAGAAAGAAATCGCTTGTTCAATAGCTTGTAAATTTAATGCCTGTGGAATAAATTCACCTTGGGCTTTATTGCTCAAAATCGGATAGCCTTGCTGAATATCAACAAGATCCCACAGAATAAAACTATCACTAAAATCCACCGCACTTTCAGGGTTAATCAGGATTTTTCGATTACCAAATTCAACGCAAACCTGTGCCGGAATATTGGTATTTTCGTCAATTGTGCCGACAATATTAGCTTCTACGGGCGAAAAGGTTACCTTTGAAAAAACCGCATATTTTTTTAACTGTTCCACAGCGGTCGGCAATAAATCAGCTCTGATGAAAAGATAAAATTGTTCTGCCGATAGACGAATCAAACGAAAAAGCCCGGTTATTTTCCCTTTAGGATCGCAATGTGCTGTCAAAGTTGAGGCACCGATTTCAAGTTTTGTCACATCTGCGGTGACTTGCCCTTGCAAATATTTTTCTGCATCGATACCGGCCACTTCAATCAGGCGATATTGGGTAAGATGAATCGCTGCCATAGATTACTCCAAGTTTTGAATTTGTTCGCGCATTTGCTCAATCAACACTTTTAGCTCGACAGCGGAAGCCGTCACCTCAGCGTTAATAGATTTTGATGCTAAGGTATTTGATTCGCGATTAAGTTCTTGCATCATAAAATCTAATTTGCGCCCCACGGCGCCGCCTTTTTTCAAAATGGATGTGGTTTCTTTCACATGCATTTGTAGGCGATCTAATTCTTCAGCCACATCTACACGTTGCGCCAATAGGATCATTTCCTGTTCTAAACGTGTCGGATCCGGGGAAATTTGCACCTCTTCAAAGCGTTGTAACAATCGATCACGTTGCCATTGTAAAATCTCCGGCATTTTTGACCGCACTTTATTGGCTTCCACCGAAATGGCATCCAAACGTTGCTGAATAATGGCTTGCAATTTCTCGCCTTCGCGCCCACGCATAGCAATGAACTCTTGTAGCAAGGTATCAAAGGCGGCTAACAAATCTTGGCTAATGACATCCAAATCTTGCTCCGGGGTTTCTACGACACCGGGATAACGCAAAACATCCGTTAAATTAATTTCCCCTTCGCCTGCTTGCGCTTTAATCCATTTTAGCGATTGAATCACTTGATTGGCTAGGTCTTGATTTAGATGTAACTCTGTCGCGGCAACTTTTTTGCTATCAATGCGCAAGCTACATTCAATTTTACCGCGCGTTAGATTTTGGCGCAGTTTTTCACGCAAGCTATTTTCTAACCCACGGAATTGTTCGGGTAAACGGAAAAAATTTTCTAAATAACGTTGGTTAACAGAACGAATTTCCCATACGGCATCGCCCCAATCTTTTTTGATTTCGTGGCGTGCAAAAGCGGTCATACTGTAAATCATATCTTTCTCCTGGATTTATATATCAATTTACCGCGGTTATTGTACTGGGAAATTTCACGGATGTCATTTTGCGTGTTAGAATAGCGCGATTTTTACAGAGAATAAGGAATTAACCATGCGCCCAAATGAACGAGCTAATCACCAACCCCGTCCCATTAAAATTACCCGAAATTACACCAAACATGCCGAAGGATCTGTCTTAGTAGAGTTTGGTGATACGAAAGTGCTTTGTACTGCCTCTGTGGATGAAACCGTTCCTCGCTTTTTAAAAGGGCAGGGGCAAGGTTGGGTCACGGCGGAATATGGTATGTTGCCACGTTCAACCCATAGCCGTATGCAACGTGAAGCAGCAAAAGGTAAACAAGGTGGGCGCACCATGGAAATTCAACGCTTAATCGCCCGTTCATTGCGTGCAATGGTGGACTTAGAAGCATTAGGTGAGCGTTCAATTACCTTAGACTGTGATGTTATTCAAGCAGATGGTGGTACACGTACCGCATCCATTACAGGTGCTTGTGTGGCATTAATTGATGCCATCAATGGTTTAATCGCAAATGGAACTTTAAAAACGAATCCAATCAAAGGATTAGTAGCGGCAATTTCTGTCGGAATTGTGGATGGAACACCTGTGTGTGATTTAGAATATGTAGAAGATAGTGCGGCAGAAACCGATATGAACGTGGTGATGATGGAAGACGGTCGTATGATTGAAGTACAAGGTACGGCGGAAGGCGAACCGTTTTCTCATGAAGAATTATTACAATTACTCGATTTAGCTAAACAAGGTTGCGAACAAATTTTTGTGGCACAACGTGCCGCATTAGCACATTAATCATCATAGGACAGAGCTATTTCTGTCCTTTTTTCTATTTGTTAAAAATAAAAGGATCATTGCAATATGCAAAACTACAAATCAGAATTTATCAAATTTGCTTTAAGTCGAAATGTATTACGCTTTGGGGAATTTACCTTAAAATCCGGTCGCATTAGCCCTTATTTTTTCAATGCCGGATTATTTAACACCGGGGCGGATTTAGCCCGTTTAGGCGAATTTTACGCCGCCGCAATTCAAGCCAGCGGTTTAACTTACGATGTTATTTTTGGCCCGGCTTACAAAGGCATTCCGATTGGAACAACGGTTTCGGTGGCGTTATTCAATCAATTTGGTTTAGACAAACCGGTATGCTTCAACCGTAAAGAAGCCAAAGATCATGGGGAAGGTGGCAATCTTATTGGTTCGCCATTACAAGGCAAGGTGTTATTGGTGGATGATGTGATTACCGCAGGAACGGCAATTCGTGAAGCGATGGATATTATTGCGGCAAACGGCGCTACATTAAGTGCGGTGGTTATTGCCTTAAATCGTAAAGAACGCGGCAAAGGCGATTTGTCTGCCATTCAAGAAGTAGAACGCGATTATCAATGTAACGTGTTATCTATTGTAGATTTAGATGACTTAATGCAATTCATTGAAAATGACAGTCAATACAGCCAATATCTTCCTGCCATGAAAGCCTATCGCGCAGAATTTGGTGTTTAAACATAGAAAAGGCTGAACCCGGTTCAGCCTTTCATTCTCTTTAAAGCACGCTATTCCCGCATTTTCCTGTCTGTTCAATTTCTAAAATGTTAGAAAGTGTCACATCGGAGATATTGTTTAACGCTTCTTCGGTCAAAAATGCTTGGTGTCCGGTAAAAAGCACATTATGGCAAGAAGATAAACGGCGGAAAACATCATCGGTAATCACATCGTTAGATTTATCTTCAAAGAACAGTTCGCGCTCATTTTCATACACATCCATACCTAAGGCACCGATTTTTTGGCGTTTCAATGCTTCAATGGCGGCTTGGCTGTCAATTAACGCACCACGGCTGGTGTTGATGATCATCACGCCATCACGCATTTTATTAAATGCGGTTTCGTTGAGTAAGTGATAGTTTTCTGGCGTGGCAGGACAATGAAGGCTGATTACATGCGAACGCGCGTAAAGTTCATCTAAGCTCACATATTGACCGCCTAATTCCTCCACTTGTGGATTTTTAAACGGGTCGTATGCCAATAATTCCATGCCAAAGCCTTTTAAAATACGCATCGTGGCGATACCGATTTTACCCGTTCCGATAATCCCAGCGGTTTTACCGTGCATATTAAAGCCGGTTAAACCTTCGAGCGAGAAATTGGCATCACGCGTACGTTGGTAGGCTTTATGAATACGGCGGTTAAGTGTGAGCATTAAACCTACGGCGTGTTCCGCTACCGCTTCAGGCGAATAAGCCGGCACACGAACGACATTTAACCCCAATTCTTTAGCGGCGTCTAAATCCACATTATTGAACCCGGCGCAACGTAAAGCGATAGTTTTTACGCCAATTTTTGCCAGTTTTTCTAAGACCGCTCGGCTACCGTCATCATTAACAAAAATACAGACCGCCTCGGCACCTTCTGCCATTTTGACGGTTTTTTCACTTAATAAGAAATCGAAGAATTCGAGTTCGAAACCAAATTTTTGGTTCGCGATTTCAAGGTGTTTGCGGTCGTAGTTTTTCGTGCTATAGACAGCGACTTTCATAGTACAGCTCCATTTCCTAGTAAAATAATAAGGCATATTGTACGCCTTTAAGCTAAAAAATATAGCAGACTTTAGCTATCGCATTGATAATAATAACAATAAGATGTGTTAGCAAAAGCACAAAAAAACAACCGCACTTTATCAGATAAATAAAGTGCGGTTAAATTTTACTGGGTTTTAGTGATTATTGATTTTCACCATAATAAGCTTTACGCATGATTTCTTCCATATCTTCAACCATTGCCAAACGTGGGTTCGCTGGCGTACATTGGTCTTCAAATGAAAGTAATGCTACTTCGTGAAGTGCGCCGATGAATTCTTTTTCATCCAAACCTTGTTCACGGAAACTCATTTTCACACCGCAGCGTACGGCTAAATCATGGAATGCTTTTGCAAATGATTCAACGCCTTCCTCCGGTGTTGATGCCGGTAAGCCAAGAGCACGAGCAATATCTTGATAACGTTTATCTGCTACATAGCTATTATATTTCGGCCATGTTGCCAATTTTGTTGGGCGAGTACCGTTATAACGAATAACATGTGGCATAAGAATCGCATTCGCACGACCGTGTACCACATGGAATTTACCACCAATTTTGTGCGCCATTGAGTGACAAATGCCCAAGAATGCATTCGCGAATGCCATACCTGCCATGGTTGAGGCGTTATGCATTTTTTCGCGTGATTCCGGTGTTGCTTTTTTCACCGATTCTTCAAGGTTTTCAAACACTAATTTAATCGCTTGTAATGCAAGACCATCGGTAAAGTCGTTCGCTAATACAGACACATAAGCTTCTGTAGCGTGTGTTAATACGTCTAAACCTGTATCTGCTGCAATGTGGCTTGGCACAGACATTACCAAGGCAGGATCCACAATCGCGATTGTTGGCGTTAATGAGTAGTCTGCCAATGGATATTTTTTATCGCCATCGGTAATAACCGCAAATGGTGTTACTTCAGAACCTGTACCGGATGTAGTTGGAATACCGATAAATTTCGCTTTACGACCTAATTGTGGGAATTTGAACGCACGTTTGCGGATATCCATGAATTTTTGTACCAAGTCACGGAAATCCACTTCAGGTTGTTCGTAGAATAACCACATTACTTTTGCCGCATCCATTGGTGAACCGCCACCTAACGCAATAATCGTATCAGGTTGGAAACTACGCATTAATGCCGTACCACGTTGAACAGTTTGAATGCTTGGGTTTGGCTCAACATCCGCAAATAATTGGTAAGTAATACCTTGGTGATTTAAACGCAATTGTTCTGCGATTTTTTCCACAAAACCTAAATCTACCATAGAACGGTCAGTCACGATCATCACGCGATTAACACCTTTCATGGTTTGTAAATATTGAATTGAATCGCGTTCAAAGTAGATTTTTGAAGGCACTTTAAACCATTGCATATTATTTCTCCGTCTTCCCAAGCGTTTGATATTGATTAAGTTCAAGGCACTTACGTTGTTGCCCACGGAGTTTTTACCGTATGAACCACAACCTAATGTTAACGATGGTAAGAAAGAGTTATACACATCACCGATACCGCCGAAAGTAGAAGGCGAGTTCCAAATCACACGAATGGCTTTCACACGTTCACCAAATGAACGCGCTAATTCCGCGTCTTTGGTATGAATTGCCGCAGAGTGACCTAAACCGTGGAATTCCACCATGGCTTCAGCCATATCTAAACCTTGTTCACGAGAATGCGATTTTAATAAGGCAAGTACCGGGGAAAGTTTTTCACGAGTTAACGGCTCTTTTTCACCCACTTCTTCACATTCTGCCACTAGAATATTGGTTTTAGCAGGGACAGTAAAGCCGGCTTGTTCTGCGATCCAAGCCGCCGGTTTACCTACCACATTGGCATTTAATTTTGCACCTGCACAGTTTTTACTGTTCGCTTTGACACCAAACATAAATTCTTCAAGCAAGGCTTTCTCTTTTTTGTTCACGAAATACACACCATAAGATTTAATTTCGTTTACAAATTCATCATAGATTTCTTCATCCACAATCGCCGCTTGTTCTGACGCACACACCATACCGTTATCGAATGATTTCGACATCACAATATCATGTACAGCTTGTTTTACATTGGCAGATTTTTCCACGTAAGCCGGCACGTTACCCGCCCCAACGCCTAATGCAGGTTTACCGCAAGAATAAGCGGCTTCCACCATCGCGTTACCACCTGTTGCCAAAATAGTCGCAATACCCGGGTGTTTCATTAATGCAGAAGTCCCTTCCATTGATGGTGTTTCGATCCATTGGATACAATTTTCAGGCGCACCGGCTGCAATCGCGGCATCACGAACAATTTGCGCGGCATGTGCAGAAGATTTTTGTGCCGAAGGATGGAAAGCGAAAACAATTGGGTTACGTGTTTTTAACGCAATTAATGATTTAAAAATCGCGGTTGAAGTTGGGTTAGTGGTTGGTGTTACCCCACAAATCACCCCTACAGGATCCGCAATTTCAGTAATACCGGTAACATCATCATGACTGATTACCCCTGCAGTTTTTAAGTGGCGCATATTATTCACCACATATTCACAGGCAAAAAGATTTTTAGTGGCTTTATCTTCAAACACACCACGACCTGTTTCTTCCACTGCGTGTAACGCCAATGTACCATGCTGATCCAAAGCCGCTACAGATGCTTTTGCCACAATATAATCCACTTGCTCTTGATTAAGCTGGCGGAATTGTTCTAAAGCAACCAAGCCCTTTTCAACCAGTGCATTCACTTCTGCCTGAGCCGGACTTACCGCGTTGTTTACTTCATTACTCATAATGAATCTCCTAAAGTTGTTAAAAATTGAAAAATTTAGCTGTGAGCAATTATACGCCTTTAGGGTTATACCAAAAGCAAAATCTAACTGAATAAAACTAAAGTGTGATCTAGATCATAAAATCTGATTAATGACAGAAAAACATCGCTGAAACCTTTCGCTAAATCGATTGCAATTTTGTTTTTCTAACGCAAAATTTTTCTTTATTTCGGTGCCAAAATCCGCCATACTAGCGCCCTTTTTTACACCCTTATCAATTTCATTTTAAAAGGAAAATTTATGTCAGCAGTAAAAGACGGTTTGGCAAATCCGGCTCCACTGGGTTTATGTGGCTTTGCATTAACTACGTGGTTATTAAGTTTAATTAACAACGGCACCTACACAGGCGAAAACGTAGGTTTAGTACTTGCAATGGGAATCGCATTTGGCGGTACCGCACAAATGATCGCGGGCATGTTTGAATACAAAAAAGGGAATACCTTTGGCTTCACCGCGTTCACGAGCTACGGTGCATTCTGGTGGTCATTTGTTTTACTTAAAGTATTCTTCGCCGAAGGCGTCACAGCCCCATTCGTAGGTTGGTATTTAGTAGCTTGGGGCACATTCACGTTAATGATGTTCTTCGGCACATTGGCGAAAGCACGTGCGTTACAAGCGATTTTCTTAAGCTTAACCATCACGTTCTATTTGTTAGCCGCAGGTGACTTCGCAGGCGATCATTCAATCACCCATATCGGTGGTAATTTCGGTTTATTAACGGCATTATTAGCTTTCTACTTAGCAGCCGCGGATATTATCAACGAAAGCTTCGGACGCACCATTTTACCAATCGGTGAACCAAAATAAGAACGCATTTCCTATAACAAAAAAGCGCGGTGAGAAAACCACTTGTTTTTCCACCGCACTTTTTTTACCAAGACTACCGTCATCACGGCACATTTAACCAAAAGGTCACCGGCCCGTCATTGACTAACGAAACCTGCATATCTGCCGCAAAACGTCCAGTCGAAACACCAATTTTTTCACCGCACTTTTGCACAAAATATTCATAAAGCGCATTGGCAAGTTCTGGTGCAGCCCCCTTAGAAAAGCTCGGGCGCAAGCCTTTTTGCGTATCCGCTGCCAGCGTAAATTGAGAAACAATTAATAATTCACCACCGGCTTGTTGTACGTTCAAATTCATTTTGTCATTTTCATCACTAAAAACGCGATAATTCAGCACTTTCTCTACCAATTTATCTGCTTTTTCCCGCGTATCCTCTTTTTCAACGCCAAGTAAAACTAACAATCCTTTATCAATTTTGCCTACCCGTTCCCCATGTACATCCACATGAGCCTGCGACACCCGTTGAATTAATGCGATCATTCTTGATGCTCCTTAACTTGTTGTAAATCCAATTTGCCTTGTTTGAACAGGCGCATATCATCCAATACCGCGGTCAGTTGCGCCCCCAATAAAATAAAGAGCCAACTTAATTGCAACCACAATAACATTAATGGCAAGGTTGCCATCGCGCCATAAATCACTTGATAAGACGGAAAGGTTAAAATATACCAAGCAAAGGCTTTTTTGCCGAGCGTAAAGAAAGTTGCCGCAATTAAAGCGCCGCAAGCCGCATACCCTATATTCACCTTTTGATTAGGCACAACGGTATAAATAAAGGTAAAGCCCAACCAAGTGAGTAAAAAAGGAACAAAACTCAACAACTTCACCCCAAAAGGCAGTGCCAATTCATGATTGAATACGCTGATTTTTGCCACATAACTACTCACCGCGAAACTTGCCCCCATTAAAATAGGACCAAGGGTTAAAATTGCCCAATAAATGGTAAATGAAAAAATCTTACTGCGTGCCGGCGCCTTCCAAATGGCGTTTAATGTAGTATCAATGGAATGAATAAGCAAAAGTGCCACAGCGATTAAACTCACAATCCCAACCGCGCTCATTTGCTTTGAGTTATACACAAATTCATCAATATATTGCCCCACCACATCACTTGCCGAAGGTGCAAAGTTAGTAAAAATAAATTCTTTCAGCATCCCCGTCACTTCGTTAAACATAGGAAAAGCCGTAAAAATCGAAAAGACCACCATCACCAAAGGAACAATAGCAAGCATGGTGCTATAGGTCAGCGACCCCGCGGCTTGGGTCAGTTTATTTTGATTAAACCGCCACCAAAATACTTGGCTAAAACGCCAAAGTGCGGTTAAATGTGGATGTGTTTTGTTGTTCATAAGCCTTCCTACAAAAATCCCCCGCAACAATGTTTAAATTTTTTTCCTGAACCACATAAACAAGGTTGTTTTTGCGTGGGTAAATCTACGGTGGGATCCACAAAATACCAACGTGCGTTGATTTTCACAAAAAGTGATGTTTCATGATGCACCTGTTCGCCATTTTCGGTGGCAAAAAAGGCGTTAAATTCTACGGTACTGTGGATTTTAGACACCGATGGAACGTGTGAGACAATTTCTAACCCTGTCCATGTTGTGGTTTCTGCCCAATCGAGCAATGCCTTTTTATCGAGTAATGCCTGTTGGCTTGGCGCAGTGGTTGCCAAGATATAATCAATATTTTTCATGACATAAGCACAATAACGAGAACGCATCAATTGTTCCGCTGTTTGTGGTATGGCATGGTTTTGATGAAAGGGTTCACAGCAATCAGCGTAATGATGTCCTGATTGGCAAGGGCAAAGTGCGGTCATAAATTCTCCTTTTTTCTGTGTCTAGGATAGCATAGAATACACTCAAAGCGATGCACTATCACCATGACATGACGGTGTTAGTGATTAAAACCTTTTTATTTTTGACCGCACTTACAAGAACATTTTATGAGTATTTATGAAATTGCACGCAATACAAATGGGGACGTATTTGGGATTAACAAAAAAATGGCTAACCGCCATGGTTTAATCGCCGGTGCAACAGGCACAGGGAAAACCGTGACCTTGCGAAAATTAGCCGAAGCCTTTAGTGATGACGGCGTACCGGTTTTTTTAGTGGACGTGAAAGGCGATTTATCAGGATTAAGCCAAAAAGGGGCACTACAAGGTAAAATCGCTGAACGCGTAGAACAATTTGGTTTAGGTGGCGAAGCCTATTTGAGTGGATACCCTGTGTCATTTTGGGATGTATTTGGCGAAACAGGGATTCCATTGCGTACCACCATTTCAGAAATGGGGCCGATGTTACTGTCTCGTTTATTAAATTTAAACGATACCCAAGAAGGACTATTGAATATCTTATTCCGCGTGGCAGATGATAAAGGCTTGTTGCTGATTGATCTGAAAGATTTGCGCGCGATGTTGAAATTCTTAGCAGACAACGCCAAAACATTCCAACTGCAATACGGCAATATTTCTGCTGCCAGCGTTGGTGCCATTCAACGAGCCTTGCTAGCCCTTGAAAATCAAGGCACAGATAAATTATTTGGCGAGCCTGCCTTAAACTTAGAAGATTGGATGCAAACGCGCGATGGTCGTGGCGTGATCAATATCTTGAATTCAGAGAAATTGATCAATTCACCGAAGATGTACGGTGCCTTTTTATTGTGGTTAATGGCGGAATTATTTGAGCAGTTACCCGAAGTGGGCGACCCTGAAAAACCTAAATTTGTGATGTTCTTCGATGAAGCGCATTTATTATTTGATGGCGCGCCGGCGGTATTAGTGGATAAAGTGGAACAAGTTGTGCGCTTAATTCGTTCAAAAGGGGTTGGGATTTATTTTGTGACGCAAAATCCATTGGATTTGCCTGAAACGGTGTTAGGGCAATTGGGTAACCGCGTACAACACGCCTTACGGGCATTTACACCGCGCGATCAGAAAGCCGTCAAAACCGCGGCAGAAACCTTCCGTGCGAATAAGGGGATCGATGTCGTTGAAGCGATTACTACTCTTGGGGTCGGTGAGGCGTTAGTGTCTTTCTTAGATGCAAAAGGCATGCCAACGCCGGTAGAAATGGCGACCATTTTCCCACCGAAAAGCCAACTTACCCCATTAACGGCGGAGCAACGCCAAGCTTGGGTTAAAGAAGATGATTTGTTCCCCTATTACAACGAATATGTGGATAATCAGTCGGCATTTGAAGTGTTACAAGAACAAGCCAATCTTGAGGCTGTAGCTCAACAACAGGCACAACAAGCTCAAGATGAAGAAAAAAATGGCATTGTAGGTAGTTTAAGCCGTATGTTGTTTGGCACCAAAAAACGTGGTGAGAAATTAACGGTCACAGAAGAAATCGTTAGTGGTGTAGTGAAATCCGTAGGTCGCAGTATGCGTAGCCAAATTACAAAACAAATTATGCGTGGGCTGTTAGGGGCGTTGAAAAAATAAAACCAGCTCAAAATAAACCGCACTTTAAAGTGTGGCAGATTGCTAACAAAGTTCATATTTGAGCAATAACCTAGCACGAGCCGTGCTAGGTTCATTAATCCCAGCCCCGCTGGGGCTGAATAAAAGAGCCGCAGAGCGGCTCAGATTAAGTAGCCCTATACGGCTCGTATAGGGTATGTCATCCCTATGACCGCACTACTCCAGTGCGGTTTGCTTTTAGAGACCTTTTATTTTTTCTTCGTTGGACGTTGCCAGCCTTGAATATGGCGTTGTGGTACGCGGGTAATCACCAATTCATTTTCCGCCACATTTTTGGTAATGGTTGAACCTGCGCCAATGGTTGCGCCTTTTTCAATGGTCACTGGTGCCACTAATTGGCTGTCTGACCCTACAAACACATCATCCCCAATAATGGTTTTGAATTTATTGGCACCGTCATAGTTGCACGTAATCACCCCGGCACCTACATTGACATTCGCGCCCACTTCGGCATCGCCGATATAGGTCAAATGCCCGACTTTTGAGCCTTCACCGATCACTGCTTTTTTGATTTCTACAAAGTTACCCACGTGCGCTTTTGCGGCAAGTTCTGCACCCGGACGTAAGCGTGCAAATGGCCCAACATCCGCAGATTCACCAATAATGCTGTCTTCTAATACGCTATAAGGTTTGACTTCTACGTTATCATGCAACGTCACATTTTTCAGTATCGCACCTGCACCAATTTTGACATTATTGCCCAATATCACTTTACCTTCGATAATCACATTAATATCGATTTCACAATCTTTTCCGTGAACCAATTCACCACGTAAATCAAAACGCTCAGGGTCTGCCAAACTTACACCGGCCAATAACAAAGTTTTCGCTTGTTTGCGTTGGTAATAACGTTCAAGGGCATTCAGTTGTAAGCGGTTGTTTGCCCCTTCCACTTCCATAATATCCTCCGCCGTCACCGCTGCCACTTGGAAACCGTCTTGATTGGCTAAACCGATCACATCGGTCATATAGTATTCGCCTTGCGCATTGTTATTATCCAAACGCGCTAACCATTTTTTAAAGCTCGCGCCGTCTGATACCATAACGCCCGTATTCACTTCCGTGATTTTCAACTGTTCAGGGTTCGCATCTTTTTGCTCCACAATCGCCACCACCGAACCATTTTCACGAATAATGCGACCATAACCTGTTGGGTTTTCCAAGTTAACCGTTAGCAACGCAATGCCATTTTCAGGTTTTGCCGCAATTAATTTTTCCAAGGTTTCTTTGGTAATTAATGGTGCATCGCCGTAAAGCATGACAATATTTTCATCATCTTTAAAGAACGGCGCCGCTTGTTGCATCGCGTGACCTGTTCCCAACTGTTCTGCTTGGAATACCCAATTCACAGGCTCATCCGCTAAACGTGCTTTCAATAAATCTGCACCATGACCATAAATTAAGTGAATTTGATCCGCACTTAATTGTTTTGCGGTATCAATCACATGTTTCACCATCGGCTTACCTGCCACTTTGTGCAACACTTTCGGCAAGTCCGAATACATACGCGTGCCTTTACCGGCCGCTAAAATTACAACACTCAGTTTGTTCATAAAAAAATCCTTTGAAAGAAAAGTGCGGTCTATTTTACACGAGTTTTAAATTTGATACTTCATTTTATCGCCAATATCAAAATGCAACGGCATACGACATTTTTGAACAAACAACACCACCAGCAACAGTGCGCAAATTATGCTCATTATTTGCCGTAGCAACACCATATCCGCCACAAAGCTAATCCAAAGTAACGCCACAAAAATCGGCATAAAATTTAAGGTTGGCACTCGAAAACAAAAATATTCTTTAAAGCACAAACCGCCTAGCGTCAGCAATGCGCCACCAAGGGCAAGTTCAGGTAAACCAAACAAATGACACAACAAAGCAATCCAGGTCGCGAATTGAAGCAGTAAACGAAAAGGTTTGAGATAAATATGCAAAGAAGACGCGCACATTGTCGCTGCGACTAATAAAATCAAATAGCCTTGTTGAGAAGGAGCAAATAAACATCCCATTCCCACCGCGGCCACCATGAAGCCCAAACGATAAATCACTACGGTGAGTTTATCTAAAAAATCCATGGGGGATTGAATATGTGGATCTGCCATAATCTATCCTCTTCTCTTACGCTATTTCTATCTTGGTACACCACGCAACAATGGCACCGCTTCATACGGCGCGCGATTAGTTGGTGCGCTTAAATCACTAAACAACAAAATAAAGGGTTTCGGTGGCACAATTTTTTCGTTACGCCACAAACTCCCCATACTAACCAACTGAATATTCTCAGGCAAATGCGCCAGTCCGGCTTGCAACACGGCAACCGTATTTTTACGGGGATGACCAATGACAATTGCCACACCGTGCTTTTGTGCATACTGTAACGCCAGTTGAAATTGACGTTGAACATCTACCAGGGCATCGCTATCATCTAAAAAAATATGTCGCTCTAAGGATGGTACCCCTTGCTCTTTGGCAATTTTACCTGCCACACTTTTACCGATAGTTCGGCTATCTAAAAAGAACAAATGATAACGGTGCAATTCTTGCATCAAAGCCGTCATCAATGGTATATCCGCCGTTGCCGCACTGCCCATGTGATTATTCATACCAATGGCATTTTTTACAATAGACTTAGCAGACTTAACCCGTTGCGCCACCTCTTGCGGAGACATGCCCACAGACAACCCTCCTTCTTCAATTTTAATATTGCTCACAGGTTGCATCGGCATATGAATGAGAATATCACGCCCCTGCGCTACCGCTTGTTGATTGCGTTGTTGTGCATAGGGTGCTGAAGGAATAATCGCTACAGCAATTTCCTTCGGCATCCCATAAATCGCCGCATCTTCTTTAGGGTGATAGCCAATATCATCAATCACAATCGCTAATTTAGCGGTCTGTGCTTGAACCATAAACGAAAAAAGTGCGGTGAAAAAAATCAGTAAATTTTTGACCGCACATGGTTGATTCACTCGTTTCATTAACGTAACCAATTCATTGGGTTAACCGCATTACCTTGGCGGCGAATTTCAAAATAAAGCGCTGAACGTCCCTGACCACCACTGTTTCCCACCTCCGCAATTTTCTGCCCGGCACTTACCAACGAACCTGAACGTACAAATACCGCTTGGTTATAACCATAAAGTGACATGTCACCCTTGCCATGATCCACTACCACCACTTGGCCATAACCACTCAACCAACTCGCCAAAATCACACGACCACCGGCAATGGCTTTTACCGCTGAACCTGCCGGAGCTGCAATAACAATACCTTTCCATTTCACTTCACCCACTTGGGTTGAACCATAGCTATTTAAAATTGAGCCATTCACAGGACGCGGATATTTACCTGACAACCCACTTCCTGATCGAATAAGTTGCTGTTCCTGTTCTGTCGGTTGATAGGTTTTATTGGTTCGCTTTTCTTCCGCTTGTTTTTTCCGTGCCAACTGTTCACGCTCACGTTTTTCTTGCTGTTCAGCTGCTTGCGCTGCACGAGCAATTTCATTACGCAAGGCATTTTCATTTTCTTTCAGCGTATTGAGCTTATTCTGATCTCGCTCAAGGGTTTTATTCAGCTGATTTAAAGTGTTTTGACGCTCATTTTGAGCTTTTTGTAACGCTTGGCGCTGCTTCTTATGTTCAGAAAGTTGCGTTTGTTGCGCTTTATGCTGATTGGCTAATTCAGCTTTTTCTATTTCTAATTGCGCACGAGTTGTCTTTAAATCTTCCAATAAATTCAAACGAGCCTGATTCATATGCTTAGCATAAACCATCATGCGATCATTTTTATGCGCTTCATCAGAAAGTAAATGTTCGACCACAGAATTCGGATTACCCGAGCGATAAATTGCTTCTAACTGTTTGGCTAACTTCGCTTTCTGTCGTTTTTCTTGCTGCTCTAAACGCTGAATTTGCTTATTAGTTTCAGCAATAATTCTCTTCGTTTCTTTTAAACTTGTTTCCGTTTCACGCAAATTACCTACTACATCATTGATTTTGTTTTCTTGCTTTTTCAATGTAGATTGTAGTTTATTTTGCTCACGTTTTTGTTCCGCAATTTTTTGCTCTTGCTGCTTAATCTGTTGTTGAATTTTGTTCAACTCCGTTGCATGTGCAGAAAAAAATATCATTCCACCACAACAAAGCAGGGTGAATTTTATTGCTATTTTGCACATTTTCGGCAACCACATAGAAAGCCATCCTTAGAATAAACAACGAAAATTAGGGTTAAATATAGCATATTTTTGCGCAAGATCAGGAAACATTCGCTTTTTGCTTTCAAAGCCCCCTATTTTTTGCTATAAAGTGCGGTGAATTTTGAATTCATTTTATCAACATAGGAGTATTCCAATGCAATTAGTCTTTATCCGTCACGGTTTCAGTGAATGGAACGCAAAAAACTTATTCACAGGTTGGCGTGATGTTAACTTAACAGAGCGTGGTATTGAAGAAGCAAAATCTGCCGGTCAAAAATTAAAAGAAGCGGGTTTTGAATTTGACATCGCTTTCACATCTGTTTTAACACGTGCAATCAAAACTTGTAACATCGTGTTAGAAGAATCTAACCAATTATGGATTCCACAAGTGAAAAACTGGCGTTTAAACGAGCGTCACTATGGTGCATTACAAGGCTTAGACAAAAAAGCAACGGCTGAGCAATATGGTGATGAACAAGTTCACATCTGGCGCCGTTCTTACGACATTTCACCACCGGATTTAGATCCACAAGATCCATTCTCAGCACACAACGACCGCCGTTATGCTCACTTACCGGCAGACGTTGTACCAAATGCAGAAAACTTAAAAATTACTTTAGAACGTGTTTTACCTTTCTGGGAAGATCAAATCGCACCGGCATTATTATCAG
>NZ_CAMEFX010000028.1 GCF_945915845.1 uncultured Actinobacillus sp. | reverse complement strand
TAAGAAAAAATATCAATAAAATAGCAAAAGCACACCAAATGAATCAAAATTTCATGTTTGTGCTTTTCCTACATAGTGATGGGGGGCTGAGAATTAGAGTGGCAAAGCCACTCAGACTGCTGACAAACATCAAATAACATTGTAGGGACACACTGCGTGTGTCCGAAAATATTAATTCAATCAAAAAGTTGTAAAAAATATTGATGACGGACACACGCAGTGTGTCCCTACAGTCATTTCACATCAAGATATTTTTGAAATCAAAATATTTCAGATTATTAAGTAAAATTTTGTCAGCAGTCTGTGATTAAATTACTTGCCTTTTTATTAAAAAAGTCTATTATAGCCGTCTATACTTCTAAATGATTTTTTAAGGAACGGTTATGTCATCTTATTTATTTACATCTGAATCAGTTTCTGAAGGGCATCCTGACAAAATTGCCGATCAGATTTCTGATGCGGTATTAGACGAAATTTTAAAGCAAGATCCTAAAGCGCGCGTGGCGTGTGAAACCTATGTGAAAACCGGTATGGCGTTAGTGGGCGGTGAGATCACGACCTCTGCTTGGGTGGATATTGAAAATTTAACACGCCAAGTGATTTGTGATATTGGTTATAAACATTCTGAAATGGGCTTTGATGGTCATTCTTGCGCGGTATTGAATGCTATCGGTAAACAATCTCAAGACATTAATCAAGGGGTTGATCGCGAAAATCCATTAGAGCAAGGCGCAGGCGACCAAGGAATTATGTTTGGTTATGCGACCAATGAAACCGACGTCTTTATGCCGGCGGCAATTACGTATGCGCACCGCTTAATGCAACGCCAAGCAGAAGTGCGCAAAAATGGTACATTAGACTGGTTACGTCCGGATGCAAAAAGTCAAGTCACCCTAAAATACGAAAATAATAAAATTGTCGGCGTTGATGCAGTGGTACTTTCAACTCAACACGCGGAACACGTGAGTCAAAAAGAGGTTCACGAAGGGGTAATGGAGGAAATTATCAAACCTATTCTTCCGACAGAATGGTTAAGCAAAGACACAAAATATTTCATTAACCCAACGGGGCGTTTTGTGATTGGCGGCCCAATGGGGGACTGTGGTTTAACCGGGCGTAAAATTATTGTAGATACTTACGGCGGTGCAGCACGTCATGGTGGCGGTGCATTTTCGGGTAAAGATCCGTCAAAAGTTGACCGTTCAGCAGCCTATGCAGCGCGTTATGTGGCAAAAAATATTGTTGCTGCTGGATTAGCAGATCGTTGTGAAATTCAACTTTCTTATGCTATCGGTGTGGCTGAGCCAACATCCATTATGGTGGAAACTTTTGGAACGGGCAAAGTAGCAGATGAATTGTTAGTGGCACTTGTGCGTGAACATTTCGACTTGCGTCCTTATGGTTTAATCAAGATGCTTGATTTAATTCAACCGATTTACCGTGAGACTGCCGCTTATGGTCACTTTGGCCGCGAACAATTCCCTTGGGAAAAAATTGATCGTGCAGCAGATTTGCGCGCGGCAGCTGACTTATAATTAAAAGAAAACCGCTCGATCTTTCAATTGAGCGGAAACAGATGTTTTTTATTATGGTGTCAGGTTATTGACATAACAACGAAATCAACGCTACAATGAATCTGTAGTCGATTTCGACTGCAATATGCAATTTACCCTCGGTACAAGAAAAATAAATTCGCATTTACTGCTCCTTATATTGTGTGAAACACAAGCAGAGCAAAAACACAAAAATCCCTGTTCCAGCAGGGATTTTGCATTTTTCCCTGCCACCAACTGTTTTTAACAGCGCGTAAATTATACAATTAACTGTAAATTTAATCAATGAAATGACCACGCTAAATTTTCGCCAACTCAAAATGCAAATACAACGCCGTTTGTCCGCTTGTTTGGCAATGGCTGAGCACTATTTTAATCGTCCTTTCTCAATGCCTGAAGTGAGTTACGATATTCGTGGTGTAAAAGCGGGTGTAGCCTATTTGCAACAAAATACGATTAAATTTAACCGCACTTTATTGTTGGAAAATCCTGAAGAATTTATTCATCAAGTGGTTCCCCACGAATTGGCACACTTAATTGTGTATCAATTATTTGGGTGCGTGAAACCGCACGGAAAAGAATGGCAAGGGGTGATGGAAAAGGTGTTTCAGTTGCCGCCAGATACTTGCCATCAATTTGATGTGCAATCGGTACAAGGGCAAACTTTTGCTTATCGTTGTGCTTGTCAAGAACATCAACTGAGTATTCGCCGTCATAATCGCATTATACGAGAAAGTGCGGTTTATTTTTGTCGTCAATGTAAAAAGCCCTTAGAAAAAATGAGCTAAAAATATTTGTAATAAGATCATATTGTTATGTATAATAGGCTGCTTTATTTAATATACAAAGGAGTATTTTTATGAAAAAAACAGCATTAGCACTCGTTTTAGGCGCATTAACATTCTCAACAGCGGCAAGCGCGAATTGGTATGTTGAAGGCAATCTTGGTTATTCCAAATTAAAAACTTCAGGTTTGGCGGTTGAAGAATTCAATGACAGCACATTTTCACCAAGTTTAGCCGTAGGTTATAAAATCAATGACTGGCGTTTTGCTGTTGATTACACTTACTATGGTAAAGCTGATCAAGGATATAAAGTTAACTATTCAGGTGGTAGCGTTGCCGGTGATGCTGAATTAAAAGCGTATGGTTTAGGCTTAGCTGCATACTATGACATTAACTTAAATTCAAAAATTAAACCTTATGTCGGCGCGCGTATTGCAACTAACTACGTGAAGTTAGATGAAACTAATGTGGAAACTACAGCACGAGGCACTGAACGCGAAGAGCTATCTGATTCTAGCACAAAAGTAGGCTATGGCGCGGTTGTAGGCGCAACCTATAATTTTGCACCAAAATGGGATGTGAACGCTGCATTAGAATATAACCACTTAGGCAAAGTAGAAGATGTGAAAATCAATCAATACGGCGCGAAAGTTGGCGTGCGTTATTCATTCTAATTTTGCTATTATTCAGAAAATGCGATCGTTAATAAAGGCGATCGCATTTTTTTATATTTATTCCCTTGAAAAATCGATTTCTATTCTTATTTAACATTCACATTCTATTTATTTTTCAAGGAAATAATCATGTCAAAACAACAAACCTACGGTTTTCAAACAGAAGTTAAACAACTTCTTCAATTAATGATCCATTCTCTCTATTCCAACAAAGAGATTTTTTTACGCGAACTGATTTCAAACGCTTCAGATGCAGCGGATAAATTGCGCTTTAAAGCGTTGTCTGCGCCAGAACTTTATGAAGGCGATGGCGATTTAAAAGTGCGGATCAAATTTGATGAGAAAAAAGGCACGATAACTATTTCAGATAACGGTATTGGGATGAACCGTGAACAAATCATTTCTCATTTGGGAACCATTGCGAAATCAGGAACGAAAGAATTTTTAACCGCACTTGGTACGGATGCCGCAAAAGATAGCCAGTTAATCGGGCAATTTGGGGTTGGTTTCTATTCGGCATTTATTGTGGCGGATAAAGTGGAAGTGCGCAGCCGTGCGGCCGGCGAAAGTGCGGATAAAGGCGTGCTTTGGATTTCTGCCGGTGAAGGTGAATATTCTGTTGAAGATATTGAGAAAAAAGAGCGTGGTACAGAAATTACCCTTTTCTTGCGTGAAGATGAAAAAGAATTTTTAAACGAATGGCGTTTACGCGAAGTGATCAGTAAATATTCGGATCATATTGGTTTGCCGGTGGAAATCTTAACAAAAGATTATGATGACGAGGGCAAAGAGCAAGGCGTGAAATGGGAAAAAATCAATAAGGCGCAAGCCTTATGGACTCGTGCTAAAGGCGAGATCTCGGATGATGAATATAAAGAATTTTATAAACATTTGAGCCACGATTTTGCGGATCCGTTAATTTGGGCGCATAACAAAGTTGAGGGCAATCAAGAATATACCAGCTTGCTTTATGTGCCGTCAAAAGCACCTTGGGATTTATTTAATCGCGAGCAGCAACACGGTTTGAAACTTTATGTACAACGCGTGTTTATTATGGATGATGCGGAAGTGTTTATGCCAAATTATTTGCGTTTTATGCGCGGTCTTTTGGATAGTAATGACCTACCGCTAAACGTCTCTCGTGAGATTTTGCAAGATAATAAAACCACTGCCGCATTGCGCAAAGCCTTGACCAAACGTTCATTACAGATGTTAGAAAAATTAGCGCAAGATGATAGCGAAAAATATCTCGCTTTCTGGAAAGAATTTGGTTTAGTGTTAAAAGAAGGTGTGGGCGAAGATTTTGTTAACCGTGAACAAATTGCCAAACTTTATCGTTTTGCGTCGACAAAAACAGACAGTAGTGAGCAAACCCTTGCTTTAGCTGATTATGTGGCGCGTATGAAAGACGGGCAAAAAGCCATTTATTATATTACGGCAGACAGTTACACCGCCGCGAAAAATAGTCCGCACTTAGAATTATTCAACAAAAAAGATATTGAAGTGTTGTTACTTTCAGATCGTATTGATGAATGGATGCTGAGCTATTTAACCGAATTTGACGGCAAACCGTTGCAATCCATTACGAAAGCGGATATTGATCTAGGCGATTTAGCGGATAAAGACGCGGATGAGCAAAAAGCGCAGGATGCGGAGTTTGGTTCTTTTGTGGAGCGTGTGAAAACCTTGCTGGGCGAACGTGTTAAAGATGTTCGCATTACGCACCGCCTAACGGATACGCCGGCAGTAGTGTCAACAGATAACGATCAAATGACGACACAAATGGCGAAGTTATTTGCCATGAGTGGTCAACCTGTGCCAGAAGTGAAATATACTTTTGAGCTTAATACGGAACATCCGTTAGTGCAAAAAGTGGCGAATTTAACGGATGAAACGGAATTTGCGAATTGGGTTGAGTTGTTACTCGAACAAGCTATGCTGTCTGAACGTGGCACGCTTGAAAACCCAGCGGCGTTTATTAAACGCGTAAATAGTTTGCTTACGAAGTAGTTTTTATTTGAGAAATAACCTAGCACGAGCCGTGCTAGGTTTGTTAACGGTCTAGGACAGGGATAAACCCTGTCCCTACGCTTATAATAATGTTGTTCAATTTAGGGATCCTTATGGCGGTTTTTATTGCGTGGGGAAATATTCAAAAAAACTATTCTTTTCAAGAGATTCCTGCTGACTTGTTGCCTGAACAATTACGTATTGTGCCACAAGGCAATCCACGCGTTTTACAGCGTTATGAATGTCGTAAACTGGCGCATTTTTTGTTGTGGCAACTTTGTAAAATAGCACAAATCCCTACCGCACTTTTATCTCAAATCACTCGAACTCAAAGCGGCCGTCCGCAATTTCCTGTTAACCATATTGATTTTAATATGACACATTCGGGCGATTGGGTAGCCGTCATTTTAAATGTAGTAGAGCAAGGAGAATGTGCCGTCGGTATTGATATTGAATTTCCCAAAAAATCGAGAAATTTCGCTGCACTTTTACATCATTTTGCCGCTGAAAATGAAATTCAATGGTTTGAACAGCAACAAGACAAAGAGCAAGCTTTTTATCAGATTTGGTGCTTGCGTGAAGCTGTACTGAAATCACAAGGTGTTGGTATTGTGAAATTAAGCGAAGTGAAACACAATCCTGAGCGATTAAGTTTGCATTCTGCTTATTGCCCGGTAGGTGAATTAATTTTTACCGCTGAATTGCCTTTTTATTTAGCGGCATTTAGTTCAGGAAACGGATTAACAACAGCGCGCTATTTTCAGCTTGCAGAAAAGCGGTTACAGTCCGTTGATTTGAAACATTCGGTAAAATATTCTGTAAATATTTTGTGAGACAGTTCAAATTTTTGCATAAAAAATGAAAAAAATGTTTATTTTTTTAGTAAGATGAACAAATCCTAGAATGAATGTGGTATTAGGTAAAAGGATGTCTGAAATTAAACAATTTACTCAAAATGACATAGAAATTATTCGTAGTGAAAAACTCTATGAGGGTTTTTTTGATATGCGCCGAGTGCAATTCCGTCATAAGTTATTTGCCGGCGGTTGGAGCGGTGTTGTTACACGCGAGTTATTGATCAAAGGCGCCGCGTCCGCAGTTATCGCCTACGATCCTCAAAGAGATCAAGTGGTGTTAGTGGAACAAGTTCGTATTGGTGCTTATGACCCGAAATTATCTACCTCACCTTGGTTGTTTGAATTAATCGCTGGAATGGTGGAAGACGGGGAAACGCCTGAAAATGTGGCGTTGCGTGAAAGTGAAGAAGAAGCCGGGGTTGTGATCGACAATCTACAACCCGCCTTGAGTGTGTGGGATAGTCCGGGCGGAACCTTGGAACGTATTTATTTATTTGCAGGAAAAGTTGACAGCTCTAAAGCAAAAGGAATACATGGTTTAGCGGAAGAGCATGAAGATATTCGAGTGCATGTTGTAAGTCGAGAAATAGCGTATCAATGGGTTGAACAAGGAAAAATTGATAATGGAATTGCCGTCATTGGTTTGCAATGGTTGCAACTGAACTATCAGCGATTACAGCAAGAATGGTGTTAATAACGAATAAAATATCAACAAAAAATTAAAAAAAACTCGATCTTTGTCGCATTTTTTTCTTTTTTAGGATGAAAAATTTTTCTGAAAGAGTAGAGTTTTATGGTACCGATTCTTAGGTAGCAAAAGTTGTTGTAAAAAAAGGGGGGATTGTGCGTAATACCTATATTGATAATACCAAGGCCGAAATAATACGCCTTGTTCAAATAACGGATCCCCATTTGTTCAAGGATGAAAACGGTGAACTGCTTGGTATTAATACACTAGCTAGTTTCGATCAGGTGCTAAGGGAAATTGAGAAAACGGATTTTGATTTTAATTTAATGTTAGCAACTGGGGACATTGTGCAGGATAGTTCCGATGAGGGGTATCTTCGATTTTGTGAACGTGTGAATACATTGAATAAGCCCGTATTTTGGTTACCTGGAAATCATGATTTCCAGCCTAAAATGCAGGAATATTTAAATGCTGGGCACGGTTGCGTTGATTCACGTAAACATTTGTTGCTAGGTGATGTTTGGCAAGTATTAATGTTGGATAGCCAAGTTTTTGGTGTGCCGCATGGACATCTTGGGCAATATCAAATTGATTGGGTTATGTCTAAGCTGAAAGAGCATCCTGAACGTTATACGTTGGTGGTGTTACATCATCATATTTTATCGACAAATTCAGCGTGGTTGGATCAACATAATTTGCGAAATTCAGAAGAGCTTGCGCAAACATTGGCGCCATTTCGTAATGTGAAAGGAATTCTACATGGTCATATCCATCAACAGATGGATGCGGAATGGCATGGCTATCAGTTAATGGCAACGCCTTCTACTTGTGTTCAATTTAAGCCTGATAGCAATCATTTTGCATTGGATACATTGCAGCCCGGTTGGCGCGAAATTGAGCTTCATGGGAATGGTGATATTGTGACCCGCGTGAAACGGATTCAACAGGCAGAATTCTTGCCAAATATGCACGAAGAAGGTTATTAATTATTTTTTGTCATGAATGATAAGGGCAGAGTTTATCTCTGCCCTTGTTTCTTGATCTAATTCAAAAAGAGTTTAATTTACCACTAAATAGTTATATTCAGTCCCTGTTGTAAACTACGAGATTCTTTCTGCTTATGCTAGAATCTCTTTCCATTGTGTAGCTGTGACATAATATCGAGAATTATCCGACATTTTTTAAGGTTCCCATGACGTTCCAATTAGACATTGAACAACTTGCTTGCCAACGTGGTGATAAAATTTTGTTCACTGATTTGAACTTGCGTTTCAAATCAGGGGATTTTGTACAAATTGAAGGTCATAATGGTATCGGAAAAACCAGTTTACTACGTATTTTGGCCGGGTTGGCGTGGCCTTTGGCCGGCAAAGTGCGGTGGAATTTAGAAGAAATTAGGACAAATCGTGAAAATTATTATGCGGATTTGCTGTATCTGGGGCATCAATCAGGGGTAAAACCTGAATTAACCGCGTGGGAAAATCTGTCTTTTTATCAACAAGTGAGTCGTAGCAAACAAGGTGATGAGATTGTTTGGCAAGCACTTGAAATCGTTGGGTTGCTGGGGCGTGAAGATTTGCCGGCAAGTCAACTTTCTGCCGGGCAGCAAAAACGTATTGCATTGGCAAGATTATGGCTTTCAAACGCCCCTCTTTGGATTTTAGATGAGCCTTTTAATGCGATTGATAAATCGGGTGTGAGTGTATTAACTCAACATTTTGAACAACATTGTGAACAAGGTGGCATTGTCATATTAACAAGTCATCAAGATGTGCCAAGTGAAAAACTGCAAAAAGTGCGGTTAGAACAATTTAAGTTTTTAGCAGAATGATATTTTTAGAAATAATAAAACGAGAATTACGCATTGCCATGAGAAAGCAAGCGGAAATTTTAAATCCGTTATGGTTTTTCTTGATCGTCATTACCTTGTTTCCGCTCGTTATTGGCCCGGATCCGAAGTTACTCGGTAAAATTGCCGGCGGTGTCGCTTGGGTTGCCGCCTTGCTTTCTGCATTATTATCCTTTGAACGCTTATTTCGCGATGATTTTATTGATGGTTCATTGGAGCAGTTGATGTTAGTGGCACAACCCTTAGCCATAACGGCGTTGGCAAAAGTGATTGCACATTGGCTGTTAACAGGCGTTCCTTTAATTTTATTATCGCCGATCGCAGCATTATTACTTTCCCTTGATATATCGATTTGGTGGGCATTAGTGTTAACTTTATTAGTGGGGACGCCGGTTTTAAGTTGCCTAGGTGCTATTGGTGTGGCATTAACCGTAGGGTTACGCAAAGGCGGCGTATTATTAAGCTTAATTATTTTACCGTTATTTATTCCCGTGCTGATTTTTTCGGCGTCCGTGCTGGATGCGGCAACATTAAATTTGCCATATCACGGACAGTTAGCGATTTTAGGTGCGATTTTAGTAACAGTATTAACCTTTTCGCCTTTTGCTATTGCAGCGGCATTACGAATTTCATTAGACAATTAAAGGAATGATTATGTGGAAGTGGCTTCATCCTTATGCCAAATCTGAAACTCAATATGTATTATGCGGTAAATTTGTGCCGTTTTTTGCCGTGTTGACGGTGCTTCTACTTGTTGTCGGGATTGTGTGGGGGCTGGCTTTTGCTCCGGCAGACTATCAACAAGGCAATAGCTTTAGAATTATGTATGTTCATGTACCCACCGCTATTTGGTCTATGGGGGTTTATGCTTCTATGGCAGTGGCGGCGCTGATTGGTTTAGTATGGCAAATTAAAAATGCTCACCTGTCTGTAATTGCCATGGCACCTATCGGGGCAGTATTTACCTTTTTAGCCTTGGTAACAGGCGCGATTTGGGGTAAACCCATGTGGGGAACTTGGTGGGTTTGGGATGCGCGTTTAACGGCTGAATTAATTTTATTTTTCTTATATTTAGGCGTAATGGCTCTTTATTCTGCTTTCTCTGAACGTAGCAAAGGCATGAAAGCTGCCGCTGTGCTGTGTGTGGTGGGCGTCATTAACTTGCCGATTATTCATTTTTCGGTGGAATGGTGGAATACGCTGCACCAAGGTGCCAGTATTACTAAATTAGAGAAACCCTCTATTGCAACACCGATGCTAATTCCATTAATTTTCAGTATTTTCGGTTTTATGTGTTTAACCATTTGGTTAACCTTAGTGCGTTATCGCAATGCCTTATTGCGTGACGAAATGAAACGCCATTGGGTGAAAGCGTTGGTGAAGTAAGAAGCGCGGTCAAAAATTAAGTTATTTAGGAGAGAAATATGTTTTTTCAATCTTGGCGTGATTTCTGGGATATGGGTGGCTATGGCTTTTATGTTTGGCTGTCTTATGCTATTTCCTTCATGGTCATTCTCGGGCTTATTGTGCTGAGTTACAAAGGAAAAAAGGCTATTTTACGAGATATACAACGTGAACAAGTGCGTGAAGCACGCTTAAAAAATATGAAAGCAGGGAGTGGACTATGAATCCAAGACGTAAATCGCGTTTAAGTTTGATTTTATTTGTGGTGCTAGGTATTGCAGTGGCATCAGGGCTCATTATGTATGCTTTACGCTCAAACATTGATTTATTTTATACGCCAACAGAAGTATTGTATGGTAAACATAATGATGAAAGCACCAAACCTGAAGTGGGACAGCGTATTCGTGTAGGGGGGATGGTTGTCGCAGGAACGGTAAAACGTGATGCCAAAAGTTTAAAAGTACAATTTGATGTCAATGATATTGGTCCGGCCATTACGGTTGAATATGAGGGTATATTGCCTGATTTATTTCGTGAGGGGCAGGGTATTGTCGCGCAAGGCGTGTTAATTTCACCCACTGTTTTGCAAGCGACAGAAGTATTGGCGAAGCATGATGAAAACTATGTCCCTCCGGAATTAGATGAACAACTAAAAAAAGCTCACAAGCCAATGGGGATTAGTGAACAGGATTTGAAAGGTGAAAGCGAACGTGATCGCAATGAAAAAATAATGCAAGAAGGTCAACAATGATTGCTGAATTAGGTCACTTTGCTTTAGCGTTAAGTTTAGCGGTAGCAGTGCTACTCGCCATTTTTCCATTATGGGGAGCCGAAAAGGGCAATGTTCAATTAATGCGCTTAGCTCGTCCAATGACATACGGCTTATTTTTTACCTTAACCCTTGCTTTTGGTACGTTGTTTTATGCCTTTGCGGTGAATGATTTCACGGTACAATATGTGGTTAACAACTCGAATAGCAATTTACCTATGCAATATCGTTTATCCGCCGTTTGGGGATCGCATGAAGGCTCGTTATTGCTGTGGATTTGGTTGCTTACTTTATGGGGCGCAGCGGTGGCGAAGTTTAGTCGGGCATTACCACAAGAAGCCGTTGCTCGCGTATTAGGGATTATGGGGCTGATTAGTGTTGGTTTTCTCATTTTCGTTTTATTTACCTCTAATCCATTCACCCGAACCTTCCCGGATTTCCCCGTAGATGGACGAGAATT
Organism: uncultured Actinobacillus sp.; assembly: GCF_945915845.1. GTDB lineage: Bacteria > Pseudomonadota > Gammaproteobacteria > Enterobacterales > Pasteurellaceae > Exercitatus. The sequence continues at coordinate 14,295 of NZ_CAMEFX010000028.1, read as the reverse complement.
AAATCCCTTATTGCAAGATGTAGGGTTAATTTTCCATCCTCCATTGCTCTATATGGGGTATGTAGGTTTTTCTGTGGCTTTTGCTTTTTCCATTGCCTCTTTGATGACAGGCAAACTGGATACCGCTTGGGCGCGTTGGTCACGTCCTTGGACGATGGCCGCTTGGGTATTTTTAACCTTAGGGATTGTGCTTGGCTCGTGGTGGGCTTATTACGAATTGGGCTGGGGCGGCTGGTGGTTCTGGGACCCTGTAGAAAATGCTTCTTTGATGCCCTGGTTAGTCGGGACAGCGTTGCTACATAGTCTTGCGGTAACCGAAAAGCGCGGTTCGTTTAAAGCGTGGACGGTGTTATTGGCGATCTTAGCGTTCTCCTTATGCTTATTGGGCACATTTTTAGTCCGTTCAGGCATTTTAGTATCTGTGCATGCGTTTGCATCAGATCCTACACGCGGTTTGTATATTCTCGCTTATTTAATCGTGGTTATTGGCGGATCTTTGGTGCTTTATGGGTTGAAGGGCAGTCAAATTCGTTCTCGTGATAATGCGGAACGTTATTCGCGCGAAACCATGTTGTTGCTCAATAATATCTTATTAATGACCGCACTTTCCGTGGTATTGCTAGGAACACTTTTGCCTTTAGTACATAAACAATTAGGCTTGGGCTCTATTTCTATTGGTGCGCCGTTCTTTGATCAAATGTTCCTGATTATTTGTACGCCATTTGCATTGCTCTTGGGTATCGGGCCCTTGGTAAAATGGCGTAGAGATCAATTTTCAGCTATCCGAAAACCGGTGATTATTTCGGTATTGTTGATGGCAATATTGGGTTTTGTGTTACCTTATTTCTTACAAGACAAATTAACAGTCAGCGCCGTGCTTGGCACAATGATGGTGGCAATCATTGTGTTGCTGGCGTTGTATGAACTCCATCAACGCGCAACGCACCGCTCAAATTTCTTTTTGGGATTAACGAAGCTTTCTCGTTCCCAATGGGGAATGGTTTTAGCACATTTAGGGGTTGCCATGACGATTTGGGGCATAACCCTAAGTCAAAATTACAGCATTGAGCGAGATGTGAGAATGCAAGTGGGCGATAGCGTAGACATTTCAGGTTATCAGTTCCAATTTAAAGGTATTCAAGATGCCAATGGTCAGAACTATTTAGGCGGCAAAGCGGAAGTGGAAATTACTAAAAATGGTCAATACGAAACCACACTTTTTGCAGAAAAACGCTTCTATAAAGTCAGTAAAATGACCATGACCGAAGCTGCAATCGATTGGGGCTTAACGCGCGATCTTTACGTCGCACTGGGCGAAAGCCTTGGTGAGGGTGCTTGGGCATTGAGACTTTACTATAAGCCCTTTATCCGCTGGATTTGGTTAGGGGGATTATTTATGGCATTAGGGGGCGTTCTTTGTCTATTTGATCGCCGTTATCGTTTTTCAAAAATATTGGCAAAATAAATGATAAATAAAAAATTCTTTTTACCTTTCATTCTTTTCTTCGCCTTAATTGTGGCTTTTTTTGTGCAATTACAGCGTAATGCTCAAGGCGATGATCCTAAGGCGTTAGAAAGTGCTTTAGTCGGAAAACCTGTACCGAGCAAAATATTGGTTGATTTATTCGATGAAAGTAAGCAGTACGGTAATGCTATTTTCCAGCAAGGAAAACCGATTTTACTTAATGTGTGGGCAACTTGGTGCCCAACTTGTTATGCGGAACATCAATATTTAAATGAATTAGCCGCACAAGGCGTGACAATTATTGGATTGGATTATAAAGATAAAACCGATAAAGCGATCAAGTGGTTAAAAGAGTTAAAAAATCCTTATCAAATTGTGTTAAAAGATGAAAAAGGGGCTTTTGGCTTGGATTTGGGCGTGTATGGTGCGCCTGAAACCTTTATTGTGGACGGTAAAGGCATTATTCATTATCGCCACGCCGGAGATGTAAACGCCAAAGTGTGGGAACAAAAACTAAAACCAATTTATGAACAATTAATGGGACAGTAGTCATGAAGTTAGTGAAAGTTGGCTTAATTTTATCCGCACTTTTAACAGCAATAAGCAGTTTTGCCGCTATTGATGCGTTGGAATTTAAATCTGCGCAGCAAGAGCGTGATTACCACAGTTTGACACAAGAGCTACGCTGCCCCCAATGCCAAAATAATAATATTGCGGACAGTAATGCGACTATCGCAGTAGATATGCGGGCGAAAGTGTTCGAGTTGTTGAATGAAGGGCGAAGCAAAGACGATATTGTGAACTATATGATCGAGCGTTATGGTAATTTTGTCACCTATAATCCTCCTTTGACCCCTGCAACACTATGGCTTTGGTTATTACCTTTATGTTTTGTTGTCTTAGGTGTTTTTTTTGTTTTTCGCCGTAAGACAAGTAGCGCAGAAAGTGCGGTGAAAAATTCAGCCGTTTTTGATTATGTGGATTTATCAGCAGAAGAGGAAAAGCGTCTGCAAAGCTTATTGGATAAGAAGGATTAATTTATGATGTTATGGTTAATTGCCGCTTTATTAACCTTTATTGTGGCGTTGATTTGTTTTTATCCTTTGTTGAAAAATACAACGCAAAATACGAATACACAACGCGATGAACTCAATAAGGCATTTTATTTTGAACGTTTGAAAGAAATTGAACGTGATGAAGCACAAGGTTTGCTTGAAAATGTCTCTCAATTGAAAACGGAATTACAGCAAACTTTACTGGAAGATATTCCTGATGAAAGTGCGCTAAGTGCTGAAAAAATCGCGGCAAAAAATAGCGATAGAACTATTGGAAAACTTTGGTTTGTCTCCGGTTTTCTGGGGTTGTTGATTATTGCAGGTGTAGTGTATTTTAAACAAGGTGCCTGGCAACAACAGGCGATGTTTGAGAAAGCTTATGAAAAATTGCCTTATTTCTACGAGCGCATTAAAACGGAAGATGAGAACCCATTAAGCGATGAAGAATTGCAGCAATTTGCCACCGCACTTCGTGTAAAATTACAGAAAGAACCACAGGATCCGAAAGGTTGGTGGACTTTAGGACAAATTGGTATGTCATTGAATAATGGTCATTTAGCGTTTTCCGCCTATGAAAAAGCGGTTGGCCAAGATCCGAACAATCTGGAGTATAAATTATCTTTCGCGCGTATTTTAATGATGTCTGATAATGACAACGAAAAATTACAAGGCGAAACCTTATTAAAAGAGGTGATTCGCCAAGATCATCGTAATTTACAGGCATTAGGTTTATTGGCATTTTATTACTTTGCCAAAGAAGAGTATAAAATGGCGGCGGTTACGTGGGCGATGATGTTGAAATTAATGCCGGAAGACGATAGCCGCCGAGAATTAATTGAGCGATCAATTCGTTCGGCGCGTGATGCTGCTATAGAGCAAGAGGCGGTCAAACATAAATAAATTTTGGCAAACTAAAGAAAATTGTCTAAAAATTAATATATTGATATAATCCCCACACAGGATTAATGGTTTTATTTTAAAGGACTGAAAACGGCACTATCGAATATAACTCTTATTTGACTTGATGTATTAACAGAACTTTATTGGTGTAATTCTGATAATATTCCTTTGAAATTGTATTGAGTAGTGACAACTTAGGGGGGGGGACGCATGAAACTATTACGAGCATCTTTAAGCATGATCGCATTTTTGATAGCAATAGTAATACCAACATGGTCATTTGCTGAAATAAATATCCATATTTCAGAAAGCTCTGCAACTGTGAACGGAGCAGATAAGGTTGGTAATAATGCTACTGCCTATACCATCAATGGGCAGGAGGTTCAAATGGGCGGTAAATCAGCTAATAGGCAGGATAATATTCACTTTGAAGTTTATGGGTATGGTGAAAATTATACTTCTCATTCGGTTTATTCTTCGGGAGCGGGTGTTTGCTATGCCTTTGTTGGTGGGCGCGAAGTTGAGTTAAAAGATTCCAGTATTTATTATGTCAAAGACTCCAAGACGGGAGATTACTATGCTGCCGTTGTGGGAGCTGATGTGTCAAAAGGTGGTGCTAAAAACGTTCAATATGCACCGATTTTTAATATCAAAGATCCTAAATTATTAGAAGAAATTCGTAAAAAAGAACAACGTGACGGTAAAAAAATCGTTGAAAAAAATATATCAGAGCGCGGTGATTTCTTAGAAAACGTAATTTGCCGCTAAAATAATAGATAAATGAAATAGTATGAAGCAGAAGATATTGATTAGTTTATTTAGTATTTTAACCGCTTGTACCACACCGCAAAATCAACCCAAAGCGCCGTTAGATATGCAAGCGGTGCAAGAGTATAATGCTAAAGTTTACAGCGGTAACACTGTGCCACTGGCAGAGCGGATGAAATCCCCAAAACAAGTTGATACTCCGGTAAACCAAAGTGATCAGCAATCAAGAAAAAGCCCGGTAATGCGAGTTAATCCTAATATTGCAGTGGGAGTCGGTTACGGGCGCGGTTATTGCCATCATAGATATTGTTGGTAATTTCATTTCCCCTTTTTGTAACGCTTATGGTGTATCAAAACCACTCTTCCGGCTTAGGCTAAATCTATAATTTACTCCCCTTTATTACTTTTTCTTTTTAGGAATTTTATATGGCAATGCAGATTTTACTTTCAACTGAAAAAGCACCTCAAGTTTGGGGCGATAATGCCTTGTTAAGTTTTAATGGCGAACAGGCGATGATTCATCTTGACCAAAATAACGAAAAAAATCACCGCACATTAGTCCAAAAAGCCGCACGGAAATTACGAGGACAGGGGATCAATGACGTAGAATTAGTGGGCGAATCTTGGCAATTAGAATATTGCTGGGCATTTTATCAAGGCTTTTATACAGCCAAACAAGATTGGGCGGTGGAATTCCCTGAGTTAGGCGAAGATCATGATGAACTGCTTGCCCGAATTCAGTGTGGGGATTTTGTGCGAGAAACCATCAACTTATCTTCATCTATTATTACCCCTATTGAATTGGTGAGACGATCCGTTGATTTTATTTCTGAACAGGCTGAACTTGTTGAACGCGAAAGTGCGGTCAAATTTGAAGTCATTTCAGGAGAAACCTTATTAGAACAAAATTATCAAGGGATTTGGACTGTAGGGAAAGGTTCAGCAAATCCCCCCGCCTTGCTACAACTGGATTTCAATCCAACAGGAGACGAAAATGCCCCAGTATTAGCATGTTTAGTAGGAAAAGGGATTACCTTTGACAGTGGCGGTTACAGTATTAAACCCAGTAATTTTATGGAAAGCATGAAATCCGACATGGGGGGAGCCGCATTATTAGTAGGCGCATTAGGACTGGCTATTGCGCGCGGATTGACGCAACGAGTGAAATTATATTTATGTTGCGCAGAAAATATGGTCAGTCACAATGCATTTAAACTCGGTGACGTGATTACCTATCGCAATGGCGTTACCGCAGAAATTATGAATACAGATGCGGAGGGGCGTTTAGTTTTAGCCGATGGTTTAATTTTAGCGAGTGAGCAAAATGCGAAGTTTATATTAGATGCCGCAACTTTGACAGGTGCCGCAAAAATTGCCGTAGGAAATGACTATCATTCTATACTATCTCTTGATGACCAATTGGTTTCTGCTTTACTACATGCAGCTAATGAAGAACAAGAACCATTCTGGCGTTTACCTTTTGAAGAGTTTCATCGTGAGCAAATTAGCTCTTCGTTTGCAAAAATTTCTAATACAAGCTCGGTCGCCGTAAGTGCCGGTGCGAGTACCGCAACCGCCTTTTTATCTTATTTTGTTAAAAATTACCAAAAAAATTGGTTACATATTGATTGCTCAGCTACTTATCGCAAGTCATCTAGCGATTTATGGGCAACAGGTGCGACAGGCATTGGCGTTCAAACTATTGCGAATTTATTGCTGACTCAAACTCTATCTGCTTAGCGGATATTTGTTTAGGCAATTGTGTTTGCATGAGGCGGCGAGAAATAGATATAATAAGCGTATCTTTATGATACCCATTGATATTTACCATAGGTTAGAAAATTATTAGGTTTTTTTATGCAAAAACATCATGTTGAAGTCTTAATTTCTGAAGAGAATGTACGTACCAGAATTCATGAATTAGGCAGGCAAATTACAGAATTTTATAAACAAAATCAAGTGGATAAATTGATTGTTGTTGGACTTCTTCGTGGTTCATTTATGTTTATGGCAGATTTGGTTCGAGAACTGAAGTTACCTGTTGAAATTGAATTTATGACAACCTCAAGTTACGGCAGCGGTATGACGACAAATCATGATGTCAAAATCAGCCAAGATTTAAGCGGTGATATTAAAGGTGAGCATGTGCTCATTGTAGAAGACATTATTGATACGGGGTACACCTTAGAAAAAGTCCGTGCCATCCTAAATTTACGCGAACCTAAAAGTTTGGCGATTTGTACCTTATTGGACAAACCATCACGCCGCGAAGTTCAAGTCCCGGTCGAATGGGTTGGCTTTGAAATCCCTGATGAGTTCGTAGTGGGTTATGGTATTGATTATGCACAAAAATACCGTAATTTAGGATTTATTGGTAAAGTGGTGTTGGAATAAGGTTTTTATAGGCGAGAGATTTTTCTATCTTTATAGTTGAGCACTACAAATAATCCAGTTAGAAAATTTATTCGAGATGAATTGTGATAAGGAGGTTTTTTATGACAAGTCAATTTGAAATGAAAACCTTATATAATAAAATTATAGCATTAGGTTTTAAAAAGAAAGATATCCAAGCTATTTTACCTGAATGGTGGAATGATAATATTGCTAAAACACAATCGGGTTTTTTAGAGGCTGCTGCATTATTATCTAAATCATTAAGTATTAATTTGAAATCTCTTATATCAGAAGAGAATGCTTATTTTGATTTACCATTATCTAATTTTAAAGCCAAAAGTAATATAAATACTGCTGAATTAGATATAGCAGTTGCACTATCAACTGTTGCTGCAAAAGCGACTTTACGAGGCTTTAGTGCAGAAAAACGTTATGATGGATTAACGGCAAAGAAAGTACGTGAAATATTACTTTCTCGCGGCAATAAGTGGATCGACTTTCGTACATTAGTAGAGTTTTGTTGGGAAATAGGTATTCCAGTTCTACATTTAAATCTCAAAAATTATAAAAAAATGCAAGGGCTTGCTATAGAAATAAATAATCGTCCGGTGATTATTTTAACAAGTCAGAATAAATATGGTTATCTAGTATTTGATTTAGCGCACGAACTAGGTCATATTTTAGCTGGGCATACAAAAGAGAGTATAGTGATTGATGAGCGTATTTCTCCGGAAGGCATTGAACAAAATGAGAAAGAGGCTAATAACATTGCCTTGGAAATTCTAACAGGCTCGAACTATCATTTTACAACAAGAAGCCGTAATCCTCGTTCTATTGCGGAGGCTTGTATTGCAACAGGAAAAGAAAGGAATATCGATCCCGCTCATTTAGTATTAAATATTGGTCATTCAATGGGTAATTGGGTTTTAGCTAAGTTGGCATTAAATATTATCAAAGAGAAGTTAAATATTAGCTCAAATGATCCTTCGATATGTAAAGAGGCAATGTTAGAAAGATTGAATTTTGAGACAATGGGGGATTTTAAACACCCTATGCGCGTTATTACGTCCTCTTTAAATAAGGCTGCTTAGAATGTTGTTGTTATCTGATAATGATATTTTGGTTAAATTAGGTTTATTGGGGCTGTTGCCTGATTTTTTAAAGTCATTGGGATTGGAAAATAGTCAAGTTTATATTACAGAATCAACAACCTATTCTTTGCCCTCGCAGTTAAAGAAATATACAAGGGATACTGATATACATCGACCAATATTAGAATTAGTTGCTCAATTTCAAAAAATCTCTTCTATAGATATAGAGTTATTAGAGCAATTTAACACTGTTAGTGATATTGATTCTGGAGAAGCTATTTTAGCTACAAAAATAATTGAAAATCCTTCCGCCTATTTAGCTACAGGGGATAAGCGATTTTTAAGAGCTGTACAGCAGACGGAATTTTCTAAAGAGTTTGAGAATAGAGTCTATACTTTTGAATTAGCCTTATTGTTGTTAATAAAATTTATAGGATACGAAAGAGTGAAATCCAAAATATTGGAAAATTCTCAATTGCTTGATAGTCCATTGGATAACTTATTTAGATTGGCATTCAAAGAAAATTCTGTAGAGTCTGATGATATTGAATGTTTGATTAGTTTTACAAAGGAATGTAGTGGTACACTAAGGCTTGTTGATGTTTTATGCTTATAAAATATACTATTTTATACCTAGCACGTAAAATGCGTACTAGGTTACGCATAGTTGAGTGGCTTTGCCACTCTAATTCTCAGCCCCAAAGGGGCTGATTTATGCGTAACCCAGTATGGCTCTGCCATGCTGGGATATTAAATAAACACTTATTGGTGATTTTACAGCCTCAAAACATCAACAAGTTCTAATCTCGCAGTCCTCAATAAGTGGTAAAATTTAACCCAAAATGAGGATACAAAAATGCGAAGACCTAGAAGAACCTTTAGTGCGGAATTTAAAGCTGAAGCGGTAAAATTGATTACCGGGCGTAGATTTTTAAGAAAACTACAACGATTATTTGCTTTTGATGAATTACTCAAGCAGTTAATTATTCGTGATGTAAAATCAAAATAGAGATACAGTTGCTTAGAGTGGTAAGGTGGAAACTGTAATTCCACTTTACGAGAGATAATAATGAAAAAAGACGAATTACTAGAAATCCTTTCTAATGGTGAAAATTCAGGCATTGAATTTAAACGGGATGATATTCGCCCTGAGCAATTAGCGAAAGAGATCGTTGCCTTAGCTAATTTCATGGGTGGGATGGTTTTGCTTGGTGTAGAAGATGATGGTTCTATATCGGGTATTCAAAAAGAAAATCTTGAAGAATGGGTAATGAATGTATTTAGAGATAAAATTCATCCCACTATTCTGCCTTTTTATGAAGAAGTATCTATTGACGATAAAAAAGTCGCCATTATTACCTTTCCCCAAGGTACATCAAAGCCTTATGTAGTAAGAGATAAAGGTAGAGAGGATATTTACGTTAGAATGGGCACAGCGTCTTGCCTTGCAACAAGGGAGCAAATTGGACGGTTATATGAACTAGGTGGAATGCTGCATACTGAGTTATTAGCCGTGCCAAGAACGGATATAAACTGCCTCGATTTTGCACGTTTAGAAAATTATTTACGAGATATTATCAATGATCCCTTTTTACCTTCTAATCAACAAGAATGGATAGAGCGTTTATTAGGACTAGGATTTCTAACACAAGTTGCAAATCAAACTTATTGTACAATTGCAGGCTTAGTGTTATTTGGTAAAAAACCTAGACGTTATTTGCGCCAAGCAGGTATTCGAGTAATGGTTTTTGATTCTCTTGATATGCAATATCAAGCAAAATTAGATATTATTCTTGACGGTTCCTTGCTTGCAAGAAAAGATGGCGGTAAAGAGATCATCGATAATGGTCTTTTAGAGCGCATATTAGAAAGTATTAATCCATTTATTTCTGAAGAAGAAAATGCATTAGATGGCTTAAGAAGGGTAACTAAATATTTCTACTCTCCCGATGTTATTCGTGAATTGTTACTGAATGCGTTTTCACATAGAGATTGGACAAGATTTGAAGATATTAATTTAGTTATTTATTCTGATCGCTTAGAAATTCTAAGTCCCGGGAAACTACCTAACTCAATGACTATTTTTAAAATGATCTCAGGTCAGCGTTCAGCAAGAAATCCAATTATTATGGAGATTCTCAGAGATTATGGTTATGTTGAAGCTCGTGGAATGGGAGTGAGAACAAAAATAATCCCATTAACGAATAAACTTAGTGGAAAAGATCCTGAGTTTATTTTAACGGATGACTATTTAAAAACGATTTTATATCGCTAGTTTTTTTACATTTTTATCAAAGTGCGGTCATTTCTATAACAGAATTAGAAAAAATATTTGTTAATAATAGGGTCTGTTTATCTTTCAATAAAAGTAACTATTTTTTAATTATGCCAACAGTATTACAAACGAGGATTAAATGTCAAATTTAGTAGAACAAAAAAATGATGAAATCGATTTAATTGAATTAATTAAAGTGTTGTGGGATAAGAAAATTTGGATTCTTATTTCTACTTTTGTATTCACGGCAATTGCCGGTGTATATGCTTTCACCGCAAAAGAACAATGGACTTCATCAGCTGAAGTTATTCCTCCTACAGCAACGGAAGTTGGTCGTTATGCCAATGCCAAATTACGCTTTGCACAAATGGCAAATGAACAAAATGTAACATTTGATTCTATATCAACAAATCTTTATGCTCAGTTTGAGCGATTAACATTTTCCCAAAATGAAAGACGGGCTTTTTTTATTCAATCTGATGAGTATAAACGCTTAACTGTCGATTTAGATGAAAATACTCAAAGAAAAGTATTATCTGATCTATCTATTGTGAAAACGGCAATTGTTAGACCCGCCCCTAAGAAAAATCAAGATATGTTCGGTAATAGAATAAGTTTTTCTAGCGAAACACCGTTGTCAGCTCAACAAACATTGTCGCAATTTATCGCTTATGTAAGTAAAAAAGCATTCGATCTAGATAAAGCGAATTTTCAAGCCCAAATAGTACAAAAAATAGAGAGCTTGGCAATAGAAAAAGAAGAAATTGAAACATTATTAGAATCGAAAAAAGATCTGAAGATTTCATCGGTTGATAATAATCAATCACAAGTTACTCAAAGAGAGAGTTCAATCACGAGACAACCTCAATCTGTGCAACTAAATACGACAACAGAGTTACTCACTTATGGGGATGACTATGCGCGTTTACAACTTAAATTACTTTACTCTCGCCTAAAACAATTAAACTCATTGCAAGAGGAAGTTAAGAGTTTAGAGGGACAAGCGGTTAGTTATCAGGTAAGTCCGGATTATCCTGTAGTGAAGGATAAACCGAAACGTTTATTTATCTTACTTGGTGGTGCTGTCGCTGGCGGATTATTATCAGCGTTAGTATTAATTATGAATTATTTATTTAAGCAAAGCCGACGTCTAGAAGATAAAGAGTAAATATTGTGAAAAATGTATATATTATTGGTTCAAAAGGTATTCCTGCTAATTATGGTGGGTTTGAAACATTTGTTGAGAAATTAACTGAATATCAACAATGCAAAAATATCAAATATTATGTAGCATGTATGCGAGAAAACTCGTTAAAGTCAGGTATAAATTTGGATGTTTTCGAACATAATGGTGCAACTTGCTTTAATGTTGATGTGCCTAATATAGGTCCCGCAAAGGCTATTTACTATGATGTTGTAGCTTTAAATAAAGCTATTAAATTAGCTATAGAGAATAATGATGTGGCACCAGATTTTTATGTGCTTGCATGCCGTATTGGACCATTTATTCATTATTTCAAGAAAAAAATCCAATCTATTGGAGGACGTTTACTTGTTAATCCTGATGGTCATGAGTGGTTGAGAGAAAAATGGAGTCTACCGGTACGAAAATATTGGAAATTTTCTGAATCTCTCATGGTAAAGCATGCAGATCTATTAGTATGTGATAGTAAAAATATTGAGTTATATATTCAGGACGAATATAAAAGATTTAGGCCTAAAACTACATATATTGCTTATGGAACAGATCTAAGTAAATCAACATTTTCATCAGATAGTGAAATAATAAGAAAATGGTTTCAAGAGAAAAATATTTCTGAAAACGGCTATTATTTAGTTGTTGGCCGTTTTGTTCCAGAGAATAATTATGCATCAATGTTGAGAGAATTTATTAAGTCGAATAGCAAGAAAGACTTTGTTTTAATTACGAATGTAGAGAAAAATAGTTTTTTTGAAAAATTAAAAGCAGAAACTAAATTTGATCAAGATCCTAGAGTTAAATTTGTTGGAACGGTTTATGATCAAAATTTACTAAAATATATTCGAGAAAATGCTTTTGCTTATTTTCATGGGCATGAAGTAGGTGGTACAAATCCTTCTTTACTAGAAGCCTTAGCTTCAACAAAACTAAATTTGTTACTTGATGTTGGTTTTAACCGTGAAGTTGCAGAAGATTCTGCAATTTATTGGAAGAAAGATAACTTATCAACAGTTATTGAAAGTGCTGAATTACTAGATATAGGTGAAATTTATCAGTTTCAAAGCAAAGCTTTTTCAAGGGTTAAAGAAAAATTTTCTTGGGAGTTTATTGTAAACCAGTATGAATCTTTACTAGGGTAAGTATGGAATTTAGAGAGCAGCAAAGAAATTAATCTATCCAATAATTAATTTTTTTTATAGAAGAAAGTTAAAAAATCCTAATTTCACTATTATTAGTGATAATTGTTGGGGCGGTAAGGTTTATCAAGAATTAGGTATATCTTATTCTTCTCCTTTTGTTGGACTTTTTATATTTAGTCCTGATTATCTCAAATTAATAAAAAATTTTAAGGAATATATGAGTTATGATCTTGTCTTTAAAAAAGATTCGATTCATATATCAAATTTTGATAACCGTTATCCTATTGCAGATTTAGGTGATGTCGAGATTCATTTTTTACATTATTCTTCATGAAAATGAAGCAAGAAAAAAATGGGATAGACGAAAATCTCGTATACACTGGAATAATTTATTTTTTAAAATGAATGACAATGATAAAGGTTCTTATGAGTTGCTAAAAGAATTTGATAATCTACCTATCAAAGGGAAGATAATATTCAGCTCTAAAAATTATACTGATTTAAAAAATTTAGTTTTTTTTAGACATAATCAAAATGATGAATCAGTAGGTATTGATCTTAAAACGTATAGAAAGTATTTTGATGCGGTGAATTGGCTTAATGCAGGTGGAGAAGATTTAAGTAATGATTAATGTCTTATATTTGCACGCTGGGGCGGAGATGTATGGTGCAGATAAGGTTTTATTAGATCTTATAAAAGGTTTAGATAAAACTAAATTTATGCCATATGTTGTATTACCTTGTGATGGTGTGTTAGTTGAAGAGCTACAAGCTATTGGGGTAAAAGTATTCGTTATAGATTATCCTATTTTAAGAAGAAAATATTTTAATCCTAAAGGTATTTTTAGTTACTTTTGTTCTTATTTTTCTAAATCAAATGAATTATTGAAATTTGCGAAAGAGCATAATATTTCTTTAATTCATAACAATACAACAGCTGTTTTAGAAGGTATGTATATTTCGTATAAGCTAAACATTCCCTTATTGTGGCATGTACATGAAATTATTGTATCTCCTAAATTTATTTATAAACTTATTTCATTTTTTTTAGCGAAAAGTGCAGATAAGATCGTTACGGTTTCAAATGCAGTTAAGGATTCTTATCTGAAATCCGGTTTCTTTAAAACAGATAAATATATTCAAACTATTTATAATGGTGTAGATAGTTATAAATATTTCCCTTTGCCTAGAACACAAGTGGAGCAGTATAAATCAGAACTAAATATTCCTGTAAATAGTCAGGTTGTTGGTATGATTGGCCGTATTAATGCTTGGAAAGGGCAAGGAGATTTTTTAGATGCTATAGAACCATTACTGGAAGAAAATAAAAATCTTTATGCTGTTATTGTTGGTGGCGTCTTTGAAGGTGAAGAATGGCGCCTTGAGCAACTAAAAGAAAAAATTGCAAATTTAAAGTCTTATAAACGAATTATCTTACTTGATTTTCAAAAAGATACAGTGAAATTATATAATTTATTTGATATTTTTGTATTACCGAGTACAAATCCAGATCCTCTACCAACAGTTGTTTTAGAAGCCATGGCTTGTGGAAAACCTGTAATTGGTTATGCACATGGAGGCATAACTGAAATGGTAACTGATAATGGTTCTTTAGTTGAAGTAAGAAATACCCAATTATTAAGTAATGTTATTAAAGAATTATTAAGCAATCCTGAAAAGCTCAATGAACTTTCTGATAAATCAGTTAATCGTCAGAATACTTATTTTTCCTTAGATACATATATTCAAAATTTTGAGATAGTATATGAATCACTGATAAAGAGAAAATAAAAATTATGCAAAAAATAGATTTTGTTGTTACTTGGGTGGATGGAAATGATCCCGTTTGGCAGGCTTCTAAAGCAAAGTATGCCAAAGAAGCTAATGTAATTCTAAATTCTGAGGCTCGTTATAGAGATTGGGAAATTTTTAAATACTGGTTTCGAGCCGTGGAAAAATATGCACCTTGGGTAAATAAAATATTTTTAATTACTGAAGGACATCTAC
>NZ_CAMEFX010000027.1 GCF_945915845.1 uncultured Actinobacillus sp. | reverse complement strand
TGGGCAAAAAATAAGCTCCGCCGCAGCCTTTTATTGAAAGATAAACAGACCCTAGCCTCATGAACGCATCTTTATATATTTAAATAAAATCATCTTTGTTATAATTTCGTGAGTATGAGATCTAAGATGTAATTACGCCTCTTTGGGGGGTAGATGTAGGAGAATTAATCATTATGCTCATCCCTTCTAAGTTTCATTATCCTGAGCATTCCAAAAAGAATGTGCTTCGTTTAGCTGTTGTGGCACGATTAAATCAAAGTAGACATTATCCTTTAACCTTAATTCAAGCTCCGGCAGGCTATGGGAAAACCACAGCGGTATCCCAATGGGCAGTCCAACAACCCCATTTATGTTGGCTTTCTCTTGATAAACAAGATGATAACCCGGACACTTTTTTTCAATATTTTTATACCGCCATTACACGCGCCAGTGGTCAAACAGATTTGCCTTTGTCTCACGCCAAGTATGATTTTTTTCAGCGCATGAATGAGTTCCTCATTCATGTTTCTACAGTAGAAACAGCGTTTACGGTGGTCTTGGACAATTTTCACTACATTACACATCCTGAAATCCAACAGGCACTAAAATATTGGCTTGCTCACCAGCCGGAAACCATGTCATTAATACTTTTAACTCGGCAAGAGCCCGCCTTAGGCATTGCGTCATTGCGTGTCAAAGAGAGGGTATTAGAAGTGGGGGTGAATGCACTTGCCTTTACTAAAAACGAAAGTCTCGAGTTTATTCATCAACGCTTGTCTCAAGATATTTCAGATAAAACTATTGCAGCATTTCATCAATTTGTATCAGGCTGGCCGACTGCGCTTTGTTTAGCTCGCATTTCGCTCACAGCCGCCCAAACCAAAGAGTTGGTATTAAATTCAAGTTATCTTAATGATTATTTATTAGATGAAGTTTGGGGAGATTTAAGTGAGAGCGAACAACATTTTCTTTTGCATTGTGGGCTGTTGCGCCAATTAGATGAAAGTGTGTTATCCACCTTGCTTGCAGATGCCGGTATTCATCAAAAACTGTCACAATGTGAGAAAAAAGGTGTTTTCCTGCAGCAATCGGATTTAGGCAAGTGGCAATTTCATACGCAGTTTCATGCCTTTCTGCGTGAACAAAGTGCGGTGAAATTAGGGGATGATTTTGAGGCCTTACATCAGCAATTAGCGGAAATTTGGTTGCAGCGTTATGTATTGACAGAAGCAACTTACCATGCGCTTCAGCTAAAAAATAATGAAACTTTATTAAAAATTCTAGAAATCCATGGTTGGACGTTATTCCATCAAGGTGAGTTAACTTTGTTAGAACAAGGGCTAAGGAAGCTCAATGAGGCGGTGTTAAAAGAGAATATTGAGTTAGTGCTATTGCAAGCTTGGGTTATTCAAAGTCAACATCGTCATACGGAAGTGATGCCAATTTTAAACAATATTTCCACCGCAGTTTCGGCAAAAACCTTGTCATTGTCTGTTGAACAGCAAGCAGAATTGGATGTTTTACGGGCGCAAGTGGTGATGAACGATGGTGATGATAAGCTGGCATTTACGCTGGCGGATAATGCGCTCAAAAATCTTTCACCGAAGAGTTATTACGCTCAAATCGTGGCCATGTCGCTGTTGGCCGAGTCGCAACATTGCCAAGGGCAATTAGCGGATGCCTTAGTGCATTTCCAACAAACAGAAAAAATGGCACGTCAATATCATACTTATCAGCATATTTTATGGCCGTTGTTGCAACAATCAGAAATTCTACTGGCTCAAGGTTTTCTGCAAGCGGCGTTTGATAATTTAGAGAAAGCGGAAATTTTTGTGCATGAAAATCACTTGGAAAAAGTGCCTATGTATGAGTTTGTGTTACGTTTGAAAGGGAAAATCGCTTGGGAATGGTATGAGCTTGAAAAAGTAGAGCAGGTAGCTAATGCGGGTATGGCGGTGTTAACGAAAGTGGAAGACCGCCTTCAATGTCTCGCCTTGCTTTGCAAAAATTCATTGGTTCGTGGAGATCTGGATAATGCTCAACGTCAGTTAAAAGATATAGTGGCGTTGCAAAGTATGCATAATTATCATCCTGATTGGTTAGGGGCGGCGAATGAAGCACAATTATTAATGTGGCAAATGCGTGATAGTAAAGAACTGGCGCAAAACTGGGTTATTCAGGAGAATCCACCGAGTTCGGATAAAAACCATTTTAGCCAATTGCAATGGCGAAACTTAGCACGTGCTTATCTCTTAATTAATGATTTTGAGAAAGCCAAATCCATTCTTGATCGATTGATTGACACGGCTCGGGCAATCAGCTTAACCAGCGATTTAAATCGTGCATTGATTTTACGTAATCGTCTTTATTTTCTGCAAAATGAGAAAGTTTTGGCTCAAAAGGATTTATTGGAGGCGTTAAAATTAACGCGACAAACGAATTTTATCAGTGCTTTTGTGGTGGAAGGGGAAGTGATGGCGCAACAAATTCGCCATTTATTACAACTGAATGTGTTAGATGAAATTGTGTTACATAAAGCACAATTTATTTTGAAACACATCAATCAATTTTACCGTCATAAATTTGCCCATTTTGATGAAGAATTTGTGGCGAAATTATTAAGTGATACTAAAGTCCCTGAATTATTAAAAATCAGCCCATTAACGCAACGCGAATGGCAAGTATTAGGTTTGATTTATTCAGGTTACAGTAACGATCAAATTGCCGAAGAATTACAAGTTGCAGCGACAACCATTAAAACCCATATTCGTAATTTATATCAAAAAATTGGCGTGCCGACGCGTCAAGAGGCGATTAATTACACCAGAGAATTATTGAATTTAATGGGGTATCATTAGATAGAATAGGGGCAAAGCATCTTTGCCCCTTATTTATATCTCGAATATTAATTTCCGCCCCAAACCACAAATACTTTATCATCGCCTAAAGTGCGGCTAAAAGCGTAATAGTTTGAGGTTGAGCGATCTTGGTGTTCGCCGGCACCAATGGCTTGATGACGTTGGCGGAATTGCGCCACTTTTTGCCAATGCTGTTGCAAGGCTTGTTTTTCCGCATTGGTTTGCAACTCATTCCAGTTCATATCGGAACGCGTGCCTTGTACCGCATCGGATCCTGTGGCACCAAATTCACGTCCGCTTTCATCGCCATAATAAATTTGAACCGCCCCTGACGCCAACAGCAACAAATCTGCCGCGGTTTTTTGTTTGGTTAAATTTTGTTGGCTGTCGGAATGGAAAAATAACCGCGTATCGTGGGATGAAAGATAGCTTAACACATTGAAATCTTTTAATTTATGATTCATTTCACCATAAACAGGTTCGATATTGGCAAAGCAATCTAAGGCGTTTTTCGCTTGATCTTGGAAATCAAAATTAATCATGGCGTCAAAACCATTTTGGTAATAATCGCTTTTGAATACGCCATGTCCCCAAGCTTCGCCTGTCATCCAAAACGGATCGCCAAAACTTTCTTTCGGGTTGGCTTGTTGCCATTGGGTTAAGGCTTGTTGCGATGCTTGTTTTAACGCCAACCAAGTGGATTTTTCTACGTGTTTGGCCGTATCCACACGGAAACCGTCCACGCCATATTTGCGCACCCAATCCGATAACCACGTAATCAAGTAATCGCGCACTTTGGCATTAGGCAAGTCTTTGGCATTGGTGTCTTTATGTTGGAAAAATGCCGGTAATTTCACCGCACTTTCGCTCTCGGTTTTCAAATCAGGCAAAGCCGAAAGGGACATTTGTAAATCATCAAATTTCGGGCTGTCGTAATCGCCCATATCCGCACGTACCCAATCTTTGCCCCACCAACTTTGCCACGCTTTCGCGTCACCAAATTTGATGAAATCATTGAAGCTATGCCAGTTTTGTCCTGATTTTGGCGTCCAATTTGTCCATTTTTCCCCAAGCTCCGTCTTCATTTCTTCCGGTTTGAGATAAAAACCCCCGAACTTAAATTCTTGCATATCCGCCAATGTGGCATAGCCCGTATGGTTCATCACAATATCAAATAACACACGGATACCGCGTTGATGCGCTTGCTGAATCAAGTTTTTCAAATCTGCTTCCGTGCCCATATTGGCATCCACTTTGGTCCAATCTAAATGGTAGTAGCCGTGATAACCGTAATGGGGAAAATCGCCTTTATTACCGCCGCCCACCCAGCCGTGGATTTGTTCCAATGGCGAGCTAATCCAAAGTACATTAACGCCCAATTGTTGCAAGTAATCTAATTTTGCCGTTAAGCCTTTTAAATCACCACCGTGGAATGTGCCGATTTCTTGCATACCGTCTTTGTGACGACCATAACTATTGTCATTGCTTGGATCGCCGTTGTTAAAACGGTCGGTTAACACAAAATACACCGTGGCATTTTTCCAATCAAAAACCGCATTATTTTTCACCGCACTTTTCTCTAATAGCAATAAACCGTTTGCGTTTTCCGCCGGCATAAAAGTCACTTTGCCATTTTTTACCGTAGCGGTTTTTCCCGAGTAAAAATCGCGCACCGTTTCGCCATCGGCAAAGGTGGATGACACATCAATTTCAATGGGTTGCTTATTCCAAACAGGGCATTGTTTCACCGCGGTTTTATTTTCTTCTTGCGCTTGTTCCACGCTAATTCTCAGCGTTGGCGTACCGCTACGCATATCAATTTGCGCAAGATAATTGCCGTTGCGGAATAGGCGTAGTTGCGGAATGTCCGCGGAACAAGGAACAAGAGAGGTGGTTTGATTGAGCTTAATTGCATTTTGCGGTTGGTAACATTGATTATTGAAGGTGAATTTTAACGGATAGCTGCCTTTATCTAATTGGCGTTGAGATTGGAACAAATTGCTTTCGGTTTCGTTAAAATTATTAAATTCATGATGTTGCCAAGATTGCCCAAAGGCACTACCGGCGCAAAATAAACTGAGATAAAGAATGGATTTTTTCATGAGATGAATCCTGTGTGATGAAGACTAGTTGTAGATACTGTAGGGGCGAAACATCTTTCGCCCCTACAATTTTATGAATATTCAGGGCAAAAAATGTTTTGCCCCTACGCCCAAATTCTACGATTTTGGGGCAAATATGATTTGCCCCTACGGTAACAGCATTATTAACCCTTCACACCACCGGCCGTTAATCCACCGATTAACCAACGTTGTGCCAGTAAGAACACAAGGGTAATTGGAATGGCGGATAACACTGCCGCTGCGGCGAAGTCGCCCCAGAGATAGTTTTGTGGGTAGAGATATTGTTGCATACCTACCGCAAGGGTGTAGCTGTCCACATCGCGTAATAACAAGGATGCCACAGGGACTTCCGTAATTGCCGCGATAAAGGAAAGGATGAACACCACCGCTAAAATTGGCACAGAAAGTGGTAATAAAATTAAGCGGAAAGCTTGCCAAGGTGTTGCGCCGTCAAGGGCTGCCGCTTCTTCTAAGGAACCATCGATGGTTTCAAAATACCCTTTAATGGTCCAAACATGTAGAGCGATACCGCCTAAATAAGCGAAGATCACACCGCCGTGGGTATTTAAACCTAAGAACGGAATATATTGACCTAAGCGATCAAATAAGGCATATAACGCCACTAATGAAAGCACCGCAGGGAACATTTGGAAAATTAACATCCCTTGCAAAATAGTCTTTTTGCCTTTGAATTTCATCCGCGCAAAGGCATAAGCACAGGTGGTTGATAAGGTCACGATACCCACAGATGTAATAGTCGCCACTTTAATCGAGTTCCACAACCACGTTAACACAGGGAACGGCGGCGGTGTGACCGTGCCGTCCGGATGTGTGACATCAAAACCTAACGCTGCTTGCCAGTGTTCCCAAGAAATTTGGCTTGGGATAATTTCACCGATAGCCAGGTTGCCGGGGCGTAAAGAAATACCAATGACCATTAACAACGGAAAAATAATCAATGATAGAAACGCGATTAAAATTAAATGGGTTGCCCATACTTTATAACGCATAGATTTAGATTGAACAATCGCCATATAAACTCCTTAAAACTCAAGGTTTAATTCAATAATTCTTATAATTCCATTTTGGTCGCTTTGATATTTAACAAGGCTAAACCACCTACCAACAAGAAGATGATGGTTGCAATGGCTGCGGCTAAACCGAAGTCTTGTGAACCACCGCCCTCAAAAGCGATACGGTAAGTGTAGCTCACTAACAAGTCGGTATAACCTGCCGGTGTGGTTGTGCCGATCATATCCGGGCGACCGTTGGTTAATAATTGAATTAACACGAAGTTGTTAAAGTTAAATGCAAAAGACGCAATCATTAATGGTGTTAATGGTTTTAACAATAATGGGAACGTAATTTTGCTGAAGTTTTGCCATGTTGATGCACCGTCCATTGCAGAGGCTTCATAAAGATCCGCCGGAATGGCTTTGAGCAAGCCCATACATAAAATCATCATATATGGATAACCCAACCAAGTATTGACGATTAAAATCATCACTTTCGCAAGGAACGGATCGTTAAACCATTCAGGGCTAATACCAAATAAATGGTTTAAAATCATATTGATTTCACCAAAGCTTTGGTTAAATAACCCTTTGAAAATCAAGATAGAAATGAATGACGGCACCGCATAAGGTAAGATTAATAATAAACGGTAAACCGCGCGACCTTTTAAAGCTTCCCATTGTACTAAGCAAGCTAAAATCATGCCTAAAATTACGGTGAACACCACAGTTAATAACGAGAAAACCACCGTCCAAATAAAGATTTGAATAAAAGGTTTTTGAATCCCTTCATCGGTAAAGATTTTCACGAAGTTATGGAAACCGGTTGTCACCGTATAACCCGGTTCTAAGGTTTCAGATAACCATTCGCCTGAGGCATTAACCGCTTGGAAGAAACCAATGTCATCATTAGCGCGATAGGTTTTGCCGTTTTCGTTATTGGTTAACAGTTTGCTTTCCGCATCAAAACTATAACGGGCTTTTTGTTCAGAGAATTGACGTAAAGAACTCATGGTCAATTCATTGTTATTTGGCAGAATGACTTTCATTGCCTGAAGTGCGGCGCGATTTTGTGTAATGACTTTAAGTGGCGCGACTTCGCTTTCCGGTGCCGCTTGTTCCGTGACTGCCACATCTTTGGCATTTAAAGCGATATTCTCTGAAACAAAGGTTTGTGCTGTGGCGGAATTCGTTAAGGCAATTTTATATTGACCATCCGCTTGCGGATAAAGTTTAAAGTCATATTTATCGCCCGCAAAATAGCGTTGTTCTGTAAGCACAGAAACCGCACGGTCAAAGGCTAATTGGTTTGAACCGCTGTAATTGGTAAAGGCGATAGCAATGGTTGCCACTAACGGGAACAGAATGAAAATCGTCATCCCCATAATACCCGGGTAAACATAACGCCAAGCATAAACTTTTTTGCTGCTAAAAATGTAGATACCCGAAGTTAAAATGATTAAGGTTAGAAGGGCAAAAAGGTATTCGCCTTGAGAGTAGATTAAAAAGACAAAATAGAAGTCAATAAATAGAATCAGACTGACTAATGCTTTTTTGAGCCAACTGAGTTGATGTGATTGTGCAGACATAAAAACACCTCGAATTTAAACCGCGCTTTAGGGGTGATTTTGTATTTGTAGGATGAGCAAAAGTACCCATCCTACGAATTTATATTTTATTGTTTTTGGATACGCGCACGTGCGTCATCTAAGGCTTCTTTCACCGTTTGACGACCGGTTACCGCATTGTTAATCGCTGATTTTTCAGCATACCAGAAAGCGGTCATTTGAGGGATATTCGGCATAATTTCCCCTTTTTGTGCATTTTCCATGGTTGCCGCAATGCGAGAGTCTTTCGCTAATACTTCTTGATAAGATTTTAATGCCACCGCGCCCAAAGGTTTATCTTTGTTGACAGCATCTAAACCTTCGTTAGTTAATAGATAGTTTTCTAAGAACTCTTTGGCTAAGTCTTTATTTGGGCTGGCTGAGTTAATCCCCGCACTTAATACGCCTACAAACGGTTTAGACGCTTGACCGTTCAAAGTTGGTAATACCGCTACGCCGTAATCGATACCGCTTTTCTCAATATTGCCCCAAGACCAAGGACCATTAATGGTTAATGCGGTTTGACCTTTATTGAATGAGGCTTCCGCAATCGCGTAGTCCATATCCGCGCTGATATTTTTGTTTTTCACCATATCAACAACGAATTGAAGTGCTTTGGTAGAACCTTCATTGTTCACACCAATATCGTTAACGTCATATTTACCGTTGGCAAATTTAAAGGCGTAACCACCGTTAGATGCCACCACCGGCCATGTGAAGTATGGTTCAGAAAGGTTCCACATAATGGCGTTTTTACCTTCTTTTTTGAGTTTTTTATCTAACTCAAGAATTTCTTCCCATGTTTTTGGTGGGTTTGGTGTGAGTTTTTTGTTGTAAATTAATGAAATTGCTTCAATCGCTACCGGATAACCAATCACTTTACCGTTATAGGTTTCCGCATCCCAAGCGAAATCCACGAATTTGTCTTTAAATTCTTTGCTCGGAGTCACTTCCGTTAATAAACCTGATTGTGCATAGCCACCAAAACGGTCGTGTGCCCAGAAAATTACATCAG
Source organism: uncultured Actinobacillus sp. (assembly GCF_945915845.1). GTDB lineage: Bacteria > Pseudomonadota > Gammaproteobacteria > Enterobacterales > Pasteurellaceae > Exercitatus. Next base: position 16,841 of record NZ_CAMEFX010000027.1, on the reverse strand, counting down.
GGCCGTCACCTGTTGACGCCACTTGGGCAAATTTTTCTTCTAAACGATCCGGGTGTTCCACTAAAACTTGAACGCCGGTGTCTTTCTCAAATTTTTTACCCACTTCCGCTAAGCCGTTATAGCCTTTGTCGCCGTTAATCCAAATAACCAGTTTACCTTCTGTCATTTTTGCCATTACAGAAGTAGATAAAACAGCGGCTGCCACTGCAGTTAATGTTAAAGTAAGAATTTTCTTTTTCATAATTGACTCCTAGTCAGACAGAATAAAATTGGGTTCATTATGATGAATAATAAACCATTGTTATCATCCCCCTTTCTACGCCCCCACGCCAATAAATTTGAATTAGATCGCATTTTTGCGGGTATGACGGAAAAAGTGTGATCTGCGTCACAAAATTTAGCGATTAAAATGTGACCTAGATCACAAAAATGCCGATTAAAAATAGAAAATATTTTTTGGGAGCGAAAAAAGCTTCAATTTGTTTCAGCCTAAGATTTTTTTGTAGAGGATGATTTTTTCCTGTCTCAAAAGGGTCATCATTCAGCAAAAATTGTGTTCCAGTAATTAGAGGTTCAATTATGGCAGATGTCGTTTTACGTAATGTTGGTAAGTCTTACGGTGATGTGCATATTACAAAAGGCGTTAACCTTGATATTAAAGAAGGCGAATTCGTGGTTTTTGTCGGCCCGTCCGGCTGTGGTAAATCAACCTTGTTAAGAATGATTGCAGGGCTTGAAGATATTACCGCAGGTGAGCTTCATATCGGTGAAAAATTAATGAATGACATCGAGCCGTCTAAACGTGGTATCGGTATGGTGTTCCAATCCTACGCCCTTTATCCGCATTTAGACGTAGCAGAAAACATGTCTTTTGGACTTAAATTAGCCGGCGTAAGCAAAGCAGAGCGCGATCAACGTGTAAACGAAGTGGCGGAAATTTTACAACTTGCCCACTTATTAGACCGCAAACCAAAAGCCTTATCAGGCGGTCAACGTCAACGTGTTGCCATTGGTCGTACGCTGGTTTCTCAACCTGAAGTTTTCTTACTTGACGAACCCCTTTCAAACCTTGATGCCGCCTTACGTGTGCAAATGCGTGTGGAAATCTCAAAATTACACAAAAAATTAGGTCGTACTATGATTTACGTGACCCACGACCAAATTGAAGCCATGACCTTGGCGGATAAAATCGTGGTGCTTCAACCGCTTGGCAACGACCCAACTATTACGACCAACGTAGCACAAGTGGGCAAACCATTAGAGCTTTACCACTACCCGGCAAATCGTTTCGTTGCGGGCTTTATCGGTTCGCCAAAAATGAATTTCTTACCGGTCAAAGTGGTGGCGGTAGAAAAAGAAAGAGTGAAAATCGAATTACCCGATGCAAATCATCATAATTTCTGGATCCCTGTGGTGGGGGATGGCGTGCATGTGGGGCAAATTTTATCCTTAGGGATTCGCCCAGAGCATTTGGTTCCTGCAGATCAAGCGCCGGTTTCCTTACACGGTATTGTGAAAATTGTGGAAGTGTTAGGGAACGAAACCCAAATTCACTTAGAAATTCCGGAAATCAAAAAACCGTCTCTCGTTTATCGTTGTAGCGACATTATGTTAGCGCAAGAAAATGACGAAATGGACATCGGTATCGTGCCGGAACGTTGCCACCTATTTAAAGAAGATGGAACGGCTTGTCAACGCTTACACAAGGAAAAAGGCGTTTAATTTCAAAGGCGTTAAATCTTTTTGATATAACCTAAGAAAATTGAATACTCAAAGTGAGGTCTATTATGAACAGCAAAAAAACTCTTCTAGCACTTGCTATCGGTTCAGCAATGTTTGCTACAAGCGCAGCAGCGGTTGATTTCCACGGTTACGCCCGTTCAGGTATTGGCTGGACATCAGGTGGTGGTGAGCAAATGGCTCTTCAAGCAAATGGTGCACCTAAAAAATACCGTTTAGGTAACGAAACTGAAACCTATGCAGAATTTAAATTAGGTCAAGAGCTTTACAAAGATGGTAACCAATCTATTTATTTAGATACCAACTTAGCTTACTCGGTTGATCAACAAGTTGACTGGGAATCAACAAGCCCGGCATTACGTGAAATTAATGTTCAATTTAAAAACTTTGCCGAAGGGGTATTACCGGGGGCTACATTATGGGCAGGTAAACGTTTCTACCAACGTCATGACGCACATATGCTTGACTACTACTACTGGGATATTTCAGGTCCTGGTGCAGGGGTTGAAGGTATTGATTTAGGCTTTGGTAAATTATCTCTTGCAGTAACACGTAATACTGAAGCTGGTGGTACAGTAAACTACGGTAAAGATAAAGTTTACTACATTGATCCGAAAGACGGTCAAATCAAAGACAAAATCGAAGAACGTAAAGCTAATGTTTATAACGATGTATTCGATATTCGTTTAGCTGAATTAAATGTCAATCCAAATGGTAAATTAGAAATTGGTTTTGACTACGGTAACGCACACACTCAAAACGGTTATGAATTTGAGCCAAATGCAAGTAAAAACGGTTATATGATTACATTGGAACACACTCAAGGCGAGTTCTTCGGTGGTTTCAATAAATTTGTAGCACAATATGCAACTGACTCAATGACTTCATGGAATTCAGGTCACTCTCAAGGTTCAAAAGTGGATAACAATGGTCATATGTTACGTTTTATTGACCATGGTGTTGTTCAATTTAGTCCAAAAGTAGAGATGATGTACACATTACTCTATGAAAAAACAGATTTAGATAACAAACAAGGTAAAACTTGGTACTCAGCAGGTATCCGCCCAATGTATAAATGGAATAAAACCATGAGCACATTGTTTGAAGTGGGCTACGACCGCGTTAAAGACCAAGCAACAGGTAAGAAAAACGACCTAGCGAAAGTGACCCTTGCACAACAATGGCAAGCCGGCGACAGCATTTGGGCGCGCCCTGCTATCCGTGTATTCGGTACTTACGGACACTGGAACGACAAATTTAACATCACAGACCGCACAAATGCAGGTTACAAAGCAAAAGATGCTGAATTTGTAGCTGGTGTACAATTTGAAGCTTGGTGGTAATCATCCACAGATGATCTCACCAAAGGGACAGGGATTATCCCTGTCCTTATTCCCATATAACCCAAATAAAACCCTTTAATCCCCGAGGTTAATATGAAAAAAGCATTATTTTCGACCGCACTTTTGTTAACTAATATGTTTGTTGTTTTACCGAGTATGGCAAATAGTTCTGTCGGTACACCCGTTCATATTAACTCAACAGAATTAGCGCAAGTTCAATGGCAAGATATCGCCTTTGACCAAACCTTAAAAACCACGTTAACAGAGCAACAAAAACAAGCCTTTACCAACTCATTTGCCGGCGTTGCCAGCCCAGTGGCAGCCTATCGTATCCCGGCAAACCAAGGCACCGTGGAAATTGAAATCGAAAGCCCGGTATTAGAAGACCACGTTTTTGTCCCAACGGCAGTGGTTTTAGATAGCCAATTTAATGTGGCAGCCACGTACCCTTCTAGCGAATTTAAATTTAAAGAAGAAGGCGGCTTTAAAGGCAACCGCTTTGTTGCCGACTTAAATCTCACCCCGGCGGCAGGACAAGATTATTTATATTTATTGGTTTACACCACACAACAAGATTTAGCCAAAACCACCATGGTGCCGCACCCTGCGAAAGTGTATGCGAAAGCCACAGGCAAACAACCGCCCGCCATTAACGATATTGAAGTCAAACACAGCTTAAACGGTGAAATTAGCTTAAATGTAAGCAATTCTAACGGCACAAAATTTATCGGTTTACCGAGCGCGGTTTTCACCGGCAATAAACCAAGCAAACAAGTGGGCGCCACACAACCTGTTGCCCCACAAGCAACTCAAGCCCAAGCGGTTACTACCGCCGTGGACAAAGACACAGAAGCGTATTTCAATCAAGCTGTCACCAAAGCGTTAAAAGCGAACGATGTCAATAAAGCATTAAATTTAGTGAACGAAGCAGAAAAATTAGGCTTAAAATCCCCACGCCAAATTTTCTTAAAACAGGTTTCATCTAAATAAACATTCATAATCGCTACTTATTGTTTTTTTCGATGTGATTTTGCCACTAGGAAACTAGTGGCTTTTTTATCGCGGGCAGTCAAGGATTATGGTTGTAGGGGCAAAACATTTTTTGCCCCAAAATCATCGGCAATATCGGGGCGAAAAATATTTCGCCCGTACAGCCACATCAAAAAATCCCATGTAAAAAATAGCACAACCCAACAAAATCCTTTACACTTAAACGCAAGCAAATCCAAAAAAGGTCTTAAAGATGAATATATTACTTTCTAATGATGACGGTTATCATGCCGAAGGCATTCAAATTCTGGCGCGCGAATTGCGGAAATTTGCGGATGTGATTATTGTTGCGCCCGATCGCAATCGCAGTGCCGCGTCTAATTCTTTAACGTTGATTGAACCCTTGCGCCCACGCCAATTGGACAATGGGGATTATTGTATCAATGGTACGCCGGCGGATTGTGTGCATTTGGCATTGAACGGTTTTTTAACGGGGAAAATTGATTTAGTGGTGTCGGGGATTAATGCCGGCGCCAATTTAGGCGATGATACCCTTTATTCAGGCACGGTAGCAGCCGCGTTTGAAGGGCGTTATTTAGGATTGCCTGCGGTGGCGGTGTCCCTTGATGGTCGTCAACATTATGAAAGTGCGGCGAAAATTGTGTGTGATTTAATTCCACGCTTGCACGGCGAGCTGTTAAATTCACGGGAAATTATCAATATTAATGTGCCTGATTTGCCTTATGAAGACATCAAAGGGATTAAAATTTGCCGTTTGGGAAACCGCACTTCTGCCGCAGAAATTATTAAACAACAGGATCCACGTGGTGAAAATATTTATTGGATTGGACCACCGGGATTGCCTGAGGATGCCGGCGCGGGAACGGATTTTGATGCCGTGAAAAACGGCTATATTTCCATTACCCCAATTCAAGCGGATTTAACGGCGCACCGTTCAATTCAATCTTTACAAAATTGGTTAGAAAGTGAATAATAATGCGTTTTTTCGGTATTATGTAACCCTTGTACAAAGCTGAAATGGCGGTTGGTGAGCTTGTCGAACCATAAGCTATTTCAGCGTTTGTTGCACAAGACTTACGTTTCGACAGGCTCAACGACCGTCTTGTGCTACTGCTACGTAATATCGCGTTTGTTTTTACTTGATAAAGAGATTTCTAATGAAAATTTTTGGTGCGATGTACGATAAAACCATGGAATGGTCAAAACACCGTTTAGCGGCGTTTTGGTTGAGTTTTGTGAGTTTTATTGAAGCCATTTTCTTCCCGATTCCGCCTGATGTGATGTTAATTCCAATGTCGATGTCAAAGCCACAAAGTGCGGTGAAATTTGCCTTATTTACCACGGTAGCTTCTGTGTTGGGTGGTATGATTGGTTATGCTATCGGTTATTATGCGTTTGATTTTGTGCAAGAATATATTATTAAGTTAGGTTATCAAGCCCATTGGGATACGGCGATTTCTTGGTTTAAGCAATGGGGCGTGTTAGTGGTATTTGTGGCAGGCTTCTCGCCGATTCCTTATAAGGTTTTCACCATTGCGGCGGGGGTGATGCAAATGGCGTTTCTTCCGTTTGTGGCAACCGCCTTTGTTTCGCGTGCTGCGCGCTTTTTGTTGGTGGCAAAATTAGCCGCTTGGGGTGGCGAAAAATTTGCCGCAAAACTTCGCCGTTCTATCGAAGTGATTGGTTGGTCAGTGGTTGTGCTAGCCGTGATTGCTTATTTAATTTTACGTTAAAGGATATAAGATGAAAAAATTTGCTTTTTTGTTGTCTATAACGGCTGTGTTGGCAGCTTGTTCTTCGCCAAAACCTGTTGATCCGGATGCGTTGCCTGATGGCATTATGCAACCTGTGGATGGTACCGGCGCGGTGGAAGGCGGTGGTTTTATGCCTGAAGTGGAACAAAGCAGTATGCCTGCAAATATGAAATAAATGAGAGAGCGCAGAATGAAAAAGACATTTTTATTATTACCTATTGCAGCGGCGATATTAGCCGGCTGTACATCATCATCGCCGGCCCCTGTTGATAGCGTGGATGGAACTTTATCACCACAACCGATCCAACCTATTGAGAGCACAGGTGGAAGTGCTTGGGAACCACAGGTTCAGCAAAGTGCTATGCCGGCGGGCATGAATGCCCCGGTGGTGAATCAGCCTATTGCCAACCAAGTAGGTACTATGGCACCGGCGGTTAATCCACAACCGCAGTTTAACCAACAAATTAATACTCAACCGACTACGACTACAAAAACCGTATGTAAAACCGTTCAAAAAACCAAACCGGCGGCGGGAAATCAAAGTCAAAATGTGAACATTCCACGTAATGCGCAAACCAACGCGCCGGATTACAGCAAAATTGACAAAGGCTTTTATAAAGGGAATGAATATACGGTGAAAAAAGGCGATACCATGTTCTTAATCGCCTATATTGCGGGTATTGATGTAAAAGAATTGGCTACCTTAAACGGTATGAAAGAGCCTTATAACTTAAAAGTGGGTCAGACTTTGAAAGTGTCCAATGGGGCGGCAGCAAGCACCACGACAACGGAACAAGTGTGTAATGAAGTGACGGTACCTGTTGAACCGCAAGTAACCTATACGCAAGCCGCAAATGGCACGCAATATGGTTCGGATGGCACGGTAACAGGCCCGGTTAAAGCGGCGGCAGGCTCTGCCTCTGCGGTAACCAATACCGTTTCAACCGGTGTGAAAGCCGGTGTTGGCACAGCAGCGACAACCGCCGGTGTTGTGGCGGCAGCGGGTTCGCCAAGCTATTCAAGTTCCACAAGCCAAACGACTGCGCCGGCATCCGGCATTAATTGGCAATGGCCAACAACAGGTAAAGTGGTACAAGGCTTCTCAAATTCAGACGGCGGTAATAAAGGGATTGATATCGCAGGGTCAAAAGGTCAAGCGGTTTACGCTGCGGCACCCGGTCGTGTGGTTTATGCCGGTAACGCCTTACGCGGTTATGGTAATTTAATCATCATTAAACATGATGATGATTTCTTGAGTGCTTATGCGCACAACGACAGCATTTCTGTCAGCGATCAGCAACAAGTTAGCGCAGGTCAACAAATTGCGAAATTAGGTAGCTCAGGCACAACCAGCAATAAACTCCACTTTGAGATTCGCTACAAAGGGAAATCTGTGGATCCAACGCGTTATTTACCACGCCGTTAATGTGAAGAGATTGTCATAGATAAAAATAAAGTGCGGTCAAAAAAGTTGAAAATTTTGACCGCACTTTGTTATTTAGGCATTAAGAATATTTTGAATTTCTTGCATACTTAAATGGTAAGCATGTGGGCACGCATGCCATACATCAAGCATTTTGATATATTTATCCCACATTGGGGTTTGTGAGTCGCAACCATGTTCGCATTGCATAAATTCTTGGTATTTGCCTTCTACCCCTGAAATAAAGCGAAGGTAGTTGAGGTATTTTTTCTCGCGCACGGCACAGTAACCCGCGAACATTAAGCGGTGTGGGGTTACCCCTGATTTATCTGCCAAATTGTTGTATGAAACATGTAATGCTTTATACATTTCTAGGGTATCTAATACCGTTTGGCAATCTTGCTCGCTGATTTCACTAAAATCTTGGCTAAGCTCTTTCAATTCACGGTCAAATCCGCCTTTGACGATCATTTCTGCTCTGGTGTATTTTTTCTCATTAGCAGGATCAAGTAAGCCAAGTAATTTATATTGGTTCGCTAAAATTAAGCGTTGAATGGTGGTCATTTCCATAAAAGTCTCCTAATCAATACTGTTTAAATCTTCTTGTGAAAGCCCGGTTTCTTCTTTTACTTTGATTTTACCGTCTGTTGCACGGTATTCGAGATTTTGGTAGAAGGCTTCACGGAATGTAATATATGGGTCGCTAGATTGTTCTAAGAACACTTCTTTACCTATCGCTTTGGCGCGCTTATCAATCGTTTGCACACCATATTTTGCCATAGACCAAGGCAATCCTGCCCAATCCCAGAACGGATATACGTAAGCGGCATCAACGATGGTTCCTGTTAAATCGCGTGTCGTGGTGGCATTATAAATAGGAAAGACAAAATAGGTCCCCGCTTCAACGCCATAACTGCCGAGGGTATCGCCGAATGTGCGTTTCCCTTCGATTTTTAGCGGATCGCTGTAACTTGCCCAGTCAATGAATCCCCCTAAACCAAAGGTAGAGTTAATAATAAAGCGGTTTAAATGCACCATGGCTTTTTTCCCTTCGCCTTCCAATAAGCGGTTAACAAAGCTCACCGGTTCGTCAAGGTTATTGGCAACATTGGATAAGCCTGTGGTTAATGGGCTTGGTAAGGCGTTCCAGCCTTTTGCGACAGGTTTTAACATATAAGGATCTAAAACTTTATAGTTTAAATCCCACATGGTGCGGTTAAATCCTTCTAACGGATCACTGCGCTCCCCCGTCACAGGATCGATGGTGCCTGCACATCCTGTTAGTGTTGCCGTAGCAAGAAGTGCGGTCGCCAAAAGGGTCGTTTTTTTCATAAATAGCTAATCCCAAAAGTGATAAGAATAGTTTGCATTGTAAATGACTTAGTCTAAATCTACAAAAGAAATCTTTTCTCTCAGGTTTGGTATCAGTTTTCTTGAATAAAATGAATTTTTATGCAAAAATTTCGAATAAATAATCATTAATCACATGTAATATCGCTTGAATGAAAGGCGTTAGTCCTTTAGAATACGCAAGTTTAACAAACGGTTGCGTAATGGATTAAATTGCCGTTGGTTTTATAGATAATCAAAGCAATATTCTACTGTTATCGCTCAAGGCGGTCGTTGAGCTTGTCGAAACGTTAGCCTTGTGCAAAAACGCTGAAATGCCTTATGATTCGACAAGCTCACCAACCGTCATTTCAGCTTGATAGGATTGTTGCATAAAACTAATCAAAAGCACGGTGAAATTTTTACGAAATCGTGGTTAATGAGCATTTGTAAGTGCTCGACCAACATCAACATATCTAGGAGTATTTTATGTCTGAACCTGCAATTCTCGTTCTTGCGGACGGCAGTGTTTTCCATGGCACATCAATTGGTGCTACAGGCCACACGATTGGCGAAGTGGTATTTAATACCTCAATGACCGGTTATCAAGAAATCCTAACGGATCCTTCCTATTTTCGCCAAATCGTTACGTTAACTTATCCCCACATTGGTAACACAGGAACCAATCTCGAAGATTTAGAAAGCGATGGTGTTTATGCCGCAGGGTTAATTATTCGTGATCTGCCAAAACTTCATAGCAATTTCCGTTCTAATCAAAGCCTTTCTGAGTATTTAAAAGAAAATAATGTTGTCGCCATTGCGGATATTGATACACGCCGTTTAACCCGTATTTTGCGTGATAAAGGGGCGCAAGCAGGTTGTATTATGACAGGCAATATTGATGAGAAAAAAGCGTTAGAGTTAGCTTTAAGTTTTGGTTCAATGGCGGGCAAAGATTTAGCACAAGAAGTGACCACCAAAGAAACCTATCAATGGACTCAAGGCGAATGGCAATTAGGCAAAGGTTATGTAGAAACCACTGCGCCTGAGTTTAATATCGTGGCTTATGACTTTGGCGTGAAACGCAATATTTTACGCATGTTGGCTCAACGTGGTTGTCATATTACCGTTGTTCCTGCTAAAACACCGGCAAAAGAGGTCTTAGCCTTAAATCCGGATGGTATTTTCCTTTCTAACGGCCCGGGCGATCCAGAGCCTTGCGATTATGCGATTAACGCTATCAAAGACATTTTGGCTACCAAGAAACCGGTTTTCGGCATTTGTTTAGGTCACCAACTTTTAGGCTTAGCCAGTGGCGGTAAAACCAAAAAAATGGCATTTGGTCACCACGGTGCAAACCACCCTGTACAAGATTTGAATACACAACAGGTGATGATTACCAGCCAAAACCACGGTTTTGAAGTGGATGAAAATAGCTTGCCGGCGAATGTGCGTGTGACCCATCGTTCATTATTCGATAATTCAGTACAGGGTATTGAATTAACAGACCAAGTGGCTTATTCCTTCCAAGGTCACCCGGAAGCCAGCCCAGGTCCGCACGATGTGGCGTATTTGTTCGACAAATTTATCGAAGCAATGCGTGCTGCTAAAGCGTAAAAAAGTGCGGTTAAAATTAAACGAATTTTGAAAGAGATATAGAAAATGCCAAAACGTACAGACATAAAAACCATCCTTATTATTGGCGCAGGTCCGATTGTCATTGGTCAGGCTTGTGAATTTGACTATTCCGGCGCGCAGGCGTGTAAAGCCTTGCGTGAAGAAGGGTATAAAGTGGTGTTGGTAAACTCTAACCCGGCGACCATTATGACCGACCCGAATATGGCGGATGTCACTTACATTGAGCCAATTCAATGGCAAACCGTAGAAAAAATCATTGAGAAAGAACGCCCGGATGCGATTTTACCGACCATGGGCGGTCAAACTGCATTAAACTGTGCTTTAGATTTATCCAAAAATGGCGTGTTGAAAAAATACAATGTGGAATTAATCGGTGCCACAGAAGATGCCATTGATAAAGCAGAAGATCGTGGTCGCTTTAAAGACGCGATGGAAAAAATCGGTTTAAGCACACCAAAATCTTTCGTTTGTCATACCTTCGAAGAAGCCTGGAAAGCGCAAGAAGAAGTAGGCTTCCCAACTTTAATTCGTCCGTCCTTTACCATGGGCGGTTCAGGCGGTGGTATCGCTTATAACCGCGATGAATTCCAAGCGATCTGCGAACGGGGTTTTGACGCTTCACCCACCCACGAATTATTAATCGAGCAATCGGTTTTAGGTTGGAAAGAATATGAAATGGAAGTGGTGCGCGATAAAGCGGACAACTGCATTATCGTGTGTTCTATCGAAAACTTCGACCCAATGGGCGTGCATACGGGCGACAGTATTACCGTTGCGCCGGCGCAAACCTTAACGGATAAAGAATATCAAATTATGCGTAACGCTTCTTTGGCGGTGTTACGTGAAATTGGTGTGGACACCGGCGGTTCAAACGTACAGTTTGCCATTAACCCGGCCAATGGCGAGATGATCGTGATTGAAATGAACCCGCGCGTGAGCCGTTCGTCTGCTCTTGCCTCAAAAGCAACAGGTTTCCCAATTGCGAAAGTAGCGGCTAAATTAGCGGTCGGCTATACCTTAAACGAATTGCGCAACGATATTACAGGCGGCTTAATCCCGGCGTCATTCGAGCCGTCTATTGACTATGTGGTTACCAAAGTGCCACGTTTTGCCTTTGAAAAATTCCCACAAGCGGACGACCGTTTAACCACGCAAATGAAATCCGTGGGCGAAGTGATGGCAATGGGACGTACCTTCCAAGAATCTTTGCAAAAAGCGTTACGCGGCTTAGAAACCGGTATTTGTGGTTTTAATTTGCTTTCGGAAGAACCGGAAAAAATTCGAGCGGAATTAGGTAACCCGGGCCCAAACCGTATTCTTTATGTCGCGGATGCCTTTGGTGCCGGTTTCAGCCTTGATGAAGTGCATCATTATTCAAAAATTGATCCTTGGTTCTTAATTCAAATTCAAGAATTGGTGTTGGAAGAATTAGCCTTAGAAAAACGTAGTTTTGCCGATTTAGACCGTGCGGAATTACGCCGTTTAAAACGCAAAGGCTTCTCTGATAAACGTATTGCGCAGCTCACTAAAGTGACTGAAGATCAAGTGCGGGCAAAACGCCACGAGTTAAATTTACACCCTGTGTATAAACGCGTGGATACCTGTGCGGGTGAATTTAAATCTGATACCGCGTATTTATATTCGACTTATGAAGAAGAATGTGAAGCCAACCCGACAGATCGTAAAAAAGTCATGATCTTAGGGGGCGGTCCGAACCGTATCGGTCAAGGGATTGAGTTCGACTATTGCTGTGTACACGCAGCATTGGCGTTACGCGAAAGTGGTTTTGAGACCATTATGGTGAACTGCAACCCTGAAACGGTTTCTACGGACTTTGATACCTCTGATCGTTTATATTTTGAACCATTAACCTTAGAAGACGTATTGGAAATTATCCACACCGAACAACCTTGGGGTGTGATTGTTCACTATGGTGGTCAAACCCCATTAAAATTAGCGAACGCATTACATGCGAACGGTGTGAATATCATCGGGACATCCGCAGACAGCATTGATGCCGCGGAAGACCGTGAACGCTTCCAAAAAATCTTACAAGATTTAGGTTTAAAACAACCAAATAACCGCACTGCGCGTAATGCAGAAGAAGCAGTGAAATTAGCGGAAGAAGTGGGCTATCCGTTGGTGGTGCGTCCGTCTTATGTATTAGGCGGTCGCGCAATGCAAATCGTTTACAATGTGGACGAACTCAACAAATATATGCGTGAGGCGGTGTCGGTTTCTAATGACAGCCCAATTTTATTGGATCACTTCTTAAACAACGCTATTGAAGTGGACGTGGATTGTATTTGTGACGGTGAGCAAGTGGTGATTGGCGGTATTATGCAACATATCGAACAAGCCGGTATCCACTCAGGCGACTCAGCGTGCTCATTGCCGCCATATTCATTATCAAAAGAGATTCAAGATGAAATCCGCCGTCAAACTACGGCGATGGCGTACGCCTTGAATGTCGTGGGATTAATGAACGTACAATTTGCGGTACAAAATAACGTGGTTTATGTATTAGAAGTTAACCCACGTGCAAGCCGTACTGTGCCGTTTGTGAGTAAAGCCACCGGCCAACCGTTAGCGAAAATCGCGGCACGTGTTATGGCTGGCATTAGCTTAAAAGAGCAAGGCGTTCAAGGTGAAGTCATTCCTAAATACTTCAACGTGAAAGAAGCGGTATTCCCATTCATTAAATTCCCGGGCGTAGATACCATTTTAGGGCCGGAAATGCGCTCTACAGGTGAAGTGATGGGCGTGGGCAGAACCTTCTCGGAAGCCTTCTTGAAAGCACAATTAGGCGCAAACGAACGTATTCCAAAAACAGGCAAAGTGTTCTTATCGGTAGATAACGCAGATAAATTACGCTTATTGCCTGTGGCGCGCGCCTTACAAGAACAAGGTTACGGCTTATGTGCCACGATGGGAACGGCGAAATTCTTGCGTGAGAATGGTGTTGCCACACAAATCGTGAACAAAGTGCGCGAAGGTCGTCCAAATATCGTGGATGCGATTAAAAATGGTGAAATTGCCATGGTAATTAACACCACAGGCAGCTTACCTGAATCAGTTGCCGATAGCCATTCTATCCGCCGCAGCGCATTGCAACAACGCGTTTTCCTACAAACCACCATGGCAGCCGCCGAAGCCCTTGCCGAAGGGGTGAAAAGTATTGATGGCTGCGATGTGTATTCGGTTCAAGCGTTACACGCGCAATTGCCGTAATGTAACACGGCTGTAGGGGCGAAACATCTTTCGCCCTGATTTATCATGATTATTTTGGGGGCGAAAAATATTTCGCCCCTACAACATTATTTAGGTTTGTCATCAGTCCAGATAAAAAATTTATTTTTCCTAATTTTTCCCTTTTATGATACACACATCGAAAGGCAAGTGCCGGACGATAATTGAGATGATTATTTTAATTAGGAAACAAACTTAAATAAGGAGACGTTATGTCAAAAGGTAAAAAAGTATTATCAGCATTATTAGCTTCAGCGATTTTAATTGGTGGTGCAAGTGCTTATGCAAGCAGCAACCCGGAAAAACAAGCCGCATTTGAACAGGCCACAGTCAGCGCAGCGCAAGCAGTTCAAGCGGCAACAGCCAAAGTGGCGGGTAAAGCAACTGAAGTTGATTTTAACTTTAAAAATGGTTCAAGCTATTACAAAGTCGATGTAGTTCAAGATAATCAAAGCAATGGCGAAAAACATGAAATCGTAGTGGATGCGAAAACAGGTGAAATTTTAGCGGATAATGTAAAAACGAAACATCACAAAAAAGATAAAGTTCGTCCGGAAGCCAAAGTCACACTTGAGCAAGCCATGGACATTGCAACACAACAGGCTGGCGGAAAAATCAAAGACGTAGAGCTTGACCGCGAACACAATAGTCTTCGTTATGAAGTTGAAAGCATCAAAGACGGTAAAACCTATAAAACTGTGATTGATGCCAATAGCGGCAATGTAATCCAATCCGGTATTGATTACTAATTAGAAAAAACCAGCATTATGTAGCCATAATACAAAGCTGAAATGACGGTTGGTGAGCTTGTCGAACTACGGTTGGTGAGCTTGTCGAACCATAAGACATTTCAGCGGTTACACAAGACTTACGTTTCGACAAGCTCAACGAACGTCTTGTGTTGGCTCTAAATAATATGGAATACAACCGCACTTTTGAGCTGAATATCAAAGTGCGGTTGTTTTTTGTGATATATTGCCTACCGAAGGATTCCGCGGAAAAAGGAAAGAAAATGCGTATTTTATTGGTTGAAGATGACAGAATGATTGCTGACGCGGTGTCAGCCAATTTAAAAGACAGTCATTATGCGGTGGATTGGGTGAATAACGGTAAAACCGCCGAAGAAGCTTTGCTGAGTCAATCTTATGATTTGGTGTTGTTGGATTTGGGCTTGCCCGGGCAGGATGGCTTAAAAGTTTTGGCGCATATTCGTCAAAAGAAAAATAACACGCCGGTGCTGATTGTGACGGCGCGAGATGATTTGGAGAGCCGCTTGTCGGGCTTAGACGGTGGCGCGGACGATTATATAGTGAAGCCCTTTGATATGGCAGAGTTGCAAGCGAGAATGCGCGCGATTTTGCGCCGTCAAGGTGGACAAAGTTCGCCCAAATTGACCAACGGCACGATTACGTTAGATCCCACAACCTATCTGGTGGAAATCGCCGGGCAAGATACGCCTATCACCTTGAGTAACAAAGAATTTTCGGTGTTGCAAGCGTTAATCAGCCGTGCCGGCATGATCCTTTCCCGCGCGGATTTGGAAGATAAAATCTACGCTTGGGGTGAAGAAGTGGAAAGCAATGCTATCGACTTTTTAATTCATGGTTTGCGCAAAAAAATCGGCAAAGAACAGATTAAAAATGTCCGTGGCGTGGGCTGGATGATGCCAAAAGGAAATTCTCATGTTTAAATCCATTAAAACCAAATTGATGGTGAGTTTAGTGTTATCTACCGCCATGACCAGTGTGATTGCGGCAGGGATTGCTTTTTATGACACCTATCGCGAAACCTACAAACAACAAGACCGCACTTTAAAACGCATTGCCAGTTATATTACATCCCCTGATGAATTATTGAGCGGTTTTCGCGAAGGGGATGATAACCGCATTGCGGTTTATTGGCTGGCAAATAATCAACCCCATCCGCATTTTCAGTTACCCACAAATTTAGATCGTGAATATTATAATTTTGTGCAACATAAAAAGACATTTAAACTCTCGCCTAATCAAAATCCGCGTAATATTTTTACGAATTTATGGTATGACGAAGAAACTTACCGTGGTTATTTGCAACAGAGAGAAAACGGAATTCTCGCCATTTTGCAAGAAAATGAATATCGGGAAGAATTGGCTGAACATTCTGCGTGGGCAAGTTTAATGCCTTTGTCCGTCTTATTGCCGTTAATTATCGTGTTAACCTTTTGGGGGGTTAAACGCACGATGAAACCTGTGGAGCGTTTGCCAAACAGTTTGGGTGAACGAAATGCCCAGGATTTAACCCCCTTGCCCCTTGATCAAGTACCTGCGGAAATCACGGGGTTTGTGCAAGCCATTAATCAACTATTGGGGCGAACCGAAGCCTTTGTGGAGCAACAAAAACGCTTTATTGCGGATGCCGCACACGAATTACGCAGCCCAATGACCGCACTTTCCTTACAAGCAGAACGCTTAAATCATCAAGCCATGCCTGCAGAAGCGAAAGCACAAGTGCAACAATTAAATCAAGGTATTCGCCGTAGCCGCGATTTATTAGAACAGCTGTTATCCTTAGCGCGCAGCCAAAATAAAGATCAAAAATACCAAAGCCATTTGAATTTACACAGCATTTTCAGCCGTGTTATCGAAGATCTTTATCCTTTAGCAGAACAAAAAGCGCAGGATATTGGCGTGGTTTCCGAAGGTTCACCAACCATTTATGGTAATGAAACGGACTTTTATTTATTGATTAAAACCCTTGTGGATAACGCCATTCGTTACACACCCACAGGCTCGCAAATCGACTTAAGTGCGGTGGAAAAAGGCGATGTTTTGGAAATCTTTGTGGAAGATAATGGTCAAGGCATCCCGGCGGAAGAACGCGCGCGCGTGTTAGAACCTTTTTATCGCATTTTAGGTTCCGATCAACAGGGTTCAGGCTTAGGCTTAGCCATTGCCCATCAAATTGTGCAAAATTATCGCGGTGAAATTCAATTATTAGACAGCCCACATTTTGCGAGTGGATTGATGATTAAAATGAGATTTAAAAAATAAATTAATCCCCAATTTTAGAATGTTGGGCAACCCTATACGAGCCGTATAGGGTTACTTAATCTGAGCCGCGCTGCGGCTCTTTTTTCAGCCCCGGCGGGGCTGGGCTTAAGGAACCTGGCACGGCTCGTGCCAGGTCTTTTTGAAAAATCTCCCATCCCTAATTCTTCGCTAATTTTTCCTATTCATAATGACACCATGGAAACAATTCAATGGTGTTTTTTATAGGAGAAATCAAATGATCAAACGTATTTTAACTCAAGCTCAACAAGTTCTTATCCTTTTAGTAGCGACAGTGTTATTTATTGGCATTTTCAGCGTCAATCTT
>NZ_CAMEFX010000026.1 GCF_945915845.1 uncultured Actinobacillus sp. | reverse complement strand
CTTTAGAAAGAACGTTGTGTACACCTGCAACTTCTAATACTGCACGCATTGCACCGCCTGCGATGATACCTGTACCTTCGCTAGCTGGTTGCATAAATACACGAGAACCAGTATGAACACCTTTAACAGGGTGTTGTAATGTACCATCATTTAAAGCTACGTTGATCATGTTACGACGTGCTTTTTCCATTGCTTTTTGGATTGCTGCTGGAACTTCGCGTGCTTTACCATAACCAAAACCTACGCGACCATTACCATCACCCACTACAGTTAATGCAGTGAAGCTCATGATACGACCACCTTTAACAGTTTTAGAAACACGGTTTACCGCGATTAGCTTCTCTTGCAGTTCACCAGCTTGTTTTTCGATGTTTGACATCTCAATTTCCTCTATTAGAACTGTAGACCAGCTTCACGAGCAGCGTCCGCTAAACTTTGGACACGACCATGATATTTAAAACCAGAACGATCGAAAGCAACGTCTTTAACGCCTTTCGCTAATGCACGCTCAGCAACGATTTTACCTACTACTGCTGCTGCATCTTTGTTACCGGTATATTTAACTTGCTCACTGATTGCTTTTTCTACTGTAGAAGCAGCGGCAAGCACTTCTGAACCGTTCGGTGCAATCACTTGTGCATAAATGTGACGCGGAGTGCGGTGAACAACTAAACGAGTTGCACCTTGTTCACGCATCATATGACGAGCACGAGCTGCACGACGGATACGAGCTGATTTCTTATCCATAGTGTTACCTTAATTATTTTTTCTTCGCTTCTTTAGTACGAACAACTTCATCAGCATAACGAACACCTTTGCCTTTGTAAGGTTCAGGTTTACGATATGCACGAATATCTGCTGCTACTTGACCAATTAATTGTTTGTCAGCACCTTTCAACACGATTTCAGTTTGAGATGGACATTCTGCAGTAATACCTGCTGGTAAAGTATGTTCAACAGGGTGAGAGAAACCTAAGCTTAAGCCAACTACGTTGCCTTTAACTTGTGCACGGTAACCAACACCTACAAGTTGTAATTTTTTGGTGAAGCCTTCAGTAACACCGATAACCATTGCATTTACTAATGCACGAGCAGTACCCGCTTGTGCGTCCGCACCTACGATACCTTCACGTGGAGCAAAAGTTAATGCACCATTATCTTGTTTAACTTCGACTGAGCTATGAATGTCACGAGATAACTCGCCATTCTTACCTTTCACTGTTAATAGCTGACCGTTGAGTTTAACTTCAACACCGGCAGGAATATTAACAGGTGCTTTAGCAACACGAGACATTTTCCTACCTCTCTATTAAGCTACATAACAGATGATTTCGCCGCCTAAACCCGCTTGGCGAGCAGCACGGTCAGTCATCACACCTTTAGATGTAGAAACTACAGCCACACCTAAACCACCCATAACTTTTGGTAATTCGTCTTTACGTTTGTAAATACGAAGACCAGGACGGCTTACACGTTGAATGCTTTCTACAACTGGTTTACCTTGGAAATATTTTAAAGTAATTTCCAATTCAGGTTTTGCACCTTCTAAAACTTTAACGCTTTCGATATAACCTTCAGCAGCTAATACGTTGGCAATTGCCACTTTTAGCTTGGAAGAAGGCATACTGATCGCAACTTTATTCGCAGCTTGACCGTTACGAATACGAGTCAACATATCTGCGATTGGATCTTGCATACTCATTGTATTTTATTCTCCGATTCCAAAATAAAGTGGTAAATTACCAACTTGCTTTTTTAAGACCTGGGATTTCGCCACGCATTGCTGCTTCGCGAACCTTGATACGGCTTAAACCAAACTTACGAAGAACGCCGTGTGGACGTCCAGTTTGGCGGCAACGGTTACGTTGACGGCTTGGGCTAGCATCACGCGGTAAAGATTGTAGCTTTAATACCGCACTCCAACGATCTTCATCAGAAGAATTTACATCAGAGATGATTTTTTTCAATTCCATACGTTTAGCATAGAATTTCTCAGCCAATTTAACGCGTTTTACATCGCGTGCTTTCATTGATTGTTTAGCCATTGTAACCTGCCTTATTTACGGAATGGGAAATTAAAGGCAGCAAGTAGTGCTTGACCTTCTTCATCATTCTTAGCTGTAGTGGTAATAGTAATATCTAAACCACGTACACGATCTACTTTATCGTAGTCGATTTCAGGGAAGATGATTTGTTCACGCACACCCATGCTGTAGTTGCCACGACCATCAAATGATTTCGCGCTTAAACCGCGGAAGTCACGAATACGTGGAACAGCAATTGTAATTAAACGTTCAAAGAACTCCCACATACGCTCACCGCGTAGTGTTACTTTACAACCGATTGGATATCCCTGACGGATTTTAAAGCCTGCAACAGATTTGCGTGCTTTTGTAATTAAAGGTTTTTGACCGCTGATTGCTGCTAGATCTGCTACTGCATTATCTAGAAGTTTTTTGTCGGTCAATGCTTCACCCACACCCATATTCAGGGTAATCTTTTCGATTCGTGGGACTTGCATGACAGATGCGTAGTTGAATTTATTTTTTAATTCATTAACTACTTGATCTCTGTAGTAATCATGCAGTTTCGCCATCGCATTACTCCAGTTTGTTAGATAATTTCATTATTAGATTTGAAGAAACGTACTTTTTTGCCGTCTTCGAATCTAAAACCTACACGGTCAGCTTTATTTGTTTTCGGGTTGAAAATTGCTACGTTTGACGCATCAATCGGAGCTTCTTTCTTCACTAAACCACCTTCTTTACCTAAAGCAGGTACCGGTTTTTCATGTTTAGTGATAATTTTAACACCTTCAACAATCACTTTACCATTTGGTAACACTTGAGTTACCTTGCCGCGCTTGCCTTTGTCTTTACCAGCAAGTACGATTACTTCGTCATTTTGACGGATTTTAGCAGCCATTACGTTCTCCTTATAGTACTTCTGGAGCTAAAGAAATGATCTTCATGAATTTCTCAGAACGAAGTTCACGAGTCACAGGTCCAAAAATACGAGTACCGATAGGTTGCTCAGTGTTATTGTTTAAAATTACACAAGCATTGCCATCGAAACGAATAACTGAGCCATCTGGGCGACGAACACCCTTCTTGGTGCGCACAACAACTGCTTTTAACACATCACCTTTTTTCACTTTACCGCGTGGAATTGCTTCTTTTACAGTAACTTTGATGATATCGCCAATAGCAGCGTAACGACGGTGCGATCCACCTAGAACCTTGATACACATTACGCTACGAGCCCCTGAGTTATCAGCAACATCCAGCATAGTCTGTTCTTGGATCATATTAGTGCTCCGTTAATTAAATAAAACACCCTCTCGGGACCACCTACCCAATGTAAGCAGTCCGCGGATTTTAACAAAGAGCAATTCTTAAATCAACAACATTTATTAAATGTTTAGCAAGTTTTATACTCTTACCACCCACCAAATACTTTGATCAGGCAAGTTACCCTCCAAATGCTCACATACCCACCCAATCAGCGCGGTTTCCCCTGCATTTAAATCCAACTCTGCCAGTTGGAAAAGTTGCGCCACATTTTCCTTTTCTAAGGCAAGAAAAACTGTTGCGCCTTGTAAATTCAAACTTTGTGCGATTTGGAATGTTGCGGCATTATTGATATTCGCCATAAAATCGAGTGGGCTAGGAATATTCTCTTGCATTAAGTTATTGAACATTTTGAAAAACTTACTGGGTGAATTAAAGGAAGCCCCTAAATAAAAACGGCTTTCCTGTGTCAAATGTTCACGCAACGACAATGCACTAAGCAACGCTAATTGGGTAAATCGGCTCAAACGGCGAGCATCAACGCCCAACGATTTCAACTGTTGGCGTAGGGTTTTATCATCAAGCGGCTCATTTAATTCATATTGTGCAATTATTTCCATTTCAATATCCACCCTATGTGGCTACCGCCAAAGCCTAGAAAATAATTCAAAATCGTTTGCGGTTTATTCTCTGATTTAAGTTGTTCTAATAGCCACGCCATTTCCATTGCGCCACTCGCCCCAAGCGTATGTCCAAACCGCTTTTTCGGTAAAACAAGCGGTGAAATATTGCCAAAAGTTTGCAAAACAGCTTTCTCTGTTTCATCAAAAACACCACCGACAAAGTGCGGTTTAATGGCATCAATTTCCGAAAAATCCAAGGAAGATTTTTGCAAAATTTGCTTAATTAAATCCTTGAGCAAGTCAGGATTACTGTTCGTTAAACTACCGTTATCCGTTAAACTTGCCAATGCTGAAATTTGGCAATCAGATGGCTCATCACTCAACAACACACAACCAATACCTTCCCCTAGAATAATGCCTTTTTCGTCCGCACTTTGCGCTAACAAGCCCATCGCCTGAAAATGCTCAAAAGTCAAACGGTTAAACATCTCAACCCCCAACACAATTGCTTTACGGCATTTGCCTTGTTCAATCATTTTGGTAGCATAACCAATGGCTTGCGCAGATGAAGTACAAGAAGTCGCAAAGCTCCACACAGATGAGCCAAACCGTTGTTTTAGTCGCTCGGCGATAGCAGTGATATTAGGCGTTGTCGGTAACGACTGCCCATTGGTGAAACGCCATTCACAATCAGAAATCGTATAAGCTGTTGAACCTAACAAAATCGGGATTTCCACTAATTCTGCTATTTGCCAACCAGCCTTCGCCATTGTTTGTTCAATTTGTAGAGCAAGTAGCTCAACCAACTCCGCCAAATTTAATAAAGGCTTGTCAAAGGCGTTAAAATAGGGCAAATCTAAAGACTGCCCCAGTTGAAGTGCGGTGCGTTTTTCGCAATTTTTTGCACAAATCAAACCGCTTGAGTGAAGATAAACCGCCATTATTTTGAATGTTCCGCTCGGATAAACGCCGCTAAATCACGCACGCACATCATATGCTTACGCACCATTCTATCCCCTTGCAACCGCACACCAAAATGTGCTTGCAACGCCACCACAATTTGTAAGGCGTCTAAGGAATCCAGCTGAATACGACTTTGTTCACCAAACAGCCATTCATCATCGCTGATGTCATCGGGGGCAAAATCGTCTTTTTCGCTTTCTTGGATAATCAGTTTTTTTAACTCTAATTCGAGCAATTCGGGTTCTAATGTAAATTGATATTTCATAATTCGTAGGGTGCGTGTAAACGCACCATTTAAATAAATGTTAATAATCGGTGCGTTTACACGCACCCTACTAAAATCTTACTTGTGTTTTTAACTGATGTTGATAAATCAACGCAGCCAAGCCTAATGCAGTCAAACCAAAAGCGGTTAATTTCCCTAATTCGTTTGCAATTTGCGACAATTCATATTGATTTAACAGCAAATTTTGGAAACCGCTTAACGCCCAGCCCATTGGCGACCATTGTGCTACCGTCTGCATAATGTCCGGCATCACATAAGTCGGCACCATAATACCGCCAATTGCCGCCATAATGATGATACCGCCACCGCCCAATACCACCGCGTGTTCTGTGGTGCGAGCCACCACACTCACCAACAAGCCGTAGCCCAATGCCGCTAAACTCACCGCACTGGACAGCACCGCATAAGGCAACCAATTTCCCGACAAGGTAAAGGCAGGCATATCCAACTGCGGTAGCACCAGATAACCAAGGGCAATCATACCGACAAATTGCAGTTGATTAATCATAAAATAAGGAATCAGTTTGGCGATAATCAACTGAAACGCAGACGCCCTTGCCATTCGTAGCCGTGTAATGGTGTTGGTTTGGCGTTCCATTGCCATCACATTAGACAGCGGAATCATAATAAAAAACATACCAAAAATCAGCCAAGCAGGGACGCTGTGTTGCACCGAATTGGGTTTCGCCACTTCTTTGCCTTGGCGGTTGAGATACACTTCTTGCCACAAATATTTGGCGAGATAATCGTTGATCTGAGCGAATTTTTTATCTAAATCCTGATTAACTTTCTTCTCTATCTCTTTGATTTGCTTCTGTTTATTATTCTTAAGCGTGATTTTGTTATCCGCCATATATTGTTCTAAGCGCAACTGTGTATAATGTTTGTGCAACACACCTTTCACACCCAGCAACCAACCTCGATCAACCGAAGGATTAAGCCACAACTGCAACGGTTTGTCCTCTGAAAGAGCGGTCGTTTTTTCATTTAAATTTGCAATTAACAATGAAAATTTACCCGCTTGTAAATCCTCTTGAAAGGCTTTCAGTTCGGCAAGCTTCCCTTGTTGCACATTTAACTCTTCATCTTTTAAGGCTTGCAAAAAATCATCACTTAACGGCTGATTTGGCGAAGACAGCAGCACAATCGGTGCTTCTTGGCTCAATTCATTATCATTGCTTAATGCCGCCGACATAATCAACATAAACAAAATCGGCATCATAAACAACACGGCAACACCGTGTAAATCACGACTTAACAGGCGAAGTTCTTTAAAAATTGATGTTATTAACATAAATCGTAATCTTGTAAGGCGTTCTTTATTTGAAAAAAATTATTTATCCCTATCTCACTCAAACCAGACCGCACTCGCCATACGACCTGTTTTTCCATCTCGGCGGTAAGAAAAGAATTGTTCTTTTTCCGTATAAGTGCAGCGATCGCCGCCTGATATTTGAATGACACCCAGTTTGTTTAAGCGTTGTGTGGCTAATTGGTAGAGATTACCTAAATATTTGCCATCTACATTTGGATCCGCGATGAATGCTTGTTCTGCTTGTTTGTCCCAAGCTATAAATTGCGCTACCACTTCATATCCTACTTGAAACGCTGTTGGGCCAATTGCAGCACCAAACCAAGCAATAATCTCATCTCGCGGACATTGAAATTTTGCAACGGTTTCTTCTAAAATCCCATCACAAAGTCCACGCCAGCCTGCATGTGCGGCAGCGACTTCATTACCTTGCTTAGACGCAAACAAAACAGGCAAACAATCCGCTGTCATCACTAAACATACTTGGTTAGGTTGATTGGTGTAAGCAGCATCAGCTTCCACATCCTTTTCACAACAAGGCAGGGTTAGAACTCGTGTGCTATGCGTTTGTGTTAAAAACACCGGCTTATTCGGCAAAGAAAAATGTTCAACTAATAGATCACGGTTATTTTTCACCGCACTTGGTTTATCCCCTACATGATCACCTAAATTAAAACAATCAAAAGGCGGTTGACTTACACCACCAATACGCGTGGTCATTAGGGCTTTTACATTACCTGGCACATGCCAGTTTGGATAAAGTGCGGTCATTTTTCTCTTTTCTATAATATTTGCTTATCTAAACCTTTATGGGCAGCCAAGGCAATCACTAGGGTTTGCGCCAAGGTCATGGTTGAACATTGAGAGCGAAAACCTTTTATTTGTGCTTCCTTAATAATAAAAGAGACATCGCTAAATGTCACCAATGGACTGATTTGGCTGTCAGTAATCGCAATTTGTTTCACCCCTTTTTGCGCCGTGATATTCATAATTTCTGATGTTTCTTGCGCATAAGGGGAAAAACTAATCGCTACGACAACATCCCCTTCTTTAACACGATTGAGTTGCTCTGAAAACATCCCACCCAAGCCATTAATCAGATAAGAATTACAATCAATATGGTGCAATGCATAATCTAAATAACAAGCAATACTAAATGAACGTTTCAGCCCGACAATAAAAATATTATTTGCCTCATTTAAAATTTTGACCGCACTTTCAAGCTGTTCTTTTGAAGTTTGATTCACTAATTGTTTTAAAGCTTGACTGTTGGCTTGACCAAAGATAGCCAAAATATCTGCTGCTGATTGTTCGCTATAGCTACCGGATTCTAATTGTTGAAAATATTGAAAACGTTCGCTGTAATTTGTTGTATTTTCCATTAGGTTTTTACGAAAAACCTGTTTCATTTCATTAAATCCACTAAACCCAAAAGCATTCGCAAAACGAATAAGGGTGGATGGCGGAACATTTGCGCGTTCAGCAATAGTTGCCACAGTATCAAACACCACACTATGATTATTATCTAATACATATTTTGCTACTTGCTTTAGGCGTTTACTTAAACTGCCATACCGTAACTGAATTTCTTGTTGTAAATTCGTTAATTGAGATGAATTATTCATAATTAGGTCTATTTATCTGTTAAAAACAACTATCTTGCAGTTAAAATCGACAAAAAGGGATTTCTTCCGGCGCAAAGTGTATCACTCTTAACGACTAGATGAAATCCCTTATTTCAATTAAGCTGCTAATTAGAACGTTGTTTCCATAAGTTAATCAAACGGCGATAACGTGCTGATACAGCTTCAACTAACTGTTGATCATCTAGTTTTCCTGCCAACCAATCTGCTGAAGGTTGTCCGAAGATAGTACGACCTACCGCAAAGCCTCTAACTAATGGTGCATTGGCTGATGCCTTAAAGACTTTTTCAAAGGTTTCTTCCGGTGCATCTAAACCAAGAATCAAAATACCGCGGCAATATGGGTCGTTGGCGTGAATAATTGTGCTAATATCTTCCCATGCTTTTGCTGAAACGCCTGGTAATTTCCACCAATCCGGTTTAATGCCAAGCTCATAGAAATAAGCAAGCATCTCTGCATAATAAGCTTCGTTTTGTTCCATATCCGCCGGCAGAATTAACTCAAGTAATAATTCATGCCCTGTACGACAACAAGCTTGATAAACTTCTTTGAGCTTACGATCCTGCAATGCTTTCATCTCAGCATTATCTTTAGGGTGATAGAATGCGAGACATTTCACCACATGTTCTAATGGCCAAGATGCTAATTGTGAACCTAAATCACCGTGTTCAAGATTTAATGGGCGAGAAGATGGCTCTTCAATTGGGCGACCAATCCACCATTTTTTCCCTGTAATGGCATTTAACGCATTTTGACCAAACGTGGTATCGGCAAGAATGCCTGCATGCCCCTCATAAATACCTTCTTCTTTCGCTGTTTGCTCTGCAGCTTTTAACAATAAGTTTTTTAATTTTGGAATTCGGTTAATATCCGCACCGCACTTATTCGCCATATCAACGAGTTGTTTGCGATGATCAAAGGCAAAAATACATAAATCGTCCCATTCCTTGACTTTGCGTGTGGTGACACGATGTAAATGATTGAGGGTTTCATCTAAATCTGGACGTGGTACAGATTCTGCACGCGCAAGATAATTATCTAATTCCACTTTCGTTGGCATTGCCGGCGAACAACCGTGACGAGAAACCACTAACGCACCGCAAGCATTGGCATAACGACAAGCTTGTTCCCAGCCTTCGTTATTTAAATAACCGCGAATTAAGCCTGACATAAAGGCATCACCTGCGCCAAGCACATTTAATACTTCAACGCGTACACCATACACATTAATACCACCATCTAAATCATCAGGAATGTCTTTGCCTTCTACGAAAACGGAACAACCTAGCGCGCCACGTTTACAAACAAGTGTCGCTTGACTGACTTTTCTCACATTTTTAAGTGCGGTCAAGGTATCAGTCGATCCACCTGCAATATGGAACTCTTCTTCCGTTCCCACTAACACATCAAAATGGTGCAATACTTCTTGTAAGGATTTGGTCACCGCTTCGGAATCAATAAAACGCGTTTCGCCATCACCAAGGGAGGTCAATCCCCATAAGACTGGACGATAGTCAATATCTAGTAAGCGTTTAACATTATTGCGACCGGCATATTCCAATGCAGTTAGCACAGCTTCTCTGGTTTTTGGATGAGACAAATGCGTTCCTGTAATCGCCAAAGCTCGGGCAGAGGCAATATATTCTTCCGTAAAATCATCTTTAGTAATGGCCATATCCGCACAATTATCACGATAAAAGATAAGTGGGAAAGTATCTTGGTCTTTAATGCCGAGAATCACAAGTGCGGTTAAACGCTCTTTATCCGTGATCAAATGACTCGTATCTACACCAACACGTTCTAATTCTTCACGTAAGAAGCGTCCCATATGTTCATCACCAACACGTGCTAACATTGAAGATTTCACACCTTGCACCGCTGTACCATAAGCCACATTTCCGGATGAACCACCAAGATATTTAGAGAAAGTTGCGACATCTTCTAGTCGAGAACCTATTTGTTGTGCATATAAATCAACAGCTACACGACCTAAACAAATGAGATCTAATGTTTTTTCTGTTTTCATAACTCAATCCTTCTAAGAACCCATAATTTTACTTGTGTCTGTTCAAACTTACCTAAGTTTGTGGATAGGCTTAATTTGAAATATTTATTTCAAAATGTCAAATAGTAAAATTTAATTTTGAGACATAGATCGCAAAAATAAGAAAATTTTAAGAAAAGAACTCAACAATACTGAGTAGTGTTTTAGTCATTTTCCGCTTATTTTGAGAGATAAATAGTCTAAAAATGTGATCTACTTCTAATATTTAGAAAAAAAATTTCATTAGTATTGAGTTTGGAATTTTTAAGTGATTTACTAATGCTCAAATTCAATCATGTCATAGCGGATCCAATAGGAGGAATACATGAAAACGGTGAGATTAACTGTTGCACAAGCTTTAGTGAGATTTCTAGATAATCAGTACATAGAAGTTGATGGCAAAGAAATTAAATTTGTCGAAGGTATTTTCGCTATTTTTGGACACGGCAATGTGCTTGGTTTAGGACAAGCATTAGAGCAAGACAGTGGGGATTTAATTGTTCGCCAAGGTCGTAATGAACAAGGTATGGCGCACGTAGCAATAGGATTTGCGAAACAAAAATTACGTAAACAAATTATAGCATGTACTTCTTCTGTCGGACCAGGTGCTGCCAACATGATTACCGCAGCCGCTACCGCGACAGCTAACCGAATTCCCCTTCTCTTATTACCCGGTGATGTTTTTGCCACTCGCCAACCTGACCCGGTATTGCAACAAATCGAACAATCTCACAACCTGAGTATCAGCACTAACGATGCGTTCAAAGCGGTGAGCAAATATTGGGATCGCGTTAACCGTCCTGAGCAATTAATGACGGCTTGTATTAACGCAATGCGCGTATTAACAGATCCTGCGGAGACAGGGGCAGTTACCCTTGCATTACCACAAGACGTCCAAGGGGAAGCCTATGATTTCCCTGAATATTTCCTACAAAAACGGGTACATCGTATTGAGCGAACACCACCAACAAATGCGATGTTGCAAGATGCATTAAAACTCATTCAAGGTAAGAAAAAACCATTAATTATTTGTGGTGGCGGTGTGCGTTATTCCGAAGCAGCAGAACAACTAAAAGCCTTTGCTGAAGCCTTTGATATTCCATTTGCGGAAACCCAAGCAGGTAAAAGTGCGGTGGTTTCTGACTACTATTTGAATGTCGGTGGCGTAGGTGAAACAGGTTGTTTAAGCGCAAATTTATTAGCGAAAGAATCGGATTTAGTGATTGGTGTGGGTACACGCTATACCGACTTCACCACGTCATCAAAATGGATTTTCCAAAACCCTGAAGTGGACTTCTTAAATATCAATATCGCACGTTTTGATGCCTATAAATTAGATGGCGTACAGGTCACCGCTGATGCCAAAGAAACGCTCGAAAAATTGACCGCACTTTTACAGCCAACAGGCTACAAAGCGCAATGGGGAAACCAAATTGCGGAAGCAAAAGCGAAATTTGCCGAAGAATTACAGCGTATTTACCACATTAGCTATAACGGCGAAAAAGATTTTGTACCTGAAGTGAATGATGCCTTAGATCGCGAAAAAGTCTTTGCGGAATTTACCCAAATCACAGGTTCGCGCTTAACTCAAAGTCGCGTATTGGGCATTTTAAATGAAACCTTAGGGGAAAACGATATTATCGTAGGCGCGGCAGGCAGCTTACCGGGCGACTTACAACGCGCTTGGCAATCTAAAGGGGTGGATACTTATCATCTTGAATACGGTTATTCTTGTATGGGTTATGAAGTGGCAGCGTCTTTAGGGGCAAAAATTGCTCAACCACATCGGGAAGTGTACACCCTACTCGGTGATGGTTCTTATATGATGCTCCATTCCGAACTGGTGACGTCAATCCAAGAAGGCAAAAAAATTAATGTGGTATTATTCGATAATATGACCAATGGTTGTATCAATAACCTTGAAATTGGACATGGAATGGACACTTTTGGTACGGAATTCCGCTTCAGAAATTCAACCACAAACCAACTTGATGGTGGATTTATTCCTGTTGATTTTGCAATGAATGCCGCCTCTTATGGCTGTAAAACCTATAAAGTCACCAACGAAGAGGAATTACGTGCTGCCCTTGCTGACGCGGCAAAACAAACCGTATCCACCTTAATTGATGTGAAAGTGTTACCGAAAACCATGATCCACGGTTATGGTAGCTGGTGGCACGTTGGTGTGGCTGAAGTCTCAAGCAAAGAGACAATCCAACAAGCTTACCAAAATGCGGTGAAACATATTGATGAAGCAAGACGTTATTAATTAATCAGCGTAGGGACATCCGCGTATGTCCCTACGGAAATCAAATATTTACCCTTGAACAAGGAGATAGCATGAAAGCGGAAAACGTAAAATTAGGTATTGCCCCAATTGGTTGGACAAATGATGATTTACCGGAAATTGGTAAAGAAAATACCTTTGAACAATGCGTCAGTGAAATGGCATTAGCGGGCTTCACAGGGAGTGAAGTGGGCAGTAAATATCCTAGAGATACCAAAGTATTAAAACAAAAACTGGCATTACGCGGTATTCAAATTTGCAATGCTTGGTTTAGTACTTTCTTTGTAGATGGCAAAAAAGAAGAAACTATTCAAGGCTTTATTGAACATATGAATTTCTTACATGAAATGGGCGCAAAAGTCATTGGTTGTTCAGAACAAAGCCGCAGTATTCAAGGGCAGAAAAAAGCGATTTTCAAAGAAAAAACCGTCTTCACTGAAGCAGAATGGCAATTATTAGCGGAAGGCTATAATGAACTGGCTAAAATCGCAGCAGAAAAAGGCATGAAAGTTTGCTTGCATCACCATATGGGTACCGGTATTCAAACCCCGGCGGAAATTGATAAATATATGGAAATGACCAATGATGATGTCGGTTTATTATTCGACTCAGGTCATATCTATTATTCAGAAGGTAGCCAACAAGCGATGCTTGATGTATTAGCAAAATATGTCGATCGGATTTTCCATGTCCATTTGAAAGATGTTCGTGATGACGTGGTTGCTGAAGTGAAAGCGAAAGATCTCAGCTTCTTAGAAGGCGTGGTAAAAGGGACATTTACCGTTCCCGGCGATGGTGTCATCGATTTCCGTCCTATTTTTGAAATTTTAGACAAACACAACTACAAAGGCTGGATGGTTGTGGAAGCAGAACAAGACCCTGCCATTGCGAACCCATTAGAGTACGCGATTAAAGGTCGTCAATATATTCGTGAAGTGGCTGGAATTTAATCGAGAGGAATAAAGAAATGATTAAAGTAGGTATTATCGGAGCAGGTCGTATTGGTCGTGTTCACTCAGAAAGTATTACTAAATATGTTAAAGGCGCAGAAATCAAAGCCATTTCAGATGTTCGTGTCACTGATGAATTAAAAGAATGGGCAAAAGGCATGGGTATTCCCTATGTTTATGAAGATTACAATCAAATTCTTCAAGATCCTGAAATTGATGCGGTATTAGTTTGCTCATCTACAAACACGCACGCACCAATTTCTATTGCAGCGGCGCGTGCAGGCAAACATGTCTTCTGTGAAAAACCGGTGGATCCTGATAAAGATAAAATCCGTGAAGTATTAGCTGAAGTGGAAAAAGCCGGTGTCAAATTCCAAGTGGGATTCAACCGCCGTTTTGACCATAACTTTAAAGCCATTAAAGATCGTGTCGTTGCTGGAGATATTGGCGAACCGCATTTAATTCGTGTGACATCACGCGACCCTGACGCGCCACCAATCGAATACGTCAAAGTATCAGGCGGTTTATTCTTTGATATGACTATCCACGATTTCGATATGATTCGTTATTTATCAGGTAGCGAAGTTACCGAAGTTTATGCAGCAGGCGGCGTTTTAGTTAATCCTGAAATTGGCAAAGCAGGCGATATTGATACCGCAGTGATCACCTTGAAACTCGCCAATGGCGCTATCGGCGTCATTGATAATAGCCGTAAAGCCGTTTATGGTTATGACCAACGTGCGGAAGTATTTGGCTCAAAAGGCGCGGTTCAAACGAAAAATGATACAGATTCCACCGCAGTTTACTCTTGTGAAGCAGGTGTGATTGCAGAAAAACCAAAATACTTCTTCCTAGAACGTTATATGCAATCCTTTGCCAGCGAAATCTCTTGCTTTGTAGATTCCGTGGTCAACGACAAACCAACGCTTGTCAATGGCAATGATGGCTTACAACCTGTGTTAATTGCATTAGCGGCGAAAAAATCATTGGAAGAAGGTCGCCCTGTGAAAATTAGCGAAGTGGCATAAATGCTAAAAAATACATAAACTTTATCACTGCACAAGACGATCGTTACGCTTGCCGAAACTTTCGTCTTGTGTCGCTATTTAATATTAGGAACGATTATGACAAAACTGGCTCAATACTCACAAACTGCACTGCTTTCCTTTTTGGTTGCAGCCTGCGGTGGCGGTGACGGTTCTTCACCACCAACGCCAATTAATTCTGGTGTTTCCCAAGGGGATCAAAAAGAAAACAATGCCCCAGTCGTAGAAACACCTTCTCATGAAGCAGAGCAAAAGGATATTGCCCCAATTCTATTGCCAAAAGATGAACCAAACAGTTCTGAAGGAACATCGTTCCCTAGCACACCCATAAAACCATCGCTCCCACCCAAAAGTGAGAGTGCAAATGAAAACGAAAGTGCGGTGAATTTCCCCCCTGTTTTGCCGCCAATTTCACCCCCAAAAACAGAACAATATCCACCAACACTACCAACAGAAACGATTCCACCCGAAACCACTCAACCATCTCAACCGGATCCAACGCCTGAAATAGATCTGCCTAAAGAATCAACTTCCGAGCCGGTGACTGAGACGGAAACAAAACCAGAGCCGAAACCTGAATCTCCAATATTGGAACCTGTGCCAAAACCGGAACAGGAACCCAAACCACAACCAAAACCGCAACCTCAGCCGGAACCAAAACCGGAAAACCCTGTTGTGCCAATTGAAATACCGGATACGCCGAAGGAAACACCACAACCGCCGGAAAATACCGAACAGACACCACCAATAAATACCCCAAAACCTCAAATGGAAGCCTTGCGCCAAACGCCACCCATTGAACAATATGATGAACATAAAATTCATAAGATTGCAGTAATTGATACGGATTTCCCTGCAAGTGGTGATGTTGATGGTACGTTTAAAGATGAAAAAGGCAACCGTCGTCTTTACGTTAATGAAGGATTATGGTGGCGACAAGCAAAAGGTAGCAGACATTCCCATGGCTCACAGGTTGCTGCGGTCATTGCAGTAAATAACAAAACGTCATTGATTTATGGTTATAGCACGGAATCTAACGGCTATACCAGCGTGACCAATCAACAGTTTGAGGAAGCCTATAATCAAGGTGCGCGTATTTTTAATAACTCTTACGGTAATACACCGTGGGAAAGTTTGGTAAAAGAAAAAGGTTGGAAAGGACTATTAGAAAATAACCCAATCAATAAGCAAATGGCTGAAATGGCGGCTAAGGACAGTATTTTTGTTTGGGCAGCAGGTAACGACGGCACAAAAACAAGCACGGGACAAGCCAATCACGCCACCAATGAGTCACATATTCCCGTCGTTTATGAAGAAGCCCGCCGTGGTTGGATAACAGTTGCCGCGGTAACGGGCAATCATAAAAGCAGTTACTCAAGCCGCGTAGGTAACGCTGCGCAAAATTGGGGAATTGCAACCCAAGGAGATTGGATGGTTTTCGGTGATGTGCCTACTCAAGGTACTTCTTTCGCCGCACCGGCAGTTTCCGCCGCCGTGGCTCGCGTATGGGAAAAATTCCCTTGGATGAGTAATCATTTAGTGACCCAAACTATTCTTTCTACCGCCAGTCAATTGGGAACGGATAACGTGACGACTGGCCCGAACGGCGATATTGGCTGGGGCGTGTTAAATGTTAATCGCGCATTAAAAGGCCCTGCTCGATTTGATAAACGCCTGCTGATTTCCAGCGACAACGGCTTTGTGACAGCCAATTTCGGTTACCGCCATTATGCGGATAACAATCGACTCACTTGGAGCAATGACATTAGCGGTGATGCAGGGTTTAAAAAGCAGGGAACAGGAACACTCTATTTTAGCGGCAAAAATACTTACACCGGCGACACCCACATTGAAGGCGGTGTATTAGGCATATCCAATGCTCTAACGGCATCCAATGTCACGGTGTTTGAGCAAGGCACTTTGTTGGCGGAAACCCCTGATAAGAAAGTGGACATCCAGCAAAATCTGACAAATAACGGTTCGGTTGAAATTTATGGGCAAGGTTTAACGGTCGGCAATTACACTGCTTCCGCCAATGCTCGCACGATTATTGATATTCATACCGCTGCGTTAGAAGTAAAAGGTACGGCAAATTTCAATGGTTCACGCATTGTGGCGGATGTGGCAAAAGTCGATGAAGTACCGAAGCAACAAGAACAAACGCGTACCATTTTAACAGCGCAAACCTTAACGGGTTTCAATGGCGATTATCGTGTGTCTGACCATATTTACCCGTACATTGACGTGACAAGTATTGCGCAAAAAGGAAATAACATTGAAGCAACCTACAAGCGCAACAGTACAGAATATGTATTGAAAAAAGCCAACGCCTTAACGCGAAGTGCGGTCAATACCGGGCGCAATTTAGATCGTGTGTTAGATGAAGTGGCAACGACACCCAACAGCGCGCTGAAAGCTCAAGCTCTCGCAGTGTTGCATGCGCAACCACTTGCGGTTTCCCGTACGGTAGAATCCCTTTCAGCAGAAATTTATGCTTCAACGCCCAATATTTTGCTCAATGCTCACCGCACTTTTTCGCGTCAAATTGCGGATCAAGCCATGGAAAAATGGGATACACAAGACAGCCATCTCTACGCGGCAACGGCTTACCGCCGCTATCACTTAGCGCAAACAGGATACCGTAAAGGCGAAGTTAAAAGCGCACAAACCTATGTGGGTGCCGATAAAAAATGGGCAAATTTTGTGTTAGGTGCAGCGGTCTATGTTGATCGCAGTAACGCGGATTTTAGCGGTAGCATAGGAACAGCCAAAATCACACAAACCGGCGCGGCACTTTATGCTGCCTATAAAGGTGAACATGTCTACGCCTTAACAGAGTTCAGCACCGCCCATAGTAAAAACCAAATTAAACGCAGCCTACAATTTCCTGACAAACAGCAACTGTTGAGAAATGACGTAAAATCACGCCTTTATGGCATTTACACCGAATTAGGCTACCGATTTAAAGGGCAGCTCGCCCAGGGGCAACATTGGGAAGTCGCGCCTTATCTTGCCTACCGCACAGACTGGTTACATCAATCCGCCTTTGACGAAAAATCACTCTTTGCGTTACGGGCAGATGCCGTTCACCACCATCTGTCATCCTATGGCATGGGTTTACGAAGCGCATGGCATTGGGATAAATGGCACTTGAAAGGCAGTATTGCGCATAGGTATCAACATCGTAGCCATCGGTCATTCGATTTTGAAGGAAATTATATCGGCGCGCAAAGTGCGGTGAAAATTGAAGGGATTTCAGCGCCAACTTCGCTCACCACCGCAAACTTAAATCTCAGCTATGCGGCAACCCATGCTCTAGACTTATTTGCAGGTTATGAATTGAGTCATCAAGCGGGCGGTGAAACAGGCAACGAGATTTCCTTGGGGTTAAGATTTCGTTTTTAAATAACGCTTGGGGTGAATTACATTTGCCCCAACAAGGTGAAAAGCCTATAATTTGCTTCAACTTAATTAACCTTATAATTTAAAGCAAATGATGAATTTAGTGGAATTTCACCAAAATATTGAACAGGTATGGGATAGCATTGAAGAACAATGTGATGAGCAAGGGGCGGATGTGGATTTTGAACGTCAAGGTTCCGTCTTTACCATTACCTTTGCGGATCGATCTCAAATTGTGATTAATAAGCAAGAAGCCATGCTGGAACTTTGGCTTGCCAGCCGTTTAGGCGGTTTGCATTTTGCGTGGAAAGAAAAGGATTGGGTGAACAGCCAAGGTGTGCGTTTTTGGGATGCGTTAGCGCAAGCCTGCGCGGCTCATGGTGAACGCGTGGAATTCGCCTAAATGCCCCACACGTCCACAACACAATACACAGAACCAACAAAAAGTGCGGTGAAAATGACCGCACTTGATATCTTGCACCAAGTTTTTGGTTATCACCAATTCCGCAAAGGGCAAGAAGAAGTGATTCAAGCCACCCTTTCAGGCAAAGACAGTCTGGTGGTGATGGCAACCGGTAACGGAAAATCCCTGTGTTATCAAATCCCCGCCCTTTGTTTTTCAGGGTTGACCTTAGTGATTTCGCCGTTGATTTCCTTAATGAAAGATCAGGTGGATCAACTGCTGGCTAACGGTATTGAAGCGGATTATCTCAATTCCACCCAAACCTACGAACAGCAACAACAGGTGCAAAATAAAGCCATTTCAGGGCAACTCAAATTGCTTTATCTTTCGCCTGAAAAAGCGATGACCAACAGCTTTTTTTCTTTTATTTCCCTATGCCAAGTGAGTTTTATCGCTATCGATGAAGCCCATTGTATTTCCCAATGGGGGCATGATTTTCGCCCTGAATATACCCAACTTGGTGGATTAAAATCCGCCTTTCCCAACGCGCCGATTATGGCGTTAACCGCCACCGCGGACAGCACCACGCGCCAAGACATTTTACAAAATCTTCGTTTAAATCAACCGCACTTATACATTGGCAGTTTCGACCGCCCGAATATTCGTTATACCTTGGTGGAAAAATTCAAACCGATGGAACAATTGTGCAACTTTGTTGCTGCCCAAAAAGGCAAAAGTGGTATTGTCTATTGCAATAGTCGCAACAAATCGGAAAAAGTCGCTGAAGCATTAAGAAAGCGCGGTATTTCTGCGGAACATTATCACGCGGGCATGGAATTTTCCGAACGAGAACGAGTTCAACGGGCTTTCCAACGCGACAATATTCAAGTGGTCGTCGCCACCATTGCTTTCGGCATGGGGATTAACAAATCCAATGTACGCTTTGTGGCACACTTTGATTTATCGCGTAGCATTGAAGCCTACTATCAAGAAACCGGACGAGCGGGGCGTGATGATTTGCCGGCGGAAGCGGTGCTATTTTATGAGCCGGCGGATTATGGTTGGTTATATAAAATTTTAATGGAAGAACCTGAAAGCCCACAGCGAGATATTAAACAACATAAATTAGAAGCCATTGGTGAATTTGCGGAAAGCCAAACTTGTCGCCGTTTGGTATTGCTCAATTATTTCGGTGAAAATCGCCAAACCCCTTGCAACAACTGCGATATTTGTTTAGATCCACCTAAAAAATATGATGGATTAATTGATGCGCAAAAAATTCTTTCTACCATTTACCGCACAGGGCAACGTTTTGGCGTGCAATATGTCATTGGGGTATTGCGTGGATTAAATAACCAGAAAATTCGCGACCATCAGCATGATCAACTCAGTGTCTATGGCATTGGCAAGGATAAAAGCAAAGAATATTGGCAATCAGTTATTCGTCAACTTATTCACTTGGGCTTAATCAACCAAGTCATGAATGATGTGGGTGTACAATTACAATTAACAGAAAGCGCACGTCCTATTTTACGCGGTGACATTCCTTTAGAACTCGCCACACCCAGACTTTCGGCTATTGCTACGGTTTCTGCCCCACAAAAAAGTGCGGTCACTCATTACGACAAAGATCTCTTTGCACGCTTACGTTTCTTACGCAAACAAATTGCCGATCGAGAAAATATTCCACCTTATATTGTATTTAGCGATGCAACGTTACAAGAAATGTCCCTTTACTTACCAACTAGCAAAGTGGAAATGATGCAAATTAACGGTGTCGGCGCAATTAAGTGGGAACGCTTTGCACAGCCATTTATGGAAATTATAAAAGAACATAAAGCATTATTGGAACAAGCGCGGGATAATTAAATTTCTAATTGAATACAACCAAGAGGTAAATGGATTAATTCTTCCCACGGTAAATAATGGTACAACCTAAATAATGAAATAACTGCTTGCACAGAGACATTATCGCTACTCATGGCAGAGAGCGGTTTATGCGGTCCTGTAAAATGGAAAATATGCGCAGCTACCCCCCCCCAACTTGACTGTTTTTTATACAACAAATGATCAAGTTGATAATTATAAAGAGAGTCCAACTTCAACCAATTATCTCGGAAATAAACATTTAAAATATCCTGATCCCCGAAAATAATTTGATTTTTTAACTGTTGTGTCAATTGTATTAACGCTGTTTTAAGTCCAGAACAACGTGTCGCATCAAAATAAAGAATACCTGCATTAAAGTAATCATATTGTTTATAAGGGTGTTCAGGTAATGCATTCACATAAGGATCGGAAACCGCTGCAATCGCATAAGAAGAAGCGCGCAATTTCTCAAAAGGAACACGAATATCGCCGTTAATGACAATATCACAATCTAAATAAAGCCAATATGGCGTTGT
This sequence comes from uncultured Actinobacillus sp., assembly GCF_945915845.1. Classification (GTDB taxonomy): domain Bacteria; phylum Pseudomonadota; class Gammaproteobacteria; order Enterobacterales; family Pasteurellaceae; genus Exercitatus. The sequence goes on along the minus strand of NZ_CAMEFX010000026.1, from coordinate 7,884 downwards.
CGCATAGGGAAAGAGTTCTTCAAGATAATAGCGCAAATAGGTAGCTTGTGTGATATAGCATTTTCATCAAAAAGATTCAAATGCTCAGGATCTAAATAACAAAGCACTAATTCAGACTGTCGTTTCGCAAAATATGGACGCAATGAATCTGCCCAAGCCGCCGGAATATCCCCCGTATGCAAGACAAACACCGACAAGTTTTCATTATGAGCTAATAAGGATTTTAGAGAAATTTCAAGATAAGGAAGATAATGTTTATCTGTTGCCAATAAAATATTAATTCTTTCCATCGTTTTTTGTCTATAAAAATCAAAGAGAATATTCTAAAGGATAATAGATTTGCAATGAGAAGTCATCTTCCATAAATAGAAAGGCGGGTACAAAACCCACCCTAGCATTATATTAATATCTACGAATTAAAGGAACATATTCGCAAATAACAAACCGAACGCAATACTGAATACCATGCTTAATAAGCCTGGAAGCATAAAGCTGTGGTTGAAAATAAATTTACCGATACGTGTAGTCCCTGTTGTGTCAAAGTCAATTGACGCAATGATTGGACCGTAGTTAGGGATAAAGAAGTAACCATTTACAGCAACGAATACCCCGATTAATACCGGTGCCGGAATGCCTAATGCGATACCTAGTGGGAATAAGGTTGCCACTGTCGCACCTTGGCTGTTTACTAACACAGATAATACGAATAATGCGAAAGCAAATGTCCATGGTGCAGTTTCAACTAACTCTTTCACCATTTCTTTCACTTCTACCATATGCGCTTGCATTAACGTATCACCTAACCATGCAATACCAAAGATAGCGATTACCGCACGCATACCAGCGTGGAATACTGAACCTTTAGTGATTTCATTACCGTCCGGTTTGCAGAATAAAATGATTAATGCACCAATGGTTAACATGACGATTTCGATCGTGTGTGCCATACCCATTGGTTTACCATCGAATGCCGGACGTAATGAAGGCATCGCACCCATTAATACCACTAATAATGCACCAAATAAGAATAAACCGACAGATAATTTCGCGGTTGGTTTTAATTGAACTTCATCAATTTTCACATCAGTGTGGTTTTCTTTGATGTACTCTGGATCTTGTAAACGGCGTTGGTATTCCGGGTCATCTTTTAATTCTTTACCCATTTTATTTACAAATACACAAGCCAGTGCAATACCTAAAATCGTTGCAGGGACAGTAACAGAAAGCACTGAACCTAGCGTAATGCCTTGTGGTTCAAGATAGTTCACCACAGCAACTACCGCTGCCGCAATCGGGCTTGCAACAATCGCAAATTGTGATGCAATTACCGCCATTGAAAGTGGACGCTCAGGACGCACACCGTTATGACGACTTACTTCTGCAATCACAGGTAATACAGAATAAGCTACGTGGCCTGTGCCTGCTAATACAGTGAAAGTCCAAGTTACTGCAGGTGCCATAAAGGTAATGTATTTTGGATTACGGCGTAAGATGTTAGTTGCGATTTTGATCATATAATCTAAACCGCCAGCCGCTTGCATTGCTGCCGCTGCTGCCACTACTGCCATAATCATAAACATTACGTCAATAGGAAGACCCGCCGGTTTTAAATCAAAGCCAAAGGATAAAATGGCTAAGCCTAAACCACCAAACACACCCAAGCCGATACCACCAACTCGAGCCCCTACCAAGATACATAAAAGTACAATGGCAAATTGAATAAGGAACATTGCTGACATGTTCTATTTCTCCATAATAATAAAAAAATCGGTTCAAAAAGTGATACTACTTTTACATTTAACCGTTTGCGTCACTTTTTCAACGTGAATTTTAGTAAAAATACAGTGTTTTGCAAGATTTTTTGCGCAACAACACAATATAACCATAAAGAGTAAGCTTATTTGATTAATTTACAACCTAATTTTTATAATGCGAGCGATAAATTTATATCGTGATAGCTGTACTTAAAAAATTGATTTAAATCAAAATTCATTTAACCCAATAGGAGTACAATCGCCCCCGAATTTAGTTTTTATTTTGGAGAAAAATCATGAGCAATAATACTCGTATTGAAGTGGATCTTTTAGGCGAACGCGAAGTTTCAAATGATGTTTATTGGGGTATTCACACCTTAAGAGCGGTGGAAAATTTCAATATTTCTAACGTCACCATTTCTGACGTGCCGGAATTTGTACGCGGTATGGTAATGGTAAAAAAAGCCACCGCACTGGCTAACGGTGAACTGGGTGCCATTCCGAAAAAAATCGCAAAAGCTATCGTTCAAGCTTGTGATGAAATCTTAGTGAACGGTCGTTGCATGGATCAATTCCCGTCAGACGTTTACCAAGGCGGTGCCGGTACTTCTGTTAATATGAATACCAACGAAGTGGTCGCAAACCTTGCATTAGAAATTTTAGGTCATCAAAAAGGTGAATATAACGTAATCAACCCAATGGATCACGTTAACGCAAGCCAATCAACTAACGATGCTTACCCTACCGGTTTCCGTATTGCGGTATATAACAGCATTTTAGCCTTAATCGAAAAAGTACGTTACCTACAACACGGTTTCGAAGCCAAAGCAGAAGAATTTGCCAACATCTTAAAAATGGGACGTACCCAATTACAAGATGCGGTACCAATGACCGTAGGTCAAGAGTTCAAAGCTTTTGCTGTGTTACTTGAAGAAGAAGTGAAAAACTTAAAACGCACGGCGGATTTATTACTTGAAGTCAACTTAGGTGCAACGGCTATCGGTACCGCGTTAAATACCCCTGAAGGCTATCAAGAAATTGCAGTGAAATACCTTGCTGAAGTAACCGGTTTACCATGCGTTCCTGCGGATAACTTAATCGAAGCAACCTCAGACTGTGGTGCGTATGTGATGGTTCACGGTGCATTAAAACGTACTGCGGTGAAATTATCGAAAGTTTGTAACGACTTACGTTTATTATCATCAGGCCCACGCGCAGGTTTAAATGAAATCAACTTACCGGAATTACAAGCAGGCTCATCAATTATGCCGGCTAAAGTTAACCCGGTGGTGCCTGAAGTCGTTAACCAAGTGTGCTTTAAAGTGATCGGTAACGATACAACGGTAACTTTCGCTGCAGAAGCGGGTCAATTACAATTAAACGTAATGGAACCGGTTATCGGTCAAGCGATGTTTGAATCAATCGAAATTCTAGGCAATGCATGCATTAACTTACAAGATAAATGTGTGAACGGCATTACCGTAAACAAAGAAATTTGCGAAAACTTCGTATTTAACTCAATCGGTATCGTAACGTACTTAAATCCATTTATCGGTCACCACAACGGCGACATCGTAGGTAAAATCTGTGCAACCACAGGTCGCAGCGTACGCGAAGTGGTGTTGGAAAAAGGCTTACTCACTGAAGCACAATTAGACGATATTCTTTCAGTAGAAAACTTAATGAAACCGACTTACAAAGCGGCGAAATTTACGGATGAAGAATAATTTATCGTGATTGTAAATTTAAGGGCAGGTTTTGGATCTGCCCTTTTGCATTTCAATAGTATTCAAACAATTTCTCACACAATTATCTTGAAATTCCACTTTATGCCCCCATCTTCCCCTTAACTTTCACTGAAAAAAGGACAGGATAATGACAACGATTGTATGTGTGCGTAAAAATGGCAAAGTGGCGATAGGCGGCGATGGTCAGGCGACTTTGGGAAATTGTGTGGAAAAAGGAACGGTACGAAAAGTACGCCGTTTATATAAGGATAAAGTCGTGACAGGATTTGCGGGTTCAACGGCGGACGCTTTTATTTTGCGTGATTTATTCGAGAAAAAATTAGAATTACACCAAGGACATTTAGTCAAAGCCGCGGTAGAATTGGCGAAAGAATGGCGGACGGAGCGATCTTTACGCCGTTTGGAAGCCATGATGATCGTGGCGAACGAAAACGAATTTTTATTAGTTTCAGGCAGTGGCGATGTGATTGAACCTGAATTTGATGTTTTAGCTATCGGTTCAGGCGGCAACTATGCGAAATCTGCGGCGTTAGCCTTATTGCGCACCGACAATAATTTAACCGCAGCAGAAATTGTTAAACAAGCCTTAACCATTGCCGGTGATATTGATATTTATACCAATCATAACCACATTATTGAAGAAATTTAATGCCGTGGCAAAGCGATCGCCCCGATAAAAAGTGCGGTTAAAAATGAAAGAATTTTGAGAATTAGGAATACATTATGTCAATGACCCCAAGAGAAATTGTATCTGAATTAGATGCGCATATTATTGGACAAAATGAAGCGAAACGCGCGGTGGCGATTGCCTTGCGTAACCGTTGGCGCCGTATGCAATTACCGGAAGAATTGCGCCAAGAAGTCACGCCCAAAAATATTTTAATGATCGGACCAACCGGGGTGGGTAAAACCGAAATCGCGCGCCGTTTAGCAAAATTGGCAAACGCGCCTTTTATTAAAGTGGAAGCCACGAAGTTCACTGAAGTGGGCTATGTAGGTAAAGAAGTAGATTCGATTATCCGTGATTTGGCGGATGTTTCCATGAAACTCGTGCGTTCGCAAGCGGTAGAGAAAAACCGTATGAAAGCGCAAGATGCGGCAGAAGATCGCATTTTGGATGTATTATTGCCACCGGCCAAAGATCAATGGGGCAATGTACAAGAAAGCGATAATGGATCAACGCGTCAAGTGTTCCGTAAAAAATTACGCGAAGGGACGTTGGACGATAAAGAAATTGAGATCGATGTCACGGCGCAAGTGAGCGTAGAAATTATGACGCCGCCGGGTATGGAAGAAATGACTTCGCAGTTGCAATCGCTCTTTGAGGGCATGTCGCCAAACAGAACGAAAAAACGCAAAATGAAAGTGAAAGATGCGTTAAAAGTGATGATTGATGAAGAAGCATCAAAATTAGTGAACCCTGAAGAATTGAAACAACAAGCCATTGAAGCGGTTGAACAACATGGTATCGTCTTTATCGATGAAATCGACAAGATTTGTAAAAAAGGCGAACACAGCGGTGGCGATGTGTCACGTGAAGGGGTGCAACGGGATTTGTTGCCGATTATTGAAGGTTCAACGGTGAACACCAAACACGGGATGATCAAAACCGACCATATTCTTTTCATCTGTTCAGGCGCATTCCAAGTGGCTCGTCCGTCAGATTTATTGCCTGAATTACAAGGTCGTTTACCAATTCGCGTGGAATTAAAATCCCTAACCAAAGAAGACTTTGAGCGTATCTTAACCGAGCCAAATGCTTCATTAACCTTACAATACAAAGAGTTAATGAAAACCGAAGGCGTTGAAGTGGAGTTTACTCAAGACGGTATTAGCAAAATTGCTGAATCCGCTTTCCGTGTCAATGAGAAAACCGAGAATATCGGTGCTCGCCGTTTGCATACGGTACTCGAGCGTTTAATGGACGGTATTTCTTTTGATGCCAGCGAACGTGCGGGCGAGAAAATTACGATTGACGAAAAATACGTTTCTGACGCATTAAGCGATGTGGTGGAAAACGAAGATTTGAGTCGTTTTATTCTCTAAGCTTCTCATGCGAGATTAAAGTGCGGTTAATTCAACCGCACTTTTTTATGGTCTGAATGATGCCAATTATGCTTTAAGCAACAACGTGACCGCTTCTGTGGCAATCCCTTCGCCACGCCCTGTGAAACCAAGTTTTTCCGTGGTGGTGGCTTTAACATTGACTTGCTCAATAGCACATTGCAAATCTTCCGCAATCACAGCGCGCATCGCGTCAATGTATGGTCGCATTTTGGGTGCTTGCGCAATAATAGTAACATCCACATTGCCAATCTTGTAGCCTTTTTCTTGCACAAGACGAAACGCTTCACGCAGTAAAATACGACTATCGATATTTTTAAATTGCATATCCGTATCAGGAAATAATTTGCCAATATCGCCAAGTGCCACCGCCCCCAGTAAGGCATCTGTCAACGCGTGTAATGCAACATCGCCATCACTATGCGCAATAAATCCGGTGTGATAAGGCACTTCAACGCCACCAATAATCAAAGGGCGATTTTCGCCGAAAGCGTGCACGTCAAAGCCATGTCCAATTCTGATCATTTTTTCTGTTTTCCTAAGTAAAATTCTGCCAATGCCAAATCTTCAGGGCGCGTAACCTTAATATTGCTGCTCACGCCTTCCACTAAGTGCGGTCGAAATCCGGCTAATTCCATCGCCGATGCTTCGTCTGTCACAACAAACCCTTGCTGTTCAGCACGTTCTAATGCCTGAATAAGCAAATCCGCACGGAAATATTGTGGCGTTTGAGCAAGCCAAATAAAGTTTCGATCTTGGGTTTCTGCAATTTGTTTGAAGGAATCCGCTCGCTTAATGGTGTCAATCGCAGGCAACGCTAAAATTGCCCCATTTTCATCGTCAATATTCAGCAACTGCTCCAATTCAGTATGTCTTAAACAAGGGCGCGCCGCATCATGCACTAACACACGTGTTCGACTTGGATGAGAAATCGCTCTGAGACCATTCAACACGCTCTCTGCGCGCGTCTCCCCCCCTTCCACAATTTGAATTTTCGGATGTTGTGTAATAGGCAAGGTGGGCAAATAAGGATCCTCTTTTGCCACCACCAAAATCACTCGGCTCACCGCTGAATGGGTTAAAAGCACATTCAAAGTATGCTCTAAAATAGTTTTGCCTTGAATAGTTAAATATTGTTTGGGCTTATCGGCTTTCATACGCGCGCCAACGCCGGCAGCAGGTACGACAGCCACAATTTCATCACAAAGTGCGGTCATTATTTATGCTCTTTTGTAATACGATAGAAAGTTTCATTGGGCTTGATCATCTCATATTGCAAGCGCGCACGTTCTTGAATCGCATTCACGCCGTCTTTCAAGTCCTTAATTTCGGCAGCAATCACTTGATTTCGTTGCGATAATTTCGTGTTCTCTGCTTTATGAATTTCAATTTGTTCTTGAGTCTCTTTGTAATCCACATAGCCGTTTTTACCAAACCATAAGTCATATTGAAACAGTAACAGCACTAACGCCAAAACAAAAATAAGTAAACGCATAATTGACCTGAAATATATAGAGTGCGGTATTTATACCGGTGAAAAAAATTCCCTATAGTTTAGGGGAAAATAGCAGGCAAAAAAAGACCGCAAGCTAAAAAGTGCGGTCTTCAGGTTAATTATTTTTTATCGTCTTCTTTTTTAATCATATCCTCAGGAATAAATGATTTCTGAACTTTTTCCATATGCGGGAGATTGTGAGCAATCCCTTTGTGGCAGTCAATACAGGTTTTGTTTTGCTCTTGAGCCATTGCGTGCATTTGCTGTGCCACGGTTTTTTGTTGGGTAAAGTCCATATCATCGAAGTTATGGCAGTTACGGCATTCTTGTGAATTATTGGCTTTCATACGAGCCCATTCACGTTCCGCCATTTCTAAACGATGTGCTTCAAACTTCTCTTTGGTATCCACTTTGCCGGTAAAATGTGCATAAACTTCCGTTGAAGCCTGAATTTTACGTTTCCATTTTGGTAAAAACTCGTGTGGAACGTGGCAATCGGAACAGATGGCTTTTACGCCAGAACGGTTGCTAAAGTGAACAGAAGCTTGATATTCAGGCACGACATCGTTCATATGACAGTCAGAACAAAATTGTTCCGTGTTGGTATATTCCAACCCTTTATTAAAGCCGCCCCAAGCTAAAATACCGCCGATTGCTGAAATTAAAATGATTGTTCCAGCCGCCATTTTGCTTGGTGTACGAAACCAATTCCAAAATTTTTTAAACATTGTTTTGCTCCTTATTTACCTTGCGTTTGGCGAATTGTGTCAAATTTATTTTGAATAATCGGGTTTACATCTGTTTGTTGCACGTGGCATTGTAA
>NZ_CAMEFX010000025.1 GCF_945915845.1 uncultured Actinobacillus sp. | reverse complement strand
CAGGTAAATCAAAATATTGATGTGCATCTTGCTGTGTACTGTTAATGTTTTTTACCAAGAAGTTTCTTTCTCTTTCTTCACCAACATAACTCCAGCTACCGGGATTTAAATTAACATACACACCTTGTTTTTCTTTTGAAGCGTCAAATGTATCAACACCGTTACCGTCCCAAATATAACGACCGCCGTCAGAAGCATAGGTATTGTAATTTGCAAAGCTATAAACATCATCGCCAGCGCGCGCATTTGGATTGACACCAAAACGATAATGTAAATAAGCTAAATCATAAGGGCGTAAATCGCGTAAGGATAAATATAAATTATCATTGACATAGCGATCATAGGAAATAATCGAAAATTCCGCGGTATTTTCATTACCATAGCCGTTTTCTTTAAAGGTCGGAATATCACCTGCATTCGTATGAACCATACCAAGTGTATGCTCAATTTCGTGAAGCGCGGTGTAATAAAGATAATCCGTTCCCCAGTCTTTCCAGCTGCTACCTGCATTCCAAGTAATATGCCCACCGTTTCTTGCGACTGCTGCAGAGCCATTCGTCATGGAAGCATAATGCACAAAGGTATCACGGTCGCCGCTAATTTTACTTTCCACAAACTGTATGTTGGTATAACTAGATAAGATGGAATAGGCATCTCTGAAGACTGCCTTTAAGTTTTCATCAACCAAGGCATCGGAAGGCAATTCTTTATTCGCTTCTAACTCTTCCGTACCGTGGAAATAATATTTAATGACATAAGGCTTATCTTGTGTTCCACCCAATGGGGCAGAATAGCCATTTTTGTCTAAGCTACCTACAGCCTTTAAGAAATATGGGGTATTCCAGTCATCTTTTGTATGATCATCTTGAATGGGATTGCTACGTGGAATTAACCCAATTTGTTTTGAGCCATCTACTGAGGCCGCTACCGCATAATTTTCTTGATCAAAAACGCTAATTGCTTTACCGGAACGATCTGTGGTTTCCAAGGTAGCAGAAATCTGCTCTGCGGTGCTCAAGGTTTGTTTTGACACGATTGCAGAGAAACTTAAATCTGAATTTACCGTTGTTTTAAGCGTTTTATTGCCAATATTCAAGAGAACAACATCTCCCTCTTTGGCGGTTCCTGATACAACACCACTTACCGTTGCAATATCTTCGTGATACGCAACAAAATACTGATCTTGATTCTCAACTTTTAAATAATCGCTTGTGAACGTAACGCTTTTAGTCGTGACTTCAGGCGCATTAATATAAGCTGTTTTATAAAATCCATCAGCCTTAGTTAGCTCATAAACCTTTGGATCCGGGGTGAATTTTACGGAAATCTGTTGTCCATTTAGCCCTTTTAATTCATCGGCGGCAATATCGACAAAGAATGTTTTATTATTAACACCGACCTTAAATGATTGATTACCAATTGTAACGATCGCTTGGCGTACTTCGTTATAATTTTTACCTTGTGCATAAACACCATCAAATTCAGCTTCACCATATATGCGGACAATAGGTGATTTTTCAGCCAAACTTAAGGTGAAATCGCCCACTTCGGTGATATCAATTTTTGCCGCTACCTCAGCGGCAACAGTAAACTTCTTCGTTGTATCCGCGCGGCTGCTTCCTGCAGTAGCGGTAGCTGTAACCATATAGTTTGGTGCTTGAATTAATTCTTCAGCAGCAATATCCAATTTAAAACTCAGATCACTTTCTAACTGAACCTTGTGCGTCTTACCGTTAATTTGTAATTCAACTTGAGTTGTAGTTGAAGCCTCTGCGCCAAAAATTTTACCTGATAATTGTAAATGCCCTTTGGCTTCAGTCACATTGATATGATTATCTGCTGTAATATCATTTAATAAAATACCAATATCACCTTGGCTAACACTATAAGATAAATCACTTTGCGCAGATCCTACATTCCCAACACTATCTTTAGTGGTATAAACAGCAGAAACTATCAGTGAATTTGAAGAGGCTAATTCTGCTGCCGGAAGCGTTAAACTAAATGCACCATCTTGTTGAATTTCCACCGCTTGGGTTTTGCCGTTATACATTAAGATGAGTTGCTCACCAACGGTAAAATCGCCACTCACTTTGCCACTTAATACTACCGAATCTGTTGCAGTCTTAGCGATCACATTATTTTCATTAATTGGGTTAAGCGTAATGATTGGCATTGGCGGTGTCATATCGGCTTGAAAATCCACCGCACTTTCTGCGGTAGCCGTATTGCCGGCAACATCTTTAGCCATTACATTGACTTTTAAGTGATTATTTCCTTCAATCAGCGAGCTTTCATTAATTGGTAAATTCAATGACCATTTTTTATCTGATACCGTTGCATCATATTCTTTGCCATTTAGACTGACTTTAACTTGAATATCTTTGACATTAATATCTTGTTCATCGTAAGTGAGTGTGCCACTAATGGGGCTGGTTTTATTCAAATTCTCGGTAGAAATCGTTTTGCCACCATTGACTTCATTGACTGAAACGGCAATATTGGTTTCAGTATCATAACGATAGGAGACTTTTTCTGCTACTTCGTGAATTTTTCCTGTTTCTTTATTGCGAATGGTGGCGACTACGTACATTTCATCCGTATTAGCAAAATCTGCAGTATTTAATTTTGTACTAAAACTACGTAACACATTACTACTGAGGCTTAAATGAGTAGAGTAAGTTTTTCCGTTCAGTTTAATTTCAACTTTTTCAACCACCTCTTTCGAGTTAAGAATATCACGCCCCCATACGGTTCCGGTATAAGTAAAACTAGGCGTCTTTTCTACAAAGGCTTTATTAAAAATATTGTTTTCACCTACAGCTGAGAGATTTGTCAGGTTGGCATCACTGCCTGACGTTGCAACCGTATAAGCTTGCGAAGCTTCGGCTTCACCATGATTACCTGCTTTATCGGTTCCGATAACTTTAGCGCGAATGACTTTATGGTTGCCAGCAGTTAAAACAGCTGTGGCAAATTCCACTTTAAAAGAACCATTGACCACCTTAGTTTGGATTGTATTCCAATTGCTTGCGGCACAATAAGGGCAGCCACAAGACACTTCCACCAGATCCCCATCGCTCGCACCTGTCACACTTCCGGCAATAACGGTCGTTTCTTTCGCAGCTTCTTCGGCATTGATCACATTGTCGCCGGTAATTGGGCGTAGCGTAATGGTTGGTTTGTCTAAAGCTGTTTCATATTGGAATACTTCAAGCGCGGTCATATTTTCCGTATTTTTGACCACAGCCCGAACAGTATTATTTTTCGCTAACAATTCACCGCTAACCTTCGCTTCAAATTCGCCATTAAGGACTTGTGCTTTGATCGTTTGATCACCAATAGTTAGCTCAACAACAGAACCATCATCTGCACGCGTGACTGAGCCGGATAAGGTAATTTCCTGCTGAGATTCTGCAATATTAAGGATGTTATCTGCCGTTACAGGATTCATCTTAATCGTTAAAGGCGTTTCTTCTACATTCGCATAAGTTACCGCACTGCCTTTAGCTGTTCCGCCATTTACACTTTGAGTTTCAATATAAGCGGTGACTTTTTCGTGAACGATTAAATTTTGAGTATTTACATCTTTAGAAAATTTACCATCCTTCACTTCGGCATAATAAACAGATTGTCCAATTTCTAACTTAACAAAATCCCCATCTTTGGCGTGTTTTACCGTACCTGAAATCGTGGTTTTTTCTAATTTTTGTTCAACGAAACTTAAGAAATTATCGCCTGTAATTTTATCAAAAGTAATTTCAGGCTCTTGTGTCACTGTCTCAACAATGTATTTTAGTTTAGCTTGAGCCGTACCGCGCAATCTTTTATTTGTATCATGAACTGCTGTAATAGATGCGCTAAGTTCTTTCTCTCCTTCTCCTTTCGCCACCAATGCGGAAGCGTTAATATCGACCCACCAAGTTTTAGTTACAGGATCAACTTTAGCAGGTCTAATTACATCTGCTAAAACGGTAATCATGGGTGGCGTGGTAGAAGCACCTTTAACATCATAACTACCTGATAATCTTATAATTCCATTAGCTTCAGATTGACTAATGATACCATCTTCTCCACCCACATAACTTGTCCATGTAATTGCGGCAACAGGTGCTTCGCCTGCTGCCGGTTCAGTTAATACGGGTAATTCAGGCAACGGAGCTAGTTGCGGTTTAGTATCACTTTTTGTTTCCGGTTCAGTTTCAATTTCCGGTTCAACTGCAGCTTTTTCTTTAGGTGTAACAACCCAAGCGGCATTGGGATCTTTATCAACGATAGCCTCAGGCTCAGTTGGCTGGGTTTCCGGTTCCGTTGGTTGCGTTTCTGGCTCCGTTGGCTGTGTTTCAGGCTCCGTTGGCTTAGTCTCAGGCTCCGTTGGCTTGGTTTCCGGCTCCGTTGGCTGGGTTTCCGGCTCCGTTGGTTGAGTTTCCGGCTCCGTTGGCTGGGTTTCCGGCTCAGTTGGTTGAGTTTCAGGCTCCGTTGGCTGTGTTTCCGCCTCAGTTGGCTGGGTTTCCGGCTCAGTTGGTTGGGTTTCCGGCTCCGTTGGCTGAGTTTCCGGTTCAACCGGTTTTGTGTTAGGCGTCGTGTTTTCTTCAGCACGAGGTGCATTACTGGTTTTGCTATGATTATAACTATTTATCGCACCAACAGTGGTCGCAACGGTTCCTAAAGAAATAGCGGTTAATTGCACCGCACTTAATGAGCTGGCGGCGATATTTCCAGTAACAGAAACACTGTTTTCAACTGCAGTAGCTAGATTTTCAACGGAATAATAGGCGTTGTATTCTTCCAATACCAAAAGCGGTTCTTCATTGGCCGGGGTCGAAAAGACTAAATTGTCGCCGATTTGCTCTACTTCTATAGGCTCAATTAGCATGCCGTTTTCATCAACAATACGATAACGCGCTGCTGCTTCGGTTTTTTTGATGACAGTTTTTCCTTGTTGCAATGCAATAGCTTCCGTTTTATTGCCTTTTACGATAGTTAAAATGATTTTGCTCATAATATAAAAGTACCTTTCCTAGAAAAGAGATAAAAATTGTCCTGATTTTACAAAATATTACAGCATTTTTCTGCAAAAAAAGAGCAAAAACAGAGAAATTTTATTTGGTATTACTACAACGGAGCTATTGTTATTGCGTCCGTTGTTTTTTGAATATGAGAAAAGCCTTTATCCTTGTTCTTTCCACAAAAAAGAAAGTGCGAACAAGAGTGCAGAACAGATGACTACAGATGGGCCTGCTGCGGTGTTATAAAAGGCGGAAAGTGCTAGCCCCATAGTGATAGCTAACATGCTGATGACAACGGCAATCATTGCCATGGTTTCAGGCGTTCGTGCGAATCGGCGTGCTGTGGCTGCCGGAATAATGAGCAAGGAGGTAATAATCAATGCCCCCACAAACTTCATACTTAAGGCAATGGTAAGTGCGGTTAAAATCATTAAAATAAATCGCATTCGTTGAATATTAACCCCTTCTACTTGAGCTAGTTCAGGGCTGACTGTCGTGGAAATAAGCGGTTTCCAAAAGTACATTAAAATCGTAAAGACGATAGGTACACCAATGGAAATAGGCACTAAATCCTCAAAACTCACAGCAACTAAATCCCCAAACAAATATCCCATGAGATCTACGCGTACGTTTTCTAATAAACCCACAGTCACAACACCCAAAGATAAACAACTATGAGCAATAATGCCGAGAATAGTATCCACTGAATATTGTGTATGGTTTTCAAGCCATACCATTAATAAGGTAATGCATAGCGTTAAAATAAGAATGGCAAGATAAGGATTAATTTCAATAAAAATGCCTAATGCTACGCCTAATAATGCGGAATGTGCCAAAGTGTCGCCAAAATAGGCCATTTTGCGCCAAACCACAAAAGCACCAAGAGGGGCAGTAATGAAAGAGAGCAAAATACCGATAAGCCAAGCAGGAAGAATGATTTCAAGCACGATAAAAAGTTCCTAATGATGATGTTGTGCGCATTGATATTGCCCTGAACAACAAACATCGCCGTGCATATCATGACGGTGATTGTGATGATGGGTGTAAAAAGCAATATTTTTAGAAAATTGATCGCCAAAATGTTGGATAAAAGTCGGATCGCTACTTATAGCTTCAGGCGTACCGGCACAACAAATATGTTGATTAACGCACAATACTTTATTGGTATCCGCCATCACAATATGGAGATCATGAGACACCATTAAAACGGCGCAATTTAGTTTTTCTCGCATTTGATGAATAAGCTGATAGAGTTCAATTTGCCCATTCATATCGACCCCTTGGGTTGGTTCATCAAGTACCAGTAAATTAGGTTGATTTAAAATTGCGCGAGCCAATAATACACGTTGCATTTCACCACCGGAGAGTTTTTGCAACGAATTGTGCATAAGGTGTGTGATAGAAAGCAATTCTGCTGCCTGTTGAATGTCTTTTGCAGTGATGCCTTTCTTAAGGGAAAGGAAGTTTTTCACGGTAATCGGCAAACTATGATCCAAATGGATTTTTTGTGGTACGTAGCCAATGCGAACATTCCGGCTATAAATCACATCCCCGGTAGTGGGCTTGAGCAATTTGAGCAAAATTTTTAATAGAGTCGATTTCCCTCCACCATTAGGACCGACAATGGTAGTGACGGTATTGGGGTAAATTGCCATATTAATTTGTTGTAATGCAGTTTTTTGCCCAAAATGCATCGTAATATTTTTCAGTTCAATTAGAGGCATAGTGGAATTCGCTTGTTGCGTAACGCGTATTGCATTAATTTGCATAATAAATTCTAATGGGTGGAAAAATTTAAAGATAACGTATTTTACCCGATGAAACAAGATAAAACGCCCCCTAATCTTTAGATCGTAAAAAATCTGTATTCGTGTATAATGAATTTTTTCTGTATTTTATGGTCTTACTTCCAAGTATTTTTTTATAGGATTATTTCTCTTGGTTCAACACGTTAAACTTGCCCGCGAACGCCGAAAAAGAAAATCACGTATTAAAGCGTTGATTTTCTTTTTTGCACTGATTTGTATTGGGGTAGGTAGTTTATTAAGTTTGAACGATAGCGTGGAAAACAGGGGGGAATTACCGGAAGAAACCGATAGTTATCAACCATTAAGCGAAGATAAAACGCTAACACAATCCACTGGCAAGGCTAATCAAGGCGTAGCGGATGACGAAAAATCAAAAGAGAATACTGATGATGCGACTTCTTATGATGATGATTTAACAGATAAAGATGATGAAAGCGAATCTATCACCTTTGATGATGATATTTCGCCATCGGAACCTTTACCTAAAGATGCACAATCTGCGGTGGATAATTTATTAGATGCTGTTGAACAGGCTAAACGCATTACAGATCAATTTAGCCATACGATTGTGCGTGGTGATAAGTTAAAAGATGTTTTAGAGCTTTCAGGTTTAGAGGACAATACCAGTAATCAATTAATTGCAAGCTATCCCGAATTAAAAAATCTAAAGGCGGGTCAGCAAATGTATTGGATTTTAGATAATGAAAATGAACTAGAATATTTGAATTGGCTGGTTTCTGAAAAAGAAGAACGCATTTATGAACGCCAACCTGATGGTAAATTTGTACGTCAAATTCTAGAGAAGAAAAGCCTTTGGAAAAAAGAAGTATTAAAAGGTAAAGTCACTTCATCATTTCGTACCGGTTTAAAAAATCTAGGATTGGATAACCGTCAAATTAGTCAATTAACGACCGCACTTCAATGGCAATTCAGTATGAATAAATTAAAGAGCGGTGATGAATTTGCCATTTTGATTTCACGAGAATATTTGGACGATAAATTAACAGGGCAAGGGAATGTTGAAGCGATCCATATTAAAACCCAAGGAAAGAGCTATTACGCAGTTCAGGCTGAAAATGGACGCTATTATAACCAACAAGGGGAGACCTTAGGCAAAGGTTTTGCCCGTTATCCACTGCAACGCCAAGCACGAATTTCTTCAGGCTTTAACCCAGGTCGCCGCCATCCGGTCACAGGGCGTGTTCGACCACATAAAGGGGTGGATTTTGCCTTACCAAGTGGCACGCCGGTGATTGCACCGGCTGATGCGGTTGTGGAAAAAGTCGCTTATCAAGCAGGTGGAGCAGGACGTTATATTGTTTTACGCCATGGACGAGAGTATCAGACGGTTTATATGCATTTAAGCAAATCTCTTGTTAGAGCAGGGCAACGCGTGAAACGTGGTGAACGGATTGCGCTTACAGGTAACACCGGAATTTCAACAGGACCACATTTGCATTATGAGTTCCATATAAATGGACGCCCGGTTAACCCTGTGACAGTGAAATTACCTGGCACAAGTAATGGTCTACGTGAAAATGAACGCCGAAATTTCTTAACAAAAGTGAGAAGTGTAGAGCGTCAGCTTAAATTTTAACGGTAGACCCGATGCCTGATATCACATTGAGAATCATATAGAGTCTCTTTTGTCGCTCCTTTTTTCATTTACAATCCCTATGCTCCAAAGCCGTATTTAGTAAGGCTTCGGAGCATTTTATTTATATAAAAAACAAGTAATTTTCTTTCAACAAGCGGTTGGCTTAATGAAATTTTTTGCAAAAAAACTGTGGTAAAAAATCGTCCATAATTTATACCAACGCGATTTTTAAACATAAATCCGGAAAAAACATTGTTCATTAAATAAGCGTTTAAACAGCATTTTTGTTCAAAATGAAAGAAATTGAACGGTTATGTAATATCAGCGGTTCAGTATTTTTTTTCATTAAAAAGTAGCATTTGATTGGCATTCACTTTTTCTCTTGAGCTTTCAACTCATCTAATAACATCTGCATACCGGCAAACTGTTTTTCGGTAACTTCCACGCAACAAATTGAGCCTTCTTCTGGCAGATGTTCACAAAGTCTTTTATGGTGCTTATCTAACGCCTCTCTCTCGAACAATGCAGGCATAAACAGAAAGTTGTAACATTTGGTAGCCATCTTTTAATAAAATCATCCGCGAGATTAGGTTGATTTATCAATAATTGGCGTTCTTCCGCCGTTAGCCTACTATCTGCACCATTTTCTAAAATGCGTAAGTTATTGAGCTTAGTCAGACACACAAAATATTCCGCACTATAACTATTTTTCGGGGCTTTATATTCGGAAGGTTCAAAGGTGCATTTCCCTCTCTTAAACCACCCTATCCAGCCTCGTCTTCACTTCCTTCCACTGTGGCATCACTTGCCCCATTAGGCGGTAAAAACGTTCGCTGTGGTTGTGTTCGGCGAAGTGGCAGAGTTCGTGCAAAATCACATAATCAATGCACTCTTTCGGGGCTTTGATTAGGTGGGGATTAAGGCATAGTGAGCCTTGAACGGAGCAACTTCCCCAACGGGTTTTCATTGTGCGTAAACGGATGTGAGGGTTTGTTGTGACCCAAAAGGTTTGCGGTAGCAGCCAATTTAAACGTTCGGCAAAAATCTGTTTGGCTTTTTGTCGATACCAGTTATCCAAACATTGTTGAACTTGTCGTGCCGTTTTTTCTCGCACAGACACTTCCAACTGCCCACGCCATAAGCGGACTTGGTTGGGTTTATTTGGCGTTTCATATACCTTTAACAGATATTGTCGCCCTAGGTAGCGGTGGCTTTCGCCGCTGATATATTGCCGTTCAAAAAGCGGTGGGTTTTGTTGAAAAAATTGCAACTGGTCGGCAATCCACTGACTTTGTTTGCTGATGGCAAAAATCAGCTCATTTCTGACCGCTTGTGGCGGCGCATAAGCAATGATGTCGCCCGTGGGTTGCACAGTTAGGCGTAGCCGTTTATATTTGGCATTCTTGATTAAGCGAACGGTAAAATGCTGGTCGCCATAAGGAATGATAACCCGATCAAACTTATCCATTTGAACGCCCAACTCGCACAATTTGTACTATCCGTTCGACAATCTCTTTGGCTTGTAACATACCGCTGCCGTTGGCTTGGCAGATTTTAAATATCATCGGTAGTAACTGTTTACGAATGTCTTTTTCCACTTGTTCAAGGTTGATGGAATGTTCGCTCAAACAGCGTAAAACTGCCTGATCGATCTCAAATGCCAAATCAACCCAAAAGTCTTCGCCTTGCGATAGAGTTTCAGGTAAAACTGTTTTAAATACGCCGAAATAGGCTTGTGCCGCATAGTTGCCGCCAAAGCGGTCGGGAATATCGGGCAATTTACGTTCCGCCATTTGTTCTTCAAATTCTTTAAACAGCAGATACTGTTTTATCGGGTGGTCGAACAAGGCTTCAGCTTCTTCAATGGCTTGTTGCAATAATTCGGAAAAACGGGCTTTGGCATAAGGATCGTTGTCAAAATCAATCTCAAGGCTACGAGCAATACGAGAGCGAATTTTATCGGCTTCGTTGCGTGTTTTGGTGTCGTTCCACGTTTGATATTCCGTTTTGCCCATTTTATTGACCGCATAAATGCCGTCTGCTTCTTTTACACCTAAGGCAACAACGTGCTTATCGATTAATTGCTCAACTTGATGGGCATATTCACGATAATCCACTTGCTCGCCGGCGTCCTGTTGTGCCAAACGGCGTAGTTGGGCAAAAAAGGCGGCGGTGTTTTTATATAAAGTGCGGTCGGCATCGGTAAAGTTTTTGTCTTGATAAAAGGTTTCAGACTGCAATGCTACCTGTAAACAGCGGTTAAAGGCAGTTAAAGCTCGGTAAAAATCATCGCGTATTTTGCTGTTTTTATCGAAAAACAGACCGCTTGTTGGGTCGAATTGCATAGTTGGAATGAGTTGGCGGCGAAGTTGTTCAAGATCCATTTTATTTTCAACCTCGGCAAACATTGCCCAAAGCGCTTGATACAAACTCGGCAAACGTAGATATTCGCTTTGCATTGAGCGATAAAGCCCAGCCAAATCCTCAATGGCATAACCGCCTTGCGTTCGGTTGGCTAAATCTTGGTATTTGGCAATCGTTGTGTCCAGCTCTTTTAAAATGCCCCGATAATCTACCAACAGCCCATACTCTTTTTGTTTATGCAAGCGGTTTACCCGTGCAATTGCTTGAATAAGGTTATGCTGTTTTAACGGCTTATCAATATACAACACCGCATTACTCGGCTCATCAAAGCCCGTGAGTAACTTATCCACCACAATTAACAAACGCAACGGACTTTCAGGATCGGCAAAACGACTTAACACTTGTTGCGTGTAACGTTCTTCATCGCCCTGCACGTTGGCTGCCCACCAACGCACCACTTCATCACTTGCCTGTTCGTCAAGCTGCGTATTTCCTTCACGGCTGTCAGGCGGACTGATCACCACCGCACTTTCAAACAGCCCGATCTCGTCCAAATACCGCTGATAACGAATTGCTGTCGCTTTGCTTTCGCACGCCAGCTGACCTTTTAAGCCTTGCGGAATTTTATTCGCCAAATGTTCCGCAATATCTAAAGCGATTAAATGAATACGGTCATCAGCTTGATAAATCTGCCCTTTACGCGAGAATTTACGTTTTAAATCCGTTTTTTGCTCTTCGTTTAACGACTTGGTGATCCGCTCAAACCAGTTATCAATCGCCTGTTCATTCACCGACAATTCAGGGATCCGCTCTTCATAAAGCAGTGGCGTTACCGCTTTATCTTCCACCGCACGTTGCATCGTATAAGCGTGAATGATGTTGCCAAATTTTTGTGTGGTTTCATCGTCTTTTAACAACGGCGTGCCGGTAAAAGCAACAAAAGCCGCATTAGGCAAGGCTCTCCGCATTGCCATATGATTTTCTCCGCCTTGGGTACGATGTCCTTCATCAATCAACACAATAATATTCGCACTCGGATTAAAACATTCCGCTTGGTTAATCGCCGTGTTAAATTTCTGCATTAACGAAAAAATAATGCGTTCATTGCCGGAACCGATTTGCTCGGCTAATCGCTTGCCGGTGGTCGCCATTGCATTTTTACGATCTCGCTTGGTCGCCAGTTCACCGCTGTTATAAAAAGTGCTGCTCAACTGATGCTCTAAATCTACCCGATCCGTTACCACGATAATTCGGCACTGTTTTAGGGCAGGGTGGAGCAATAAGGCTTTCGAGAAAAAGACCATTGTAAACGATTTGCCCGAACCTGTGGTGTGCCAAATCACGCCGCCATTTCTCGCTCCTTTTTCGCTTTGCGACATTACCCGATCAATTAAGCGTTTCACCCCAAACACTTGCGGATAACGGGCGACAATGCGGCTGTGCGATTTGCGATCAAACAAACTGAAATAGCGGATCATCTCAAACAAACGATCTTTGCGTAACAGGTTAATCAGCAAGCTGTCTTGCCCTGTTACGGCTAATTTTCCCTGAGCGGTGAGCTGTTGATACCAAGCCTGATCGCCAGATTTTGGTAAAAGAGCGGTCAGATTTTCGGCAGAAATAGCAAGATTTTTGAGTTGGCTCATTTCCAACTCGGATTGTTCTTCTTCACGCCACGCCGCCCAAAATTTGGCAGGGGTCGCACAAGTGGCGTAACGTCCGTCATAACCATTAACGGCTAACAACAGTTGGGCATAGGCAAAAAGGTGGGGAATTTCGGCAGGGCGTTGATTGCGTAAATGTTGAGAAATGCCTTCTTCAATGGTGCTTTTCGGTTTACCGTCTGGGCGTTTGGCTTCAATCACCACCAGCGGCAAGCCATTGACAAAACAGACTAAATCGGGCGTACGCACCGATGAGCCGTTAGTATTCGCCACGCTAAATTCTTCGGTAAAATGAAACTGATTGTTTTCAGGATTTTCCCAGTCAATAATCGGCACAGTGCAACTGATTTTCTTACCGTCAATAAATTCGGTAACGGTAATGCCGTATAACAGATGATTATAAAAATGCTCATTCGCCCCCACCAAACTTTCGTTTAACTTCGGGCTAGTCAGCTCCGCCACCAAGTTATCCACCGCCTTCGCCGACAACGCACGCTCTTGCCCAAGATAGGAAATCGAACGTTGGCTCAACACCTCTCGCAACACCACGTCCAACACTACATTCACCGCCTTCCCCCCACGATAAGCTAAGGCTTGCTTAGGAGAAAGATACTGCCAGCCAAGGTTGTGTAAAAGCAAAATGGCTGGAAGTTTGGAGGTGTGTTTTTCTAGGGTGGAAAGAGCTAATTTCATAATTATATTCCTGATTGCTTTTTAGTTATAATAAGTGGAACCTCAATTTTTTGAGGTTCTTTAAATTGCTCACACATTACTGAATATCTTATTAAGAAATTTCCTTCTTTTAATGGAGACATATATATTTTGTGGGGTAATGTTATTTTTCTTGTATGTAGCAGATCTGTTATATGAATAGAAATTTTATTATTCTCTACCCATAATGATTTATTTTGATTATTCAACAATATGGATTCATATTCTTCCATTTTCTTACCTATTCTTATGATGGGTAAAGCATAACTATTATTGCTCAAACCTTGCATCATTCCAATGCTTGAAAACTTTGATAATTCTTTTATAGCTTTCATTGTAGGATTTTGACTTTCTATATATTCCTCATTAGCTTTAATCAAAGGGTTCTTTGGAATATATAAATTAGGTTCGTTCAATTTATCTAAAAAGTCCTTAGTAAACACTTTAATTTCTTCTGGGAATTCTATATCTATATAAATCTCTTTTGCTTTCGTTTCTCCAATATTCATAACCGATATTTCCAATAGAGACTTATGATTTAAGATCAATTCATAAAATGTTTTTTCTCTATTAAACTCCTTTACTTTTTCTAAGCTAGGAACTTTAGAATTAAATTCTTCAATTTCATTATCATTGATAAATGGTAATAGATGTTTTTTGATTTCATTTTTATCTATTTTTTGGCACTGAAATTTTGGAATTAATCCCTCAATGCTCTCAGGATAAATTAAAGATAGCTCATTACTATCATTTAATAATACTGATAATTCAGGGACACCTTCACTTTTCTTATATTTTTCTAATTCTAATCGTAATTCACTATTTTCCTTACTTAATCTAGCTAATTCATTTGCCATTTCAGGTGATGCAGCCTGATTTCCCCTAACCCAACCGGTTTGTGGATAATATCGAAATGAATTATATAAAGCACTAGGAACCTTTGCTTCCAAATCTTCTAAATCTGTCCAGTATTCGCACATCCTTTGCTGTGCTTTATTAATAAATTGAGCTAATTTAGAAACTAGTTTATCATCAGATTCTCTTTCTTTCGGCAATGTTGCAGTGTTCCTGTCTCGAATAAATGCTAAAACCGGAATACCTTTAGAAACAGCATAATCATATTCTTTTTCTGTGTAACTAATACCTGATGTTTCTTCAATAGTGCCGTATCGATGACCAATAACTACGATGTAATAATCACTAGAATCAATAGTACGCTTTATCACTTCCCATTGATTGGCATTTTCTGCATTAAACATTTCCATTCCTGCAGGAAAATGATCCATAGAAAGTATTCTATTAATAATTCTACGTCTAGCTTCGATGAGATCTATGTAAGTTGAACTTACAAATATCTGATATTTATTATTCATTTTCTACCTCAATAATTTTTGCATCAACGCCCCTTTCTCCAACTTCAGGCACTCCAACTTACGCTGTAATGTTTCGATCTCTTGATCTGCTGTTGAAAGAATTTCGGCGATTTTTTGTTGTTCTTGAATTGCTGGTAATTCAAGTTCAATACTTCCCATTATACCATTCATCAATTTAGGGTTAGCTAATGTATGGGATACATATTTATAAGTTTCTGTTGATAAAATATATGCTAGAAATTTTAAATCTAATTCAGCTATTTTAGAACTTAAAACCCCACATACATTAGTACAATTAAATTTACCATTTCGATAAAAAACAGTACCAGCATTTACACCATCAGTTGTCCACGTTACATATTCCCCATTAAAATCAAAAGAATTTATGCATCCCATTATTCCATTATCTAATGTTTGAGATGAATAGACTGGGTATATACCTTGATTTTCTTCAATTTCTTTTTTACTAATTACTCGCCCACGACCAATATTACAAATTTCCGATACAATTACTTTTTTCCAATTTCTTCGCTTTTCATTTCCCAACAATCTCTGCATCAATGCCTTTTTCTGCTGTCGGCTATTTTCAAGCAGTTTTTCAGTGGTTTGAATAGCCTTATCCCACGTTGAAAGGGTTTCGGCAATTTGGATTTGTTCTTCTAATGGTGGAGTTTTAATTATTAATGGTTTTAACACCTGTAAATTAATATTTTTCTGAGCATTTTGTGTTGATTGTGCATCTAGCTCAGCCTTTTTAGTTTCTAATACTTGCTTTAACCAAAATACATTAGCTTTATCTTTATAAGGTTGAATAGCAACAACGCTGTCAGGACAAGTGACATCAAAAGTTGTAATTGCCGTATCACCTATATTTGCTGCAATAGTGATTAAAATAGTATCTTTAGGGAAAACTTTGCTTACTGATATACCTTGTTCGTTTAGTGTTTGTGTATATTTTGTTAAATATGTTTTAGCTGAAGATATATCGCCAGTTTGAACAAAAGGCATATTTCCACCAAAATATCTTGGATCATTTCGTGGTCTTACAGAAAATTTTCCCCGTTCAACCAAAGCTATATTTTCTAGTTTTTCTATTTTCCAACCACTAGGTAATTTATTCATTTCATTATCCCAATTTGCAAAATTTTCTTAAAATCCAACCGCTTGTGTAGGGGAGGACCAATGTGTCCACCCATTTAATATATCGTGATATTCGGGCGAATACATCGGTTCGCTCCTACAAGCCTCGCCATCAATACCCCAACTCCCTCAAATAGCCTTCCATTTTGGTTTCCAACTCCGCCAACTGCTGTTTTAACTGCATTCTTTCGGCGCGGACTTGCTGCAAGTCGATCAGTTGTTCCTCTTCAAAGGTATCCACATAGCGTGGGATATTCAGGTTGTAATCGTTTTGTTGAATATCGGCAAGGGTTGCAACAAAGGCGTATTTTTCCACTGCTTGTCGTGTGCGGTAAGTGCGGACGATTTTTTCGATATTTTCGGCAGTAAGCGTATTTTGATTTTTACCCGGCTTGAACTCGTTGCTGGCGTCAATAAATAGCACGCTGTCGTCCGTTTTGTTTTTACGGAAAATCAGAATTGCCGCAGGAATACCTGTGCCATAGAACAATTTTTCAGGCAAGCCGATCACGGCATCTAGTAGGTTTTCATCAATCAATTTTTGACGAATTTTACCCTCGGCAGCCCCACGGAACAGCACACCGTGCGGCACAACCACGCCCATTCTACCCGTTTTCTCTTTGAGCGTTTTAATCATATGTGAGATAAACGCGTAATCCCCTTTTGTTTTTGGCGGTAAACCACGCTCAAAACGTTGAAAACGATCTTGGCTGACCTCGTCATAACCCCATTTATCTAATGAAAACGGTGGATTAGCGGTAACGATATCAAAGGTAATCAATTCGCTGTTGCTATCCAATAATTTTGGATTGCGAATGGTATCGCCCCATTCAATGCGATGGTTATCTTCACTGTGCAAAAACATATTCATTTTTGCCAACGACCACGTTGAACCAATCGCTTCTTGTCCGTATAAGGCATAATTTTTGCTTTGATGATTTTTCACCACTTTTTGACCGCACTTCATCAACAGCGAGCCGGAACCACAAGCAGGATCGCAAATGCTGTCGCCCATTTGCGGATCGAGCAGTTCGGCAATTAAATCCGATACTTCAGGCGGCGTATAAAATTCACCCGCCTTTTGCCCACCGCTTGCAGCAAAGTTTTTAATTAAATATTCGTAAGCATTGCCGATAATATCCAGCGTGCCGACTTTGCTTGGTTTCAAATCTAATTCAGGTTTGGCGAAATCTTCCAACAGCTCACGCAAAATGGTGTTTTTCTGCTTTTCTTCGCCTAGTTTATCAGTGTTAAAGGAAATATCTTGGAAAACGCTCTTGCCTGCATCTTTGAGTTTAGTGCCGTTGGCTTCTTCAATGGCGTGCAACGCCTGATCGATACGCTCGCCATTGCCTGCTTCAAATCGCTGCTCATACAAGCGGTAAAAATTAGCGTGTGGCGGCAACACAAATCGCTCCTGTTTCATCATTTCTTCAATGAGTTCAGGCACATCGCCGTATTCCGCTTGATATTGTTGATAATGGTCTTGCCATACGTCTGAGATGTATTTCAAAAACAGCATCGTCAAAATGAAATCTTTATAGGTATCAGGGCTTATCGTGCCACGAAAGGTATCGCAAGCAGACCACAGGGCTTTGTTAATATCGTCTTGGTTAATGGACATCGGTTATTCCTTATTGGTGAGTTTTTTCTGATGATTTTCAAGGGTTTTAATACTTTTGTCTGGTGTCGGTAAATCCTCTGGCATTGTACCACCAAGTTCTTGAATAGTTTGACGAACTTTTTTACCCACATCGAAATGGGTTTGGTTGGCTTCCTGCTTGGTCTGAATATTATCTCTGCGCAGTTTTTCTTCCGTTTGTGTAGCTCGGAATAGATTAGCAGCAAGCTCCGTTGAACCCATATGATCTAAAATTTTCTCATTTTTTTGCAACCCCTTGCGAGCGTGAATAGCTTTATTATCTAATCCACCATAAAGCCCTTTGTAGCCGTGATTTTGGAAAATAGCAAAGTCCAAGTTGCTTTCCACGCCTGCCTTTTGTGCTGTTTCAACAAGTTGTTTATTATGTTCTTTCAATTCGTTACGCAAATATAGACGTTTTTGATCTTCTTGAAGTTGTTTAAATTGTTCTTCATCAGCCAATTCTTGACGGCGTGTTTGTACGGCAAAGTAAGTTTGACCTGCTGCAATAACAGGTTTAGATGGATCGCCGTTTTGCACAATAAGGTAGCAAGCATAGCGAGAGAGCAGAAAATCACTAACTTGGCGTTGAGTACCGACACCTAATTGAACCATTTTGTTGGCTTCAACAAAATGGGAAGATACCTTGATATGACTGCTTTCACACGCTTTCATTGCTTTATCAATGACCTTTGTAAAATTTCGCCATTCAGAATAGTCTAGTAATAAATATAACTCTCTTGCTGACCAAAATTCATTTCCTTGATCATCAATGTGTTTAATACTTTCAAAGGTGTGGGTTAATTCGTTCATTGCTCTTCTCCTACGGTGAAATTAACTCTTGAGCTAAGGCATTCATCAACTTTTCATTATTTTCAATGAGTTTTTGCAAGGTTTTTCGTTCCTGATCGAGTGTTTTTGCCATTTTTACGATAACGTTTTGCTTTGCTAAAGGCGGTATTTTTATCGACAATTCAGCCAAGACAGGAAGACGTAAACTTTTGGTCGTTGAGCCTTCAAGATTTTGAATAAGATACTTTTGGCTTTGTTTCAAATTCAGCCACCACTGCAGATATTCAGGTAAGATTTCCGTATTTTTAGGACGAATGACAAAAAAATGGGGGGATGCAACTGCGAGCAAATCTTGCTGGGAAAACTCAACAAAAATAGGCTGATAATTGTTGCCCCTTGTGGCGAGCAAAATATCTCCCTTTTT
Source organism: uncultured Actinobacillus sp. (assembly GCF_945915845.1). GTDB lineage: Bacteria > Pseudomonadota > Gammaproteobacteria > Enterobacterales > Pasteurellaceae > Exercitatus. The sequence continues at coordinate 10,034 of NZ_CAMEFX010000025.1, read as the reverse complement.
GAGCCAATCGCTTTCTTTCACCCTATCCAGCTTTGTACGAACACAGTTATCCCAAGCGATGCCATCAAAACAAGAACAATCTTTCATTTGCACCACAACCACATTACCGTTCGGATCTTCAGGCACTTTTGCTCGAAACAAAAAACCTGTTTGGATATTTGCAACATCTCCTAAGAATTGCATTTATTATGCCCCATTGCTATTACAATAAGCTCTATGTTTAAATTGTAAGTGAAATAGAGAGCAAATCAAGTTGTATATTTTACACCAAAATCATTACAACTTAAGTTTATTCGGTAACATAAAAAAGTCGAAATTTAGAACCATAGAAAAAGTTAGAGAGTAAAAGCGCGGTCAGATTTTCACAAGATTTTGCGAATTGCAAATTTCTTTTAAAACCCCACCGCACTTTTAGTTTAGTGATAGCCTAATCTTTTTAAGGCTTCTCTTGCCGGCTCTCCAATATGATCAGTACGTTTAGCCGCTTGTTGATACCAATAGACTGCTTTAGTCATTTCTTTGGGAGTGCCTAAGCCATTTTCATAGCAGTAGCCTAACCAATATTTACTGGTCACATCGCCACGTTCAGCAGCAAAGCTAAACTGCTCAAAGGCTTTATTGACATCTTTTGCCACTCCCGTTCCATTTAAATAACTTAATCCAATGTAACGATTGGCTTTAATATGCCCCATTTCTGAGGCTTGAGCGAATAGAGGTAAGGCTTGAGCGTAATCTTTTTGTTGATAGATTGCGACCGCTTGATCAAAAACAGCTTTGGCTTGTTCTTTTTGGCTGTTTTGTGCAGTTGAACTGCACGCCACGATAGCCACGCTCAATAATAACCAGAGATATTTTTTCATCATTTTTAGCCCTTCACTTGTTCAAACAGCCACTCACGAATTGGCTCAATGGTGTAAGCTACTCGCCAAGTATTGCGGTGACCGCTTGCTCCTTTTTTATCCGCACCTGGCAGGAAAACCGTGTCTTTGGCGAAAACGGTGTAATTGATCGGATTGCCTTGTGCAATAATTTTGTCATAAGCAAAGCGGTATTCATAGGCATTCCAACGAGCATCCCAAATTTCACGGCTAATTTTCGCCCCTTCTTTTGCTAATTTTTCTGTGATGGCATTTTGCCCCGGGAATGCCCCTAAATCATCGGCAGAAACTAAAATCCACAGTTTTTTCTTCGCAAGCGGTGCGACTAAATCCGCGCCCCATTGTCCTGCGACCAAGAAACAAGCCGCAAATAAATCAGGGTATTTGATATTCATTGCAATTGTCATCATACAGCCACCGGATTGCCCCGTAGAGTAAATGCGATTGCCGTCAATGTTGTATTGTTTACGCAAGCTTTCGATTAAATGAATGGTGGTTTCCAGCATTGGGGAGGCTTGGGATTTATCGTCCACGATAATCTCATCGAACTGCGGTGCCAGTACAAAGCAAGGGCGTTTAGCCTGATCTTCAGGGCTTGCCCACGAAACCGCACCTAAACCTTGCAATAAGGTAGCACGGTGAAATTCACTGGTCACGCCGGCATCGTGCATAAACAGCACTAACGGCAAAGGTTTGTCGCCGTGATTTTTTGGCACATACAAATTATAACGAAGAGATTTACCCGTTTCAGGATCGTTAAAGGTTAGTTGTTGGAACTCATCTACAATCAAATTTTTCACTGAAGAGGTAGTCAGTTTTGCTCCGTTTGCGTTAATCGTTGCAACAGGATCTTTAAAAATCAAATTACTGGCTGGCTTATCACCGGCTACCCACGGCTTACCGCCCCCTGCTGGCTTTGGTCGAACAGTGGCATTTGCCATTGGGATCATTTCCGATAATGACAAATTCGCATCATCAGGAGAAAGCTGCACAATCACAAAGTGACCTGTTTCTGTTTTTTCTAAACTGGCGGAATGGCTCACAAAAACATTAGTAATCGTGCGTCCTTCCACAGTGAAATCTTTTGGCTCAAACTGACCGCTTGTAACAGGCTGGTTGTACTCAACGGCAATGGCGGTTAAACGCACACCATCACCAAAGACTTGGGTTATTGCGGTAGCGTTTTGTGGTTTAACGCCAGTATTGGCGAGAGTTGGGAAACTGGCAACTAACGCCGTGCCGGCACCCATAATTAAAAATTCGCGGCGAGATAACATATTGCTTTCCTTTTGATTAAGTGAATTTGATAGATATAGACTATAAACTTGTTAATAAGTTTAGCGTTTTTACCATTATATAAATAAATTTATTACGATTAAAAGCGGAATATCAAGAAATAGAGAAAAACTGTGCTAAGCTGACATTTTTAGCTAACGGAGAAAAATATGGATTTCCAACACATTATCGAACGTTCGCAAGCTATTCGTGAAAAATATCATCAACTTGAACGACAACATCATCAAACTGAGTGGTCGGTGATTGAAGATGCCTTAGCCTTTTTGAGTGATGCCGGATTAGTCGGGCGTTTAACGATGTCGCAACAAGAGCGTTGGGTGTCGAATAAAGAGGTTACCCCCGAACTAGAACATAAACTGGCGGAATGTGTTTGGTGGCTTGCGGTACTCGCTAAGCGTATGGATATTGATTTGGAAAAAGCGACAGAAACCTTTTTATCGGGTATGGAACAACGTTTGGGGAAATAAAAATGCGGTGGGATTTACACAAGATTTTGCGATTGGCAAAAAATTTAGGAAACCTGACCGCTTGTAGGGGTTGTGAACGTGCTTTTTATCGTCTTATGCCCCTGCATTACAGCCACTAAAATGTTATTTTTGTGATCTTGATCGAAAAAATCGCCGCTTGTTATTTTCTTGGTTGCGGTTTTATTCTATGTTTACGTTCAAATTTAACCGTTTAAAAGAACAGATTATTTTTCAACGAAAGGAAGCAACTATGTCAAAAATAAAAAAAGAGAAAATAGAAGCGAAAGGTTTTAGCATCGAAATTTATACAGAAGATTTTAAGAATGATTATATTAGTTTGACGGACATTGCAAGATATAAAAATATCAATGAACCTAAGGACGTTGTTAAAAATTGGCTTAGAGTTCGAGATACCATAGAGTTTTTAGGGTTATGGGAAACTATACATAATCCCAATTTTAAAGGGGTCGAATTCGACGCCTTTAGAAAGGAAGCTGGTAGTAATGCTTTTACATTATCACCTCAAAGATGGATTGAAAAAACAAACGCCATAGGAATAGTATCCAAATCAGGCAGAGGTGGGGGGACTTACGCACATCCAGATATTGCAATGGAGTTTGCATCGTGGATTTCAGCCGAGTTTAAATTATATTTAATTCAAGACTACAAGAGATTGAAATCTGACGAAACATCAAAACTATCACTAACTTGGAACTTGCACAGAGAAATTTCAAAAATTAATTATAAAATTCATACCGATGCGATTAAAACCTATTTGTTGAATGATTTAACGGAAAGTCAATTAGGCTTTAAGTATGCCAGTGAAGCCGATATGCTAAATGTCGCATTGTTTAATAAAACGGCTAAAGAGTGGCGGGAAGAAAATAAAAATGTAAAAGGAAATATGAGAGATTATGCCGGTTTAAATGAACTTTTAGTGCTTGCGAATATGGAAAGTTATAATGCGATTTTGATTGAAAAAGGTTTAGAACAGAAAGAACGAATGATTGAGCTGAGAAAACTTGCAAGAAATCAAATGTTGTCCTTAGAGAAATTGGGGCAAAAAAATATGACGTTATTGGACGATAAAAAGTAAAAGCGCGGTGGGATTTTCACAAGGTTTTGCAATCTGCAAAAAATTCAGAAAATCCCACCACTTTCCTTTCAACCACCCCAAAACCGTTTCTGCCACTGTTTCGGGCTGATGTGGTGTTTCGCTTTAAAATGCTGACGAAAGGCAGTGGCGGAATGAAAGCCGATTTGGTGGGCGATTTCGTCAATGTTGAGCTTGGTGCTTTCTAACAATTCTCGTCCTTTTTGTAACCGCACTTCAATCAGCCATTCGGTCAATGCCATTCCCGTTGCTTTGCGGAAATGGCGGGTAAAGGTGCTGCGGCTCATCATTAGCTTTTCAGCGAGGGTGTCAATGGAATAATCGGCATTTAGGTTGGTTCGCATAATGTCTAGCCATTCGTTGATGTTCTCGTTGGCGGTTTTGCGAGTGATGGGCTGTTCAATAAATTGTGCCTGTCCGCCTTCCCGATGGGGTGAGATGACCAACAAACGTGCCAGTTGATTGGCAATTTTTACCCCATATTGGCGGCGAACAATCGCGAGGCAACAATCCAACCCTGCTGCTGTGCCTGCGGAAGTGATGATGTTTTCATCTTCAATATAAATGGCACTGCAATCTAATTTCACTTGCGGAAAACGCTGTCTGAAATCCGTTTCGCCCAGCCAGTGCGTAGTGGCTTTTTTGCCGTTCAACAAACCTGCATAGGCAAGGGGATAAGCGCCGTAACACAATCCTACAACGGTCGCACCACGCCGTGCCGCTTGTTGCAATGCCTGCGTTAAGGCGGCAGACGGCATTTGTTCCAACTTGTCCCAACCGATCATCACCACAAAATCCGCTTGTTCCAACAAACTCAAATCGCCGTCTGCCTGAATAATCGCTGGCTTGGATTGGGTAACTGTTGGGTTTTCTGCGACCACTTTCACGTTAAATAGCGGCTTGCCGTCAATTTCGGCGGAAAACACCATATAAGGCACGGAAAAATGAAAAGGGCTAAATTGGGGATAAAGCACTAAGGCAACGGTTGGCATAGACATCTTTTTTACTCGCTAAATAAATTTGACCCGATTTTTACGATTTTTGAATAATAAGTCAATGTTTTTCATTTCTCATTGGTTTCATAATACATCCATCGCAAACAAGCGGTTTAATTTATCTTATTTTTTACAAAAGGAAACAGAATGAAACTGAAATCTCTTATTTTTGCTTTAATGGCAACCACCGTTGCAACCACGGCTAATGCTGAAATTAGCTATCAACATATCCGTAACGCCACCGCTAAAATTGAAATGGCAGGCAGCACGTTTTTGGTCGATCCTTATCTTGCACCGAAAGGCAGTTACGCAGGCTTTGAAGGCACCATCAACAGCCAAAAACGTAATCCTTTGATTGATATGAAAGAACCCGTAGAAAAAGTGCTTGAAGGCGTAGATGCCGTGATTGTTACCCATACGCACGATGACCACTGGGATGAATACGCACAAAAAGTGTTACCGAAAACCTTACCGATTTTCGTACAAAATGCAGGCGATGCGCAAATTATCCGTTCACAAGGTTTTAAAGATGTGCGTGTAGTCGGCAAAAATACCGAATTTAACCAGGTGAAATTAAGCAAAACAGGCGGACAACACGGCACGGATCAAATGTATGCTATTCCGCAGCTGGCTGAATTAGCAGGCGAGGCAATGGGCGTGGTGATGCAAGCAGACGGCGAAAAAACGCTATATATCGTAGGCGATACCATTTGGAATGAAGAAGTGGATTTTGCGCTTAATCGCTATAAACCTGAAGTCATTGTAATGAATACAGGTTACGCCCAACTGCAAGGTTTTTCAGACGGCATTATTATGGGCAAAGCCGATGTAGCCAAAGCTCGTCAAGTTGCCCCGAAAGCTGACATCATTACTGTGCATATGGACGCCGTAAATCACGCTGCTGTTACATCAGATGAAATGCGGAAATTTGTGAAAGAAAATAAACTGAGCAAGGTCGCTGTGCCGAAAGAAAGCGAAGTGTTGAAATACTAAAAATCAGAAAAAGTGCGGTCAAATTTCAGCGAGTTTTTTCATTGACAAAAACTTCTTAAAATCTGACTGCACTTTTTATGGGGCGGTTTTTCTACCAAGAAAATTTAATTCCCCTTTATTACCCAAATAAGCAGGTTCAATTTCGATCATTTGTTTATCTACTACCATTTTCTCCGTTTGTTTCAGATAATCGTTAAAATGCGCTGTTTTACGATGAGCTTCATAAGCGGCATCGTTGGCATAAATTTCAAAAAACAGCCATTTATTCGGTTGATCTTGCTCCGTTGCGGCATACATGGCGATGACGCCGTCTTCAACCTTCAAGGATTGCGCCATTTCAGCGGTCACGATTTGGGCAAATTGTTGATTATCTTGCGCTTTCACTTCCACCTTCACCAAATTGGTGCGCATTTGTGCGGTTTGTGGTACTTTTTTATCACCTAAAAACTGCGGAGTTAAAGCTAAACGTTTTTTATGATCCGTTAAAATTTGAGGGGAAGCCGCCAAAAAAGCCTGATATTGGGGAGAGGCAATGTGCGTTTTATAAGCGCTTTCATCGGCATAAATTTCCAGCATATACGCCATATTCGGATCGGCTTTCTGTTTGACCGAATACATCGCTAGTGTACCTTTTTCGTTTTGGGTTGAAGTGCTGATATTATGTTCAGCTACTTTATCATATTGAACTTCAGCCCCTTTTTTTATACCGAGTTCAAAGAGGTTCATTATCGGGTTTGCATTTGTGGTAATTGCCATCGTGAGTCCTAAAAGTGCGGTAAGTTTTTTCATTGTTTTTTCCTCGTACAATAAACCGAGGGTAACAAGTTACCCTCGGTAGAGCGTGGGATTACGCCTCGCCTTCCCAACCGCCACGGGTATCTACGCCTGTGTCTTTTGCGAGTTGTTCAAGTTGTGCGACTTGTTCATCCGTTAAAACCACTTGCGTTGCTTTTGCTGCATCGGTTACGTGATGAACTTTGGTTGCACCCACAAGCGGTAATGCGCCTTTGTGAATTGCCCAAGCCAAAGCGATTTGTGCCGCACTTACGCCTTGTGCTTTGCCCATTTCTGCCATCGCATCGGTGAGTTTCGCTAATTGCGGCAATACTTTGTTGTAGGTTGCTGCACGCATTGAGCCTTCCGGCAATGGATTTGCTACATTGTATTTACCGCTCAATGCCCCTTGTTCCAATACCATATAAGCAAAGAACGTGATGCCGTTTTGTTTGCAATAATCAAGCAAGCCATCGTCTAACGAATTGCGGTAAAGTAAGCTGAAATGGTTTTGAACTGCATTGATCTTGAAACCTTCTGCACCTAAAATCTCATTTACACGTTTTACTTGCTCAAGGCTGTGATTTGACACGCCTACGGCTTTCACTTTACCATTTTTCAGTGCAGGAATTAAATACGGTGTCCAACGTTCCACATCTAACGAGTTATGGATCCAGTAAATATCGATGTCGTCCACGCCCAAACGCTCAAGGCTGCCTTCTAACATTGACGTAAACGGATCGGCTTGAGTTTCGTCCGCAAGGTTAGGCGTGAATTTGGTGGAAACAATCACGCTTCCTTTGGGTTGCTGACGGATAAATTTGCCCAATTCTTTTTCAGAATCGCCCAAACCATAGGCATAATCGGTATCCCATAAATTCAAGCCGTTAGCGATTGCCGTGTCAAATACTTCTTTCATTTGTGCTTCGGTTAAGTGGTTGCCAAATACGGCATCGCCACCGAACATACCTACACCCCAAGACCAAGTGCCTAATGCGATTTTTGGTAGTTGTTTCATTCTGTTTTCCTTCTTTAATTTGTTGATTTTTTGTAAGTGCGGTCGTTTTGACGCTGTTTAAAATCCCACGCTTTATTGTGCTAATATGCCTTCAACGAACATCACACGTGAATTGGTTGAACCTTGACGAATAGGGCGAAGTGCCGAGTAAACGAACCATCAAACGCCAGTGTAACAAAACCACGCTCTGCCAATGTTTGTGCATATAAGACCGAAGTAGCTCCTCAGCTAAGGGGAGAAAGTCATCGTGACTTTTCCTGCACCGACTACCTTTTTGAGCTGTGCGGTATTTTTGATTTTGCCTAATTTGGTATAACGATAGGATGACTGGAAACTTTCGTAAAACACCACTAAGGTATTGCCGCCCCAAAGCATAATATCGCCCGCTTCAATGCGACCGACCGCTTGGTCGTTGCGGCTTAAGGCTTTTGGCAATTCGGCAAATTTTTCATTGCTTAAGTGATCCTGCATTTCCAGAGTTAAAGGCAAAAGTGCGGTCAATTCTTGGGCGGCTTTTGTGTCGGCTAATTCTGTGCTGAACGTAGATTGTCCAATAGTAATATTCATTGTATTTCCTCGATATTTAACGGTATTTTCTGCTGCGGCGTTTGGGATCATAAAGATTGAAAGCAATAAGCTGAGTAGTCCTGTTTTTCGCATTGGTTGTTACCTTAAGACGTTAATCAATCATTTGAACTACTTTGGCAGGAACGCCCGCCACAATCGCATTATCGGGAACATCTTTGCTGACCACCGCTCCGGCAGCAACAATGGCATTTTCGCCAACGGTTACCCCCGGTAAAATCGTAGCGTTTGCGCCAATCCAGCAGTTTTTCTTTAAGTGGACAGGTTTGAGAATTAAGCCACGGCGTTGTGTGGGATTAGTCGGGTGATTGACGGTCAAAATGCTGGCTTTCGGACCGATTAGCACCTTATCTTCAATGGTAATACCGCCCAAATCGGTAAACATCACATTGCTGTTAATAAATATCTCTTTTCCAAAGCGAATATGGCTACCAAAATCCGAATACACAGGTAGGCTAATCACGACACTTTCATCAATTTTTTGTCCTGATATTTCGCTAAAAACCGACCGCACTTCTTCGGGGGAATGATAACCGCTGTTGAGTGCTGCCAGTTTTGGCGCATTTTGCTCAACGATACGATGAATTTCTTCAAAAATCGGACTGTCTGCCAAAATCGGTTGGTTAAGGGGAAATGCGTGGATCATTTATTGCTCCTATTTTTTATGGGGTAATTTCACTTTTATGGTACAGACACCGCTTTTGAACCAAACACCACAGGATTGGTTTCAATCATTTTGCGTGACACAATCATCTCTTTTGCACCATTAAGCCACGCTTGAAAATGGGGCGAAGCACGATGTGCTTGATAGGCGGTTTCATCGGTATAGGCTTCTACGACATAAAATTTGTTCGGGTCGGTTTTGTCGGTCATTACATACATTCCCAACACACCTTGCTCGGTATTGACCGATTGACGAATATTGTGTTTGCCTAATTCGGTGAATTGTTCCACGCTTTCGGGGCGGATTTGCATTTCAAAAATGCGGATAATGGGTTCGGCTTGGGTTGATAAACTCATTGTTAGTCCTAATAAAAAAGCCCATTTTTTCATTGTGTTATACCTATAACGAAATTATTTGTAGGGGCAAATCACATTTGCCCCACAAGCTAAAAATTTACCAAGGTTGAGTAGTCGGGCCCAGTGTGAATTCAGAGATATTGGTATCTTCGGGTTGGTTTAACGCAAATGCCACCACGTTTGCCACACGTTCGGCGGGGATTTCGTAAGCATCATACAAACCACGCATTGCTTCAGCCATTTCAGGGTTAGTAATGCCTGCTACCAATTCGGATTGTACTGCCGCAGGGTAAATGGTTGCGGTGCGAATGTTGGTGCCGGCTTGTGCGCTTTCCATTCGTAAGCCTTCCATAATCGCTTTAACCGCCCATTTCGTGCCGCAATAGACGGCGCAACCCGGGTAAACTTTTAAGCCGGCAACGGAAGAAGTCGCTAAAATATGCCCTGATTTTTGGGCTTCAAAAGTCGGTAACACGGCAGCAATTCCGTTGAGTACACCTTTAATATTCACATCAACCATCGCATTCCAATTATCCGTTTCAAGCGCAGAAAGTGGTGAATTTGGCATCAATCCGGCATTTAAGAAAATTGCATCTACTTTGCCGAAAGCGGATTTGGCTAACGCTACTAAGGCTTGATTGTCTTCAGGTTTAACCACATCGGTCACGCGATATACCGCTTCGCCACCGTTAGCTTTAATGTTGTTTACGATGGCTTGTAATTTATCTTCACGGCGTGCGCCCAAAACTAATTTAGCTCCTGCTTGTGCCAATTTATAAGCGGTGGCTTCACCAATACCGCTACTTGCACCGGTAATAATCACGACTTTGTTTTCAATGTTGTTCATTTTATGCTCCTTGAAATTGTTGAATATTTTCCGCCACCATTGCCGCT
>NZ_CAMEFX010000024.1 GCF_945915845.1 uncultured Actinobacillus sp. | reverse complement strand
ACGGCATCAAATCAAGAATTGCAAAAAATTATCCAAATTCCACCGCTTGAAACCGCAATCATTAACCCACAACCTGCGGTAACCAGCCTTGTTCAATCAAGAACGGGACAATCACAATAAACACGCCAATCGCCAAAGTAATAATCAGCGAAGCATTGCCGCCTTTCACACGATAAGCTAAATCAGGCGATTGGCTACGTAATTTCCAAACCATCGCAATCGGTAACACAATCGCATAGAAGGCAAACATTTGTCCTGCATAGCCTAATGCGGTAATAAAGCCTTTTGGATAGAAGAAGGCAAAAAGCATTGGTGGAATAAAAGTTAATAAGCCTAAGGTTTTACGCCCTGCATTGATTTTCACACGTTTGAGCAAATCTTCTAACGCTTCAAATAAACCCAATGCCACACCTAAGAAAGAGGTGACCAAAGCTAATGCCGAGAACACTTTAACCACAACGCTAATCATCGTGCTGCCCGTAATTTGGCGCACCGCTTCGGCTAAACCATTTAAGGTTGGATCTTGTTCTAAGATTTTCAAAAATTCCGTTTGGCTTAATACGCCGTGAGTAGCTAATTGCCACAAAATATAGGCGATAAGCGGAATAGAAGTTCCCACTAAAATAGAAATGCGTAATGCTTTCACATTTCCTTCCAAGTATTTGTTCAAACTAGGAATTGAGCCGTGGAAGCCAAATGCCGTGAAAAACACTGGGCTTGCCGAAATCAATAACGCATTGTTAATCGGCATTTCCAATAAGTTATCAATAGAGACTTTTGGCAACAGCAAAAACAATACCAACACAAATGCCAAAAGTTTTGTGGTAAACAAAATACGGTTGATCACGTCCACGCTGGTTGTGCCAATCACAATAAACGAGCCAAAAAACACCGTGAAAATCACACCGGCAATTTTGGTCGTGGTTTCTGCATCCACAATAGTTGGCAACACACCGGCTAAAATGGAGCTACCGCCCGAAACATAAGCGGACAAAATCGCATATAAGAAAACGATCAATACGGTGGTCGAAACAATACGACCGAAAGTGCCGTAATATTTTTCTGCTAAAGTCCCAATCCCCGCATCACTTTCTACGGTTTGATAAACTTCCACAAACAACAACGCACTAAAGCACAACAATAACCATAAAGCGACTAATAACGCCACGGTAAAACCAAAACCAATCCCGGCTGAAGTCAGCGGCATGGCAAGCATACCCGCACCAATCGTTGTTCCTGCAACGATTAAGGTGCTTCCTAATGTTTTATTTTTCATATAAACACCTGTCAATAAAAATGAACAACCCGATTTTAATAGAAAAAAGCGTTTTTTCCACAAAAATATGAGAATTTTGTAAAATATTTTTGGTGGTGTAAAGATTGGTTTACAATTATTAAGGGAGTTTTCTAAGATGAGAGGCTGAGTTAAAAATAAGTAGGGGTCGCTTAGAATAAGATAAACACCAAAAACAAAGGCTGCATATGTTCCCATAAGCAGCCCCAAATAATTACATTCCAATAATCACACAACTAGTGATGGAAGCCGCTTGTTTTTGGACGTTAGCTGTTGTAGGGCGGTCGCCAATAGGACCGACTAAAACACGATTCCATTTCCCACTTTCAGTAATGCGCGCATTTAACCCAGCCATAGCTAATTTAGCTTGTAATGCTTCTGCTTTGGCACGATCATTAAAGGCGCCGCATTGTAGTCCAAATTTACCTACAGATGATGATTTAACCTCTGTTTTTGAGGTTTCTGTTGCTTTTGTGGCTTCAGCTACTTTGGCACTTTCAGCCGCTTTCAGAGCCTCAGCTTTTTTCGCTGCCTCTTGTTTCGCTAATTCTGCCTTTTTACGTTGTTCCGCCGCTTTCTTTTCTTCCGCTGCTTTCGCAACTAAAGCAGCGTCTTCCGACGCAGTGGGTAAAGTTTCAGAAACTTTGTTATCGTTTTTAAGCGCAGATTCATTTTTTGCCATGGATGACTCAGCCGCAGCTTTAGCCGCTTCTTCCGCCTTTAATGCTTTCTCTAATGCGGCTTTCTTTTCTGCTTCTTCCAAACGGCGAAGTTCTTCTTTTTGTTTTTCATTAAGTTGAGCCGATTTAGCCAATGCAGAGTTATCTGTTGGTACAGTTCGACTTTCTAACTCCTTGATATAAGACCAAGTTTCCTCCGGACGACTCGGAAGTTGACTTTTCGGTTTAGCTTTTTCTTGAACTTCCCCTTGAATTTCAGCCACCTCAGGCGACTTTTCTTTTAACATATAAAGCCCAAAAGCAAAGCCGGCAACAACAACGGCCGCGACCATGAATAATAACGACTTGCTCATACCATTTGATTTTTTCTTTCTTGAACCGCCACGTGCGGCATAATCTCGCTGCGCCACAATAATCCTATTTTATGCTATAAATCCTAAAAAATAGCGGTAATTCTACTCAATAATCCTAACACTGACTAGTAGGGTCTGTTTCTTTTTACCTAATTTTACAAAGTTAAGACAAATCCAAGGGATCCACATCTAAATTTAACCGCACTTGACTAGCTTTCATTTCCCATTGCTCATTAAAATCCTTCAAGGCTTTTTGTAACCAAGCGCGAGAAGGGTGTTGCAATAACAATTGCCACCGAAATTGATCGGCTTTTTTAGCAAAAGGCGCAGGTATCGCACCAAGAATCTGTAAGTGCGGTTGATTATTCGCCTGTTTCCACCGGTAAAAATAGGTAGCAATCTCATTCAATAACGCTTCCGCATTGGCACTCTGACGACTTTGCGCCTTAAATAATGCCTGCGCGCTAAAAGGGGGTAAGCCCATGGCATGACGCATTTGCAAGGCATTTTCTGCAAATGCGGAATAACCATTGGTCAACAATTGTTGCAACAAAGGATGTTCAGGATAATGTGTTTGTAACACCACTTCACCTTGCTTTTCCGCTCGCCCGGCACGCCCGGCCACCTGCACATAAAGTTGCGCCAATCGCTCTTCTGCACGAAAATCCACGCTAAACAAACTGCTATCCACATTAATTAATGCCACCAATGTCACATCAGGAAAATGATGACCTTTTGCCAACATTTGCGTCCCAATCAAAATTTGGCTTTTGCCCTGTTGAATATCGGACAAATGTTGTTCTAACTTCCCTTTACGCGCCGTACTATCACGGTCGATACGTGTAATGCCGTAATCGGGAAAACGCGCTTTTAAGGTTTCTTCCAGTTGTTCCGTTCCTAAACCTGTCGTCACCAAATGGGTTGAACCACATTCACCGCATTGCCGAGGAACAGGCTTTTGCATACTACAATGATGACAACGCATAACACGTTGATGCTGGTGATAGGTGAGCGGCTTATCGCAATGCGAACAAGTTGAAATCCAACCGCACTCATGACAGAGCAACACAGGGGCAAAACCACGGCGATTGAGAAACAGTAACACTTGATTCCCCTTTTGCAAATGCTCGTCCATTTTTTTCAGCAACGTCCCCGATAACCCGTTCACCATATTTTGATGTTTTAAATCAATCAGTTGGCTTTGAACCGCTGAAGCATTACCGGCGCGTTGTGAAAGTTGAATATGGTGATATTTACCCAACTTCACATTATTAAGACTTTCCAAACTTGGTGTTGCAGACCCCATTAAAATAGGAATATCCAACTGTTTAGCATAAACCACCGCTAAATCACGGGCATGATAACGCCAACTATCTTGTTGTTTAAATGAAACATCATGTTCTTCATCAATCACAATCAACCCAAGAGCCTCAAATGGCGTGAAAATCGCCGATCTTGTACCAATTACCACCGCACTTTGCCCAGAACGCGCACGTTGCCACACATCAAGACGTTGTGTCTCATTCAAATTAGAATGCAACACATCAATTTCCACATTAAAACGCGAGCGAAAACGTTGTACCGTTTGTGGCGTTAGACCAATTTCAGGCACCAATACCAACACTTGCTGACCTTTTTTGAGTATTTCTTCAATCAGTTGCAAATAAATTTCTGTTTTGCCTGAACCCGTGACTCCCTCCAATAAAAATGAACCAAAACCTTGTTGAAATAACAACTGACTTAAAACCAACGCCTGTTGTTTATTCAAGGTCAAACGATTCTCCGCTTTAGCGATTTCTTGCCCTTGCAAACGAGCTTGCCAAGAAACGGATTGGACGGGTTGCTCAATCTCTTCGATTAATTGCTTTGCTTTTAACGCAGACCAAATTGCCCCGCTAAATTCATTATTACCCTTTTCCATTGGGCTGACCGCTAAAGCACTGACCGCGGCAAGTTGTTTTTTTGCTTTATTTAACACGCCATTTGCCAACGCTTTTTCACCAAGTGCGGTCAATTTCCACAATATTTTTGATTTTTCCACCGCACTTTCTCCATTACGCAATTTAACCGGTAAGGCAGAAAATAACACCTCCCCCAAGGGGGTTTGATAATAATTTGCCGCCCAATGCAATAATTTCCATAATGGTTCGCTAAACACAGTTTGCTCATCCAATACGTCAATAATCGGCTTCAATTTTTCAGTAGGCAAATCACCTTGCTCAGGAAAATCCACCACAACCCCAACGCGCGTTTGCGTACCAAAGGGAACAAACACGCGCACGCCAATTTCTGCCACCATTCCATCCGGCAACAGATAATCAAAACAACGCATAAGTGGTACAGCGAGAGCTACACGGATAAATTTCATACAAGATCCTTTTCTAAACGCGCATTAATTATACTTGAACAAAGAAAAAATTTCGGTATAATTTGCCACCTATTTCACTTGCCGTGCATAGTTATGCGCGGTGTAATATTAACTTCGTATGGTGTAAGATAGCTTTGGGCTGATTTTATAGCGATACGGCTTCAATTTGAGGTTTTCCAATGAAACAAGGTATTCACCCAGAATATACAGAAATTACTGCAACATGTTCATGCGGTAACGTAATCAAAACTCGTTCTACTTTAGGTAAAGACTTAAACTTAGACGTATGTGGCAACTGCCACCCATTCTACACAGGTAAACAACGTGTTGTTGACACGGGTGGTCGTGTAGAACGTTTCAACAAACGTTTCAGCATTCCAAGCACAAAATAATTTGTTTTGGTTTAACCCCTGCGCTTGCGGGGGTTTATTTTATCTAGCACAAGGAAAAAGAGATGAAAATAGGCATTAATACCTTAGCTTTTCGTCAAGGCGGTGGCGTTGAACGTTATATTTTGGATTTAATTAATGGCTTTCACCAAGCACAAATCACACCTCGTGTTTATACCTGTAAAGTCGATACTTCCTTACCTGAAAATCAATTTATTGAATTGATTAAACACTCTCTTTCATGGGTTCCACGTAAATTACGCCCGCCTTTTTTATCATCCTTTGTGCGCAAAAATCGCCAACCCGATGAAAAAATCCTTTCGTTATTTTACCTTTATTGCGATATTTTTATTTGTGGCGGTAATCACAAAGGCTATTTGGCTTCACTCAACCGCCGGCCTAATTTCTACGAACGTTTTATTAAAATTCCTTTTGAACAAAAAGTATTAAATGAATGCCAACAAATTATCGCGCATTCAGGTTTAATGAAAGAAGAATTAATGCATTTTTACAAAGTGCCTGAACATAAAATTCAGGTACTTTATCCCCCGGTGAACACGCAAAAATTTCAGCCAATTTCATCAGAAGCCCGTCAAGCTCTTCGCCAAAAACTCGGCTTTTCCGATAACGAAATAATTTATCTCTTCCCATCAACCGGACATAAACGCAAAGGCTATGACATTTTAAAAGCCTTTTTCAACGCGACAGATTTACCCGTGAAATTAGTAGTAGCCGGCACACCGGTAGAACCAAGCAAAAACGTGGTGTCACTCGGTTTTTGTAACAATATGCCCGAACTTTACCAAGCCGCCGATTTCACCATCATGGCATCCAGTTACGAACCTTTTGGCTTAGTCGGATTAGAATCTGTGCTTTCAGGCACACCAATTATCTTTGCAGAAAATATGGCATGTTTAGAAGTCTTCCAGGGCGATTTTGGTTTCACTTTCAATCGCCATGATCCAACCGGCCTTAAAAGCGCGGTCCAAAATTCCTTGAGTTTATACCAATCAGGAAAAGCACGTATTGAACAACCACTCAACTGCTTGACCTATAATCCTGAACTTTCAGCTCATATTGATGCTTTGCTAAAGATTATTCAGTGAAGGGATTAGGCACAACTCAATATTCATCTCATGGATTCTTTCTCTAGCATTCTCAGGTAAGCCTTGATCGCTAATAATCATATCTAAGGCATTAAGTGGATACACTATTGCTGCTTCGCATATAAGTGCGGTGAAAAAAATTCCTATTTTTTAGCCGCACTTTTTCTTGCGTAAAGACTAAAAATCATTAAAATGAACGAACGTTCATTCAGTGGTATTTTACCATTGAATGAATTTTCTTTAATCTACTGTGAAATCTCAAATTATGTGCCGATCTGAACTAGATATGGCGGAGCAGATTTTCTTGGCAACCGAGCAATTAATTGCAGAGGGTGGCGTTCATAGCCTCTCTATGCATAAGATTGCGAAGGAAGCAAAGATTTCAGCCGGAACCATTTATCTTTACTTTAAAAGTAAGGATGAATTGCTGGAACAGCTTGCTCGCCGTGTATTGCAGCTCTTTTCTCAAGAGTTAGAAAAAGACTATGACGAAACACGTTCTTATTTTGAGCAATATCGAACGATATGGTGGAATATTTGGCATTATTTTTCTGATAATCCTATTATGGTGAAGAATATTCACCAATATTTTTCGTTGCCGTCTTTCGTTAGCGTTTGCTCTGAAATGAAAAGTCTAAGTCATTGGGCTTTATTTTGCCAAAAGGCCGTGGCGGCTGGTGCGATGTGTGATTTGCCATTAGCCGCATTATCTTCTTTAGGGTTGGGAAGTATTATTCATTTAGCGAGCGATCGCATTTACTTTAACCTTGAACTAACAGAAGAAACCTTAGAGAGCGTCATTGAACAAACATGGCGTGCGCTTAAAAAATAAATTTTATTTTCTTTTAACGGAGTTTTTATGACCCAACTTCAAATGAACAAACCAAAGCGTTCTCACACTTTCTTTTTGAAAGTTGGCTTAGCTGTGGCGATATTGGTATTTGCCCTTGTTATTGGTTTGAATAAATTCAAAGAAATTATGATCGGCAAAGCCATTGCGAATATGCCGGAAGCGACAAACCCTGTGACAGCAGTGGTTGTCAAACCAAGTGAATGGACGCCGGTGATCAACACCACAGGTTTAGTGCGCCCAAATCAAGGCGCGATGCTCAGCGCGCAAACATCAGGCACCATTAAAAAAATTCTCGTGACATCAGGTCAAACTGTGAAAAAAGGTGATGTGTTGGTTGAATTTGATAACGATGTGGAAGCGGCAAGTTTACGTGCTGCAGAAGCACAGGTTCCGGCTGCACGCTTAACCTATCAACGCTATGCCAACTTAATTAAGTCTCAAAGCGTCTCACAAACAGAATTGGATAACGCTAAAGCGAATTTAGATCAGCTTGTCGCGAATGTAAACTCACTTAAAGCCACCATCGAACGACGCAAAATTGTCGCACCTTTTGATGGAACAACAGGTATTGTCCAAGTCAATGAAGGACAATATGTGGCAGCGGGTACAGCAATTGTACGTGTGGAAGATACAAGTGCCATGAAAGTCGATTTCTCCGTGTCACAAAATAATCTTGAGGATTTGCACTTAGGTCAAAAAGTGACAGCAACATCCGATGCGCGCCAAGGTGAAACCTTTGCGGCAACCATCACAGCCATTGAACCCGCCATTAATAAATCCACCGGTTTGATCGATGTTCAAGCAACATTTGCACCGGAAGATGGGGCAAAATTGCTTTCAGGTATGTTCACTCGTTTACGTGTCGCGTTGCCTACGGAAAGCAATCAAATTGTCATTCCTCAAGTGGCAATTACCTACAATATGTATGGTGAAACCGCTTATGTGTTAAAACCCTTATCTGATGAAGATAAAACTAAATTTGCAGATAACGAAAATCTAAGCAAAATGTATCGTGCGCAACAAATCACTGTCTTTACCAAAGACCGTCAGGGCATTTATTCACAGTTAAAAGGGGATGATGTCAAAGTCAACGATATTATCGTGACAGGCGGTCAACAACGTTTGAACAATGGCAGTTTAGTTGTTGTATCAGACAAAGAAGGGGTTGGTACGGTACAACCCGCTGCGAAAACTAATCTTTAATTTCGGAAGCATTCAATGAAATTTACAGATATTTTTATTAAACGCCCTATTATGGCGATTTCTATTAGCTTGCTTATCGTCATTCTCGGTTTGCAGGCCATTTCGAAGTTGTCAGTGCGTGAATACCCGAAAATGACCACCACGGTAATCAGTGTGAGTACGGCTTATCCCGGTGCGGATGCCGGGTTAATTCAGGCATTCGTGACATCAAAATTAGAAGAAGCCATTGCGCAAGCGGATAATATCGATTATTTATCCTCAACCAGCGCACCAAGCTCATCGAATATTACGGTAAAAATGAAGCTCAATACGGATCCGGCAGCCGCATTGGCCGATGTGTTATCCAAAGTGCAATCTGTTCGCTCAGAATTACCAAGCGGTATTGAAGATCCAACATTAACTTCATCAACAGGTGGTTCGGGCTTAATGTATATTAGCTTTACCTCTAATAAATTACATCCAAGCCAAGTAACGGATTATATTGAACGTGTTGTTAAACCTCAGTTATTTACTGTAGAAGGTGTCGCTAAAGTCAATGTGTATGGTGCGGCAAACTATGCCATGCGTATTTGGCTGGATCCACAAAAAATGGCAGCGCAAAACCTTTCTGCAAGCCATGTAGCTTCCGCCTTAGCAAACAATAACGTACAAGCCGCAGCCGGTAATGATAATGGTTATTTCACGGTTTATCGTAACAAAGTGGAAACTACGACCAATACTATTGAAGATTTAGGCAATTTAATTGTTTATTCCGATGGCGATAAATTAGTGCGTTTGCGCGATGTGGCAGATGTGGAATTAGATAAAGAAAGCGATTCAACTCGTGCGGCGGCAAACGGTGCAGATGCGGTAGTATTGGGGATTGAACCCACTTCAAGCGCAAACCCATTAGACGTGGCGGCAAAAATCCGCCCCTTATATGAACAAATTAAAAAGAACTTACCGAACAGTATTCAATCTGACATTCTTTATGACCGCACTATTGCGATTAACAGCTCAATCAATGACGTAATTCATACCATTGTGGAAGCGGTTGTTATCGTATTGGTGGTAATTATGATGTTTATCGGTTCATTACGGGCTATCTTAATCCCAATTATCACCATTCCAATTTCATTGATCGGGGTGATCTTTATGCTGCAAGCATTAGATTTCTCGCTGAATTTAATGACGTTGCTAGCAATGATTCTTGCCATCGGTTTGGTGGTAGATGATGCGATTGTGGTACTTGAAAACGTTGACCGTCACATTAAAGAAGGGGAAACCCCATTCCGTGCAGCCATTATTGGGACGCGTGAAATTGCGGTACCTGTTATTTCCATGACCATTGCGCTAGTCGCGGTATATTCACCTATGGCATTAATGGGGGGGATTACCGGTACGCTATTTAAAGAATTTGCGTTAACTTTAGCCGGTTCCGTGTTTATTTCCGGAATCATTGCCTTAACCCTTTCTCCAATGATGTCGAGCAAAATGTTGAAACACGAAAGCTCGAACTTTGAAGAAAAAGTTAACCGCACTTTGACCAAAATGACGAATATTTATACTTACATTTTGAGCTTAGTGATGCAAACGCGTAAAACTGTCTTAATCTTTGCGGTGATTATTTTTGCAACCTTACCGACTTTGTTTATGTCGCTTTCTAGTGAGTTAACTCCTGCGGAGGACAAAGGGGCTTTCTTAGGTATGGTTACTGCACCTTCTAATGTGAATGTGGACTATGTGCAACAAGCCACAAAACCATACGAAGAAATATTGAATAATACCCCTGAGAAACAATATTCACAGGTTATCGCGGGTGCCCCAAATACAAACCAAGCGTTAGTGATTACCACATTAAAAGATTGGTCTGAACGTTCTCGTAGTCAAGCACAAGTGATGGCAGACTTAACCAAACAAGCCGCCTCCATTCCTGAAGTATCAATTTCAGCCTTCTCATTCCCTGAAATTGATACCGGGGAAGAAGGTCCACCGGTCGTGTTTGTGTTAACCTCGCCAGGCAGCACCAAAGAACTGGCACAGACAGCAGGATCATTTTTAAATAAAATTCGCCAGTCCGGAAAATTTGTGTATTCAAATTTAACCTTGAAATACGACGTGGCACAAATGCGTATCAAAGTGGATAAAGAAAAAGCCGGGACTTATGGTATTTCCATGCAGCAAATCGCCCAAACCTTGGGAAGCTATTTATCGGAAGCGACTATTACACGTGTAGATATGGACGGACGCGCTTATAAAGTGATCGCACAAGTGAAACGTGAAAATCGTTTATCCCCTGAAAGCTTGAGAAATTACTATATCAATGCGTCTAACGGTGAAAGCGTGCCATTAAGCAGTTTGCTTGAGGTTTCATTGGAGCCTCAACCATTTTCATTACCGCGTTTCAGCCAGTTAAACGCGGCGGAGATCCAATTAGTCCCATCGCCAACCACAACAATAGGTGATGCCATTGCGTGGTTGCAAGAGGCAGCAAAAGATTTACCGCAAGGTTATTCTTACGATTGGAAAGGGGAAGCGCGTCAGTTAGTTCAAGAAGGCAATTCATTAGCGACAACCTTTGTTCTTGCCGTTCTAATCATCTTCTTGGTATTAGCGATTCAGTTTGAATCCGTTCGCGATCCATTGGTGATCATGGTCTCTGTACCACTCGCAATTTCAGGGGCATTATTGGTGTTAAACTTACTCAGTTTCTTGGGTGTCACTGGCGTTACACTCAATATTTATTCTGAAGTAGGCTTAATTACGCTAGTAGGCTTAATTACCAAACATGGTATTTTGATGTGTGAAGTGGCGAAAGAAGAACAGCTGAATCATGGTAAAAATAAAATGGAAGCCATTATGACGGCGGCACAATTACGTTTACGCCCAATTTTAATGACAACCGCTGCGATGATTGCAGGTTTGATTCCATTGCTTTATGCGTCAGGTGCAGGTGCGGTAATGCGCTTTAGTATGGGCGTTGTGGTCGTTGCGGGTCTTGCAATTGGTACCTTGTTTACCTTATTCGTCTTGCCTGTAATTTATACTTATCTTGGTTCAAACCACAAACCGGAACCGGTATTCGATGAGAATGCACCGCGTATTAGTACAGGCGAACATCATTAACCACAAAATCTATTCATTCCCGACCGCACTTTAAAGTGCGGTCAGACTGATGACAAACCCTATACGAGCCGTATAGGGTTACTTAATCTGAGCCGCTCTGCGGCTCTTTTTTCAGCCCCAGCGGGGCTGGGCTTAATTAACCTAGCACGGCTCGTGCTAGGTTATTGCTCAAATATAACCGTTGTCAGCAATCTAACCGCACTTTAAAGTGCGGTCGTTTTTTTATCTGTTTTGATTTTCTATTTAACATAATTTTTTATCTTATCTCCCTTGAAATCCTATTTTTTCCCCTTATTTATTATTCCGTGAACGAAAAATGTTCAACAGATTTAAGGAGAAAATAGAATATGAATATTGAGAAATTTACCACAAAATTCCAACAGGCATTGGCGGAAGCACAATCCCTTGCATTAGGAAAAGATAACCAATTTATTGAACCTGCTCATGTTTTGACCGCGCTTTTAAATCAACAAGACGGTTCTGTTGCGCCAATTTTAACGGCAAGCGGTGTGAATGTGGCCTTATTGCGTAATGAGTTAAATACGGAATTAAGCAAGTTGCCTCAAGTATCAGGCAATGGCGGCGACGTGCAAATTTCTCGCCAATTGCTTAATCTTTTAAATTTGTGTGACAAAATTGCACAACGCCAACATGACAAATTTATTTCAAGTGAACTCTTTTTGCTTGCAGCAATGGAAGAGAAAGGGGTATTGGCACAAATTATGACGAAGTGCGGTGCCAATAAAGCGCGTTTAGAACAAGCAATTCAACAGGTTCGTGGAGGACAAACTGTGGACGATCAAAATGCAGAAGAAAGCCGTCAGGCATTAGAAAAATATACTATCGATTTAACGGCGCGTGCTGAAAGCGGAAAATTAGATCCTGTTATCGGACGTGATGAAGAAATTCGCCGTGCGATTCAAGTGTTACAACGCCGTACTAAAAATAACCCGGTGTTAATTGGTGAGCCGGGGGTGGGTAAAACCGCCATTGTGGAAGGCTTGGCACAACGTATTGTGAATGGTGAAGTACCTGAAGGGTTAAAAGGCAAACGCGTTTTATCCCTTGATATGGGGGCGTTAATCGCTGGCGCAAAATACCGCGGTGAATTTGAAGAGCGTTTAAAAGCAGTGCTTAAAGAATTGGCACAAGAAGAAGGCAAGGTGATTTTATTCATCGATGAAATTCATACCATGGTAGGCGCAGGCAAAACCGATGGCGCGATGGATGCCGGTAACTTGCTTAAACCAAGCCTTGCGCGCGGTGAATTACATTGCGTAGGTGCCACAACTTTAGACGAATATCGTCAATATATTGAGAAAGATGCGGCATTAGAACGCCGTTTCCAAAAAGTGTTCGTGGGCGAGCCAAGCGTGGAAGACACCATTGCGATTTTGCGCGGTTTGCAAGAACGTTACGAATTGCATCACCATGTGGAAATTACCGACCCGGCTATTGTGGCGGCGGCAACCCTTTCTCATCGTTATATCAGTGACCGTCAGTTACCGGACAAAGCCATTGATTTAATTGATGAAGCCGCATCAAGTATTCGTATGGAAATTGACAGCAAACCATTGCCGTTAGATCGTTTAGAACGCCGTATTATTCAATTGAAACTGGAACAACAAGCGTTGAAAAAAGAAGAAGACGAAGCGAGCCATAAACGTTTAGACATTCTTGAAGCAGAGCTAGCGGAAAAAGAACGGGAATATGCGGAGCTTGAAGAAGTATGGAAAAGCGAAAAAGCCGCCCTTTCAGGTTCGCAACATATTAAAGAAGAATTGGAAAAAGCGCGGACACAAATGGAACAAGCGCGCCGTGCGGGCGATTTAAGCAAAATGTCCGAATTGCAATATGGCACCATTCCTGCCCTTGAAAAACAATTGGCGGAAGCGGATCACGCGGAAGGCAAAGAGATGAAACTCTTGCGTTATCGTGTGACAGATGAAGAAATTGCGGAAGTGCTTTCTCGTGCAACAGGTATTCCTGTCTCGCGCATGATGGAAGGTGAAAAAGAGAAATTACTTCGTATGGAACAAGAGTTACACAAACGTGTTGTGGGGCAAACGGAAGCGGTAGAAGCAGTGGCTAATGCGATTCGCCGTAGTCGTGCCGGGTTGTCAGATCCAAATCGTCCAATTGGCTCATTCTTGTTCTTAGGACCAACCGGTGTGGGTAAAACCGAATTATGTAAAACCTTGGCGAACTTTATGTTTGATGATGAAAGTGCCATGGTACGTATTGATATGTCGGAATTTATGGAAAAACATAGCGTATCTCGTTTAGTCGGTGCGCCTCCGGGTTATGTGGGCTATGAAGAAGGGGGGTATTTAACGGAAGCGGTGCGCCGTCGTCCATATAGCGTGATTTTGCTGGATGAAGTGGAAAAAGCCCACCACGATGTGTTTAATATTTTACTTCAAGTCTTAGATGATGGGCGTTTGACTGATGGGCAAGGCAGAACGGTAGATTTCCGCAATACCGTGGTCATTATGACTTCAAACTTAGGGTCTGATTTAATTCAAGGCAATCAAGAATTGGATTATGCCGGAATGAAAGAAGTGGTGATGTCGGTAGTGAGCCAACATTTCCGTCCTGAGTTTATCAATCGTATTGATGAAACTGTCGTGTTCCATCCGCTTGCGAAAGAAAACATTAAAGCCATTGCGAAAATTCAGTTAGAACGTTTAACCAAACGTCTAGCCGAACATAGCTATCAAGTGAGCTTTACCGATGCCGCATTGGACTTCATCAGCGAAGTAGGCTATGACCCGATTTATGGTGCACGTCCATTAAAACGCGCTATCCAACAAGAGATCGAAAATCCGCTCTCACGGGATATTTTGTCAGGCAAATTATTACCGACAACACCAGTGATTGTTGATTTTGAAAATGATCAAATTGTCGCGAAACAATAGATTTATCGCGTAAAATTCTGTTAAAATTCTGACCGCACTTATGGCCCATAAGTGCGGTTATTTTTATTCGTGGTTCGCAATCCATCCCACGCAAAAAAACTAGGAAGATTATGAAAATTTCAAACCCAAACCAAAACCGCAAAGCGGTTGTTATTTTTTCCGGCGGACAAGACTCTACAACCTGTTTGCTACTTGCCATTCAAGAATACGGCGTTGAAAATGTTCACGCTATGACATTTCAATATGGTCAACGTCACCATATCGAATTAGAAAAAGCCAAATGGATTTGCCAAGATTTAGGTGTAAAACAGCATATTTTAGATATGACCGCCATGCAGGTTTTTGCCCCTAATGCCATGATGAATGAAACAGAAATTGTGGCAAACGAAAAAGGTGTTCCCAATACTGTCGTGGACGGACGTAATGCGCTGTTCTTGCTTTACGCTGCTATTTACGCCAAAAGCCAAGGGATGACGGACATCATTACCGGTGTGTGCGAAACGGATTTCAGCGGTTATCCTGATTGCCGTGATGTGTTTATTAAATCCATGAACGTCACCTTAAATCTTGCCATGGATTATAACTTCAATATTCGCACGCCATTGATGTATTTAACCAAAGCGCAAACCTGGCAATTAGCGGATGAATTAGGCGCGTTAGATTATGTTCGTGAACATACGCATACTTGCTATATGGGCGTAGAAGGCGGCTGTGGCGAATGTCCAAGTTGTATTTTGCGCGAAAAAGGGTTGGCAGAATATTTAGAACAAAAAAGTGCGGTGAAAAATGTTTAAGGTTTCAAAAGAATTTAGCTTTGATATGGCGCATATTTTGGATGGTCACGATGGGAAATGCCAAAACTTGCACGGACATACTTACAAACTTCAAGTAGAAGTGAGTGGTGATTTAGTGGCAGATGGCGCAAAAAAAGGGATGGTAGTGGATTTTACGGATGTCAAACGCATCGTCAAAGCCGCCATTCTAGATCCCATGGATCACGCGTTTATCTACGACACCACCAGCGAACGCGAATGTAAAATCGCGGCATTGTTGAATGAACTCAACTCAAAAACCTTCGGTATTCCCGTGCGTACTACGGCGGAAGAAATGGCGCGTTTTATGTTTAACCGCTTAAAAGATCAATTACCGATTTCGGCGATTCGTTTGTGGGAAACGCCAACATCATTTTGTGAGTACCGCGAATGAGTTCGTTAATTCAAGAACCGAGCTTCCCCATTGTAGAAATTTTTGAAAGCCTACAAGGGGAAGGCGCCAACACAGGCATGCCAAGCATTTTTGTGCGTTTCGGCAAATGCAATTTGGCTTGCCCTTGGTGCGACACCCCTTACAACGAATTTCAGTCTTGGACCCTAAGCCAAATTCTGGCAAAAGTGCGGTCATTTTCCGCCAAGAATGTGATCATCACCGGCGGCGAACCCACCCTTCATCCCAAAATCGTATTGTTGTTGGAAATTCTCAAACAAGACGGCTATTTTCTTGCCATTGAAACCAATGGACTGAAAGACGTTCCGCCACAAATTGATTATATCGCCACCAGCCCCAAAGCCATGTACGCCAACAAATACCAACGCCGTTGTATCTCAAAAGCCAACGAAGTGCGTATCGTCATGGATGCCCAAGCCAAAGAATTTTGTGAATTTATTGAACAAAAAATCCAAGCGGATTATTATTTCCTCAGTCCTTGCGAAATTGACGGCAAAATGAATTTACACGAAACCATCGCTTTGCTTGGACAACTTAATAGCCGTATCCATAAGCCTAAGTGGTTACTTAGCATTCAAACCCATAAGTTGATTGGTATTGAATAGACTATTCAACAGGCTTGCCAAGGGTTAGTTCAGCTTGTATTCGGGCTAACTAATATCTCTCGTTTATAACAAGGACATGTCATTATGAACAATCCACTCACAATGAAAGAGCTGACATTCCGCGGAATGTTTCTCGGTGCGTTGATTACGGTAGTTTTTACCGCATCAAACGTTTACTTAGGGCTGAAAGTGGGGTTAACCTTCGCTTCATCCATTCCTGCCGCTGTGATTTCGATGGCAGTACTGAAATTCTTCAGTGGCTCCAATATTCTTGAAAATAATATGGTGCAAACCCAAGCATCATCCGCCGGTACGCAATCTTCTGTGATTTTCGTGTTACCTGCCATGTTAATGATGGGATATTGGCAAGGCTTCCCATTTTTACAAACACTACTTGTTTGTATGGCCGGTGGTATTTTAGGGGTAATTTTCACCGTACCATTACGCCACGTGATGGTTGTTAAAAGCGACTTACCTTATCCCGAAGGGGTAGCAGCGGCTGAAATCTTGAAAGCAGGGCACTCAGAAAATGACAATACAGGCAGCGGTATTAAAGAAATTGCCGCAGGCGGTATATTAGCCGCGATTATCAGCTTTTTAACCAACGGTTTACGTATTATTGCAGACGGCGCAAGCCTTTGGTTCAAAGGGGGTAACGCCATTTTCCAAGTACCAATGGGCTTTTCTTTTGCCTTGTTAGGTGCCGGTTATTTAATTGGTTTAGTCGGTGGTATCGCTATCCTGATTGGGATTGCTTTAGCTTGGGGTGTCGCTGTACCTTACTTTACCGCAGCAGCACCTATGCCTGCAGATACAGATATGATTGCCTACGCAATGAGTATCTGGAAAACAAAAGTGCGTTTTATTGGCGTGGGAACGATTGGTATCGCAGCGATTTGGACATTACTCACCTTATTAAAACCAATGATTGAAGGGATGTCACAATCCTTGCGCAAACTTAACGAGAAAAATACCGAAAAATCGCACCGCACTTCCCAAGATTTATCACCCAAAACATTAGGTATCATCTTATTAGGCAGTATCGTCCTTATCGTATTTGCCTTATATGAATTCCTTCAGCCTATCGCACTCACACCGGAAGCAGCCATGTTATTAATTGCCGTTTGCACCCTGCTTGCCGTAGTCATCGGTTTCTTAGTCGCCGCGGCTTGCGGTTATATGGCAGGTCTTGTCGGCTCATCTTCTAGTCCAATTTCCGGTATTGGTATTATTTCTGTGGTGGTAACCTCACTCGTCTTAATGGCAATTGGTCATAGTTTTGGCCTAATGGATAGTGCAGAAGGGCAAAAATTCTTAACGGCTTTAACGATTTTCACCTGTTCCATTGTCATCACGACAGCAGCCATTTCTAACGATAACCTACAAGACTTAAAAACAGGGCAATTAGTTGAAGCTACGCCTTGGCGTCAACAAGTCGCGTTAATTATTGGTTGTATTGTGGGTGCATTTGTTATATCACCTGTACTTGAACTCTTGTTTAACGCTTACGGCTTTACCGGTGCAATGCCTCGTGAAGGTATGGATGCCACACAAGCCCTTTCTGCACCACAAGCAACTTTAATGATGACTATTTCTAATGGTATTTTTTCAAGTAATCTAGAATGGTCTTACATTTTCACTGGCATTGCTTTAGGTGCCATCCTCATTGTCATAGATTGGATCTTGAAAAAATCTAGCAATGGCAAATACGCACTGCCTGTCTTAGCCGTCGGTATGGGGATCTATCTACCACCGGTCGTCAATGCACCATTATTTGTAGGCGCATTATTAGCTTGGTTAATCAACCGCCATATTGAGCACTATGCTCATCGTTCAGGCAAAAATGTCGAAGCCATGAAGAAAAAAGCGGACCGCTATGGCACACTTTTTGCTGCAGGATTAATTGTAGGTGAAAGCTTAATTGGCGTCTTGCTCGCCTTTATTATCGCCGCCTCTGTCACATCAGGCGGCTCAGACGCCCCACTCGCTCTTGAACTTGAAAACTGGGGTGACAAAGCTGAAATTCTAGGATTACTTGTGTTTGTGGCAGGTATATGGATTTACACCAAACGGGTATTGAAAGCGAAAGAGTGATTTTGTCAATCTCAGGGAATATAGCTGAAATGGTGGTTGGTGAGCTTGTCGAACCATAAGCCATTTCAGTGTTTACTGCACAAGACTCACGTTTCGACAAACTCAACGACCGTCTTGTGCAACCCCTACAACATAATATCGCAGACTTTTTATTGAAACATAAACTCTGCGACTTATCTCACCAACGCCACAACTTCTCTCACCAAGCGCCCAATTTCATCCCAGTTCTTCGCCTTAATCAACGCTTTATCCACAAACCAAGAGCCACCGCAAGCTACTACATTGGGTATGGCTAAATAGTCTTTGATATTAGCAGGGGAAATGCCGCCTGTCGGCATAATTTGTAAGTTACTGTAAGGGCCTAGTAAGGCTTTAATCATTTTTACGCCGCCACTGGCTTCCGCCGGGAAAAACTTCACAGCTTGAATCCCTAACTCCAACGCCGCTTCAATCGCCATCGGGTTGTTTACCCCAGGGGTAATAGGCAATTCAAGTTCTTGGCACAGTTTCACAATATTCGGATTAAATCCAGGGGTGACAATACAATCCGCACCGGCATTTTTTGCCGCTACCACTTGCGCCGGGGTTAATACCGTACCGGCAGCAATCAACACATCGGGAAAATGTTGGCGTGTTAAACGGATAGCTTCTTCCCCTGCCGCAGAGCGAAAGGTAATTTCCGCCACAGGCAAGCCATTGTCGGACAAGGTTTTCACAAGGGGTAAAATATCTTGCGCCTCGTCTACCGCAATAACAGGGACGACTTTCAGTTGACGAAGTTTTTCGATAATTTGTTCTGTGCTATAAGCCATAATTTATCCTTTCGTTTTCATCTTTCATTAAATAACGCACGTAAATGCGCGGTGGCGGATTTTTCGATAATTGCGCCTTTGTGTTGAATCACAATACCTGCCAGTTGATTACCTTGTTGACAGCAAATCTTCAGCGGTTTGTTTTGCAAGTAACCCGCTAAAAAACCGGCATTAAAGGAATCCCCTGCGGAGGTGGTATCCACCACCTGTTCTACAGGTATCGTTGGAACAAAATGTTGCACTCCCTTTTCACAAATCGTAGCACCGAGACTGCCTTGTTTCACAATAATCTTCGGAATATGGAATGCGGATAAACGCGTAATTGTTGCTTGTTCATCCACATCGCCCCAAAGCAGACTTTCATCATCAAAGGTGACTAAAGCGACATCCACCAACGGCAACAAGGCTTGATAACATTGCTGAGCTTGCTCAAGGCTTTCCCAAAGTTTCGGACGGAAATTACTATCAAAGGCAATTTCCACCCCTGATTTTTTCCATTCACGTAACTGTTCGAGTAACAAAGTGCGGTCAGTTTCAGGCAAGATAGCAAGACTGATACCACTTAAATAAATCATATCGACATTTTTCAATGCCGATAACACCTTAGGGTAATCCGGATGTTGCAATAAATAACGCGCTGCTGATTGGTTACGCCAATAAAGAAATGTCCGCTCACCTTGTTTGTCGAGCTGAATGAGATACAACCCTGCTGAACGTTCCGCATCTCGCAACACCCAACGAGTATTAATCCCATCCGCCTGCCAATGGGCAATCATCCCTTCACTTAGCTTATCCACGCCTAGTGCAGAGACATAACTGACTTCAATATCATCAGGCGAACTCACCCGAGCCACATAAGTTGCCGTATTAAGCGTATCGCCACCATAGGTTTGACGCATATTCCCAAACGGCTCACCATTTAGCTCGATCATACATTCACCGATTAGGGCGAGTTTTTTCATCATCCCACCTTACTTAAAATAGTTTTTTGCATTGTTATAGCAGATACTTTTAATCATATTGCCGAGTAAATCCAGACTACCGGTATCCCCTACACACCACTATAAGCCGAAAATCCACCATCAATAGGGAGTACCACGCCATTAATGAAACTTGCATATTCTTCATCCATTAGGAATAGAATACCACCCAATAATTCATTGGCTTCACCAAAGCGTCCCATTGGAGTATTAGTTAAAATTTTATGCGCTCGTGGCGTAGGGTTGCCTTCTGCATCAAATAATAACGCGCGATTTTGGTTACCGACTAAAAAACCTGGTGCGATAGCATTACAACGAATACCAACGTGAGAAAAATGTACGGCAAGCCATTGAGTAAAGTTGCTTATCGCTGCTTTTGCTCCTGAATAAGCAGGAATTTTGGTTAATGGGGTGTATGCATTCATACTTGAAATATTAATGATGTTCGCCCCTTTTTTACCCACCATATCTTTTGCAAAGACTTGAGTAGGTAGTAGTGTTCCTAAATAATTTAGGTTGAACACAAATTCAATCCCTGATTTTTCTAAATCAAAGAAAGATTTGGTTGTTGAAGGTAAGTCAAATTCATGAAATTCATTATCTGTCGTTGCTTTCGGGTTATTACCTCCAGCACCATTAATTAAAATATCACAAGTGCCAAAATCTGCAGCAATAGCATCTCTTGTTTCTTTGATACTGTCTAATTCCAATACATTAGTTTTATAAGCTTTTGCAATATAGCCTTCCGCCATAATTTCGTCGGCAAATTTCTGTGCGGATTCAAGATTAATATCCAATAATGCAACTTTCGCACCTGTTTTTGCTATTTCTTTTGCAAAGTAGGCACAAAGTACACCACCCGCACCTGTTATAACGACAACTTTGTCTTTGAAATTGTGATTTTTTGTAATATTCATTTTATTCTCCTTATGTTATCGCTAAGATAACCAGTTCATTGGTGTAATTACAATTTCAGGAAAGAAACACATAATTAACAAAATAACAAAATAAACTAATAGGAATGGAGCGATGCCTTTTGCAATTTTACCTATCCCAATTTTAGATATTCCTTGCCCCACATAAAGAACCGTTCCAACAGGCGGTGTTATTAGGCCAATTGATAGATTAATTACCATCATAATTCCAAAATAAGCAATATCTATATTGTAAGCTCTTAATAAAGGTAGTAATACCGGAACAAAGATTAGAACTGCTGGAATAAGATCCATTACACAGCCTACTAATAGCAAGAAAACCATAATGACTAACATTAAAATAGTAGCATTATCAGTAATACCCTTAATAACACTCACCAACTCCATCGGTATTTGCGCAACGGTAATTGCAAAAGCAGAAATCATTGCTGCTGCAGCAACAAACATAACCATAGCTGTTGTTTTTATTGTATTAAGGAAAACTTCTTTAACTTTAGATAAAGTTAATGTTTTATACATTACACTAACAACTGCTGCATAAATTGCTGCAACAACACCAGCTTCGGTGGGGGTAAAAATTCCTCCACGTAATCCAACAATAATTATTATAGGTAATAGTAATGGCCAAAAAGCTTGTTTAAACGCCAACCATCTTTGAATTGCTGTTTGCTTAGGTTTTAAGTTATCTTGTTGATTTCTGTAAAGAAATTTCCATGTTAGCCATAATCCTAAAACCATTAATAAACCTGGTACGGTTCCCCCCATAAATAACTTCGTTATAGATGCTCCAGCGGTAATCCCATAAATAATCATTGGAATACTAGGTGGAATCACTACAGAAATAATACCAGCTGCACAAGTTAACCCTGTTGATCTAGCTAAATCATAGTTTTTCTCTGCCATCATTGGAATTAGGATAGCTCCTAATGCAGCCGTATCAGCAACTGCAGAACCAGATAGCCCAGCAAAAATTAATCCTGAAATAATAACAACGTATCCCAGTCCTCCTTTAATATGTCCAACCATACTCATTGCAAAATTAATAATTCTTTCGGAAATTCCCCCGTGCTTCATTATTTCCCCAGTAAGCATGAAAAATGGAATTGCCATTAGAGGGAAATTGTTGGTCCCCATAACGAAATTTTCGGCAATCAGTTGGGCATCAAACATATCCATGTGCCAAAGCATAAAGCTAGCACTTAATAACATTGATAATGCAACTGGAACACCAAGAAAAAGGAATAAAAATAAACTACCTAGAAATAACCATAACATTTTATTTTCCTCCCTGAATTGCCCATTTAATATGTTTACACAAATTAGTGAACACTATTAAAAAATAGGATATTGAAGAAATTACAGCCGCAAGATAAAGAAAAGATGATGATATTTCTGTGGCAGGCATTTTTTGACTATACGTGAGTAGCATTAGCTGATATGCACCATATGTAATTAGGCAAAGAGATATTAAAACTAAAATATCAGCCAAGAATAAAAAGAATACTTGATATCCTGCAGGTAATGTCGATACAACTATATCAACCGTAAGATGTCCGCGTTCTTTAGCAACGAGAACAATACCTAAAAATATCATGTATACAAAGCAGATTCTTGCAAATTCTTCTGACCATGCTATCCCCGAATCAAAGAAATATCTCAATATGGCATTAAAAAATACGAGAAGAATCATGGAACATAATGCAAGTATAGATAATATTTTTAATGTATTTTCCAAAGCATTAGATACTTTCATTGCTTGTACCTCCCTGATAAGGTAGGCTACTTAATCTATTTCAAATTAAGTAGCCTTATATATTACTGTTTGGCAGAGTTAATACGTTCAATTAATTCTTTTGACCAAGGATATTTATTATAGAAATTCTCATATAATTTCCCTGAAGCTTTTACCATATCTGTTTTAAATTCTTCACTTGGTATAATGACTTCCTTGCCATTTTTAGCGAAAAATTCTTTTACATTCTGTTCCGTCTTCATGGCTAATTCCCATTCTTTTTCTTGATACAACTTAGCTGCTTCCAAGAAAATATCCTGATCTTCTTTAGGCATTTTGTTCCATGTTTTTAAACTAATTTGTAAAAGACCAGGTGAAAAAATATGATTAGTCTGAATAATATATTTTTGTACCTCATACAAACCAGAATCTTTAATCAAAATGTATGGGTTTTCTTGTCCATCAATAACTTTTTGCTCTAATGCTGTGAAAACTTCACTTAATGGCATACTTTGTGGGTTAATATTCATTGCTTTAGCCCAATCAACAAATAATGAATTAAGTGGTACTCTCAAACGAAGCCCTTTAAAATCATCAAATTTTTCCAGTTTTTTGTTTGATGAGATAACACGGAAACCATTCATACCATAAGCTAATAATTTAATTCCATATTGTTCCATTTTATCGCCAACTTCCTTCGCAACTGGAGATTCAAGAACTTTTTTAGCTTCTAAATTATCTTTAAATAAGTAAGGCCATTCCCATACACCAAAAATAGGATCAACATTTTGCAATAGTAAACCAGTGATACCAGCTTCTATGGTTCCATTTCTGAGTCCATTAACAATTTGATCTTCACCACCTAATTGATTATTTGGGTAAATTCTGATTTCATATTTATTATTAGTCTTTTCTTCAATAGTTTTTTTGAAGTATTCAACTAATGCAATATTTGATGGGTGAGTGTCTGCATTATAATGTCCTAACTTAATGATTGTTTTAGCAAAAACCGATGTACTAAACATTAAACTAGATGCAATAAGAATTTTGGTTAAATTTTTAAGCTTCATACAATTTTCCTTTTGAGATAGTATTAAAATTTAGCAATCACTTTTAGATACTCGTCAGGGAATTCTGAAAGTTTTTGCACATATTCAGGAATTTCATTGAAATCAATAACTTTGCTAATAATTTCTTCAGCTTTAATTTTCTCTGTTAATAATAAATGTAGGGCCTCCTCAAATTCACCTTTACTCGTTCTTGAACCATATATATTTAGTTCTTTGAATGTAATAATATTAGTAGGGAGTGGCGTTTCTGTCTTTGGCCACCCAGTTAAACCAATTCGTCCAGCAAATGAAACATATTTTAACGAATTTTGAATACTTATATTTGCACCCGATGCTTCAATAACAGCTTCAGCCATACGTCCTTTTGTTACATCTTTTATCACCGCTTGAGCATCTTCTTTGCTTGGGTTAATTGTATAATCAATACCTATCGAGTTTGCATATTCCAATCGTTGATCCAATATATCAATCAAAATAGGTATAGCACCATAGACTTTCGCAACCAAGGCTGCCATTAACCCAATTGCTCCTGCACCAATAATCACAACGTGCTCATTTTCTTTAACTTGTGTTCTATGTAACGCATGTAATGAGATCGTAAGTGGTTCTGCTAATGCTAATTTTTCAATTGGCATATCAGGTGCTTTAACAATTTGATGAGCTGGGTGAGTAATGATTTCTTGCATACCGCCATTAATATGCACCCCTAACACATTTAATGATTCACAACAATTTGTTTTACCAATAGAACAAGGGTAGCAATGGCCACAATAAATATAGGGGTCAAGAACAACTCTATCACCAACACCAATTCCATCTGGCATACCAATACCACTTTCAATAACCGTTCCAACTATTTCATGTCCTAAAATTCTAGGGTAAGTTACTAAAGGGTTAGTACCTCTATATGCGCCAATATCGGAACCACATATTCCCATGCTCTCAACTTTGATAAGAACTTCGTTGTTTTTCTTCACT
Organism: uncultured Actinobacillus sp.; assembly: GCF_945915845.1. Classification (GTDB taxonomy): domain Bacteria; phylum Pseudomonadota; class Gammaproteobacteria; order Enterobacterales; family Pasteurellaceae; genus Exercitatus. The sequence goes on along the minus strand of NZ_CAMEFX010000024.1, from coordinate 3,868 downwards.
GGATATGGAACTAATTCAATTCCTACATTACTCGGCTCACGTAACAATATTGCTTTATTTTTCTTATCCATTTTTGTTCTCCTAAATTCTAATAAAATTACTTATTAGCTACTTGACTAAAATTTATCTTGTGCTAATCATATATTAAGTTTATTTAAATTGGTATGCCAAATTTTAAAATTTGTGATCTTGTTCACAGATTTAGATAATTGGTATTCCAAATCAGGAGGGAATTATGGAAAATAACACCATTCAATGCAGAGCCTATGTAAAGATAGCAAACCAAATAAAATATGAAATTTCCAATGGTGCTTATAAGGTTGGGGATAAGCTACCCACTGAAAGAGAGATATCAGAAACATTAAAAGTAAGTCGAACGATAGTTCGAGAAGCTATAGTAATGCTAGAGGTAGAGAAACTTGTCGAAGTGAAAAAAGGTTCGGGGGTATATATTAAAAGCCTACCTAATAAAAATAGTAACGAACAAAATAATCCTTTACCTGATGTTGGCCCGTTTGAACTATTGCAAGCAAGGCAGCTGCTTGAAAGTGGAATATGCGAATTTGCAGCAAAATTAGCTAGCAAGAAAGATATAACGAGATTAAAAAATATACTTAAGAAAGAAAAAGAGTTATTGGCGCAAAACCTTGATGATTACACCGCGGATCAGGAATTTCATTTAGCTATTGCTGAAATTACGCAAAATGATGTGTTGATCACTCTACAGGAACAATTGTGGCAATACAGATTTAATAATGCTATGTGGACTCAGTTACATACTCGTATTCTACAAAAAGATATTCATCATCTTTGGATCGAGGATCATGAGAATATATTGAACGCTATTCAAAAAAAGAGTCCTTCTTTAGCTCGTAAAAGTATGTGGCAACATTTAGAAAATGTGAAGTCAAAACTTTTTGAACTTTCTGATATAGAAGATCCAGAATTTGACGGATACCTATTCAATGAAAATCCAGTTGTAGTAGGTATCTAAACACTTACTATCAATAGGAGATATTACTATGGAACAAACATGGCGTTGGTATGGACCGAATGATCCTGTCTCGTTAGCGGATATTCGTCAGGCGGGGGCGACAGGTATTGTTAATGCGCTTCATCATATTCCGAATGGGCAAATTTGGAGTATTGAAGAAATTAATAAACGTAAAGCGATTATTGAAGCAGCGGGTTTGACTTGGTCTGTGGTTGAGAGTGTGCCTGTTCATGAAGAAATTAAGACTCAAACGGGGAACTATAAAACTTGGATCGAGAACTATAAACAAACCTTACGGAACCTTGCGCAATGTGGTATTGATACGGTTTGTTATAATTTTATGCCGGTTTTAGATTGGACGCGTACCGATTTGGCGTACGAATTGCCTGATGGTTCAAAAGCATTACGTTTCGACCAAATTGCATTTGCGGCATTTGAGTTGTATATTTTGAAACGCCCTGGTGCAGAAGCTATTTATACTGCTGATGAACAAGCGCAAGCTAAAGCGTATTATGAAAATATGTCTGAAGCCGATATTAAGCAATTAACCAATAATATTATTGCGGGTTTACCTGGTGCTGAAGAGGGGTATACGTTAGAAGAATTCCAAGGGCAACTTGATCGTTATAAAGATATTACCCCTGAAAAATTCCGTACACACTTGGCTTATTTTTTAAATGAAATTATTCCTGTAGCGCAAGAAGTCGGGATTAAGATGGCGGTTCATCCTGATGATCCACCGCGTCCAATTTTAGGCTTGCCGCGGATTGTTTCAACTATTGAAGATATGCAATGGTATGTGGATGCTTGCAATTTACCTGCGAATGGTTTTACGATGTGTACGGGTTCTTATGGTGTTCGAGCGGACAATGATTTGGTGAAAATGACGGAAAAATTTGGTGATCGTATTTACTTCGCCCATTTACGTTCAACTTGTCGCGAAGATAATCCATTAACATTCCATGAAGCCGCGCATTTAGAAGGTGATGTGGATATGTTTAATGTAGTGAAAGCCTTATTAACCGAAGAATATCGCCGTAAAGCGAATGGTGATACACGTTTAATTCCAATGCGTCCGGATCATGGGCATCAAATGCTTGATGACTTGAAGAAAAAAACAAATCCAGGGTATTCTGCTATTGGTCGTTTGAAAGGATTGGCGGAATTTCGCGGTTTAGAAATGGGTCTTAAAAAAGTCTTTTTTGAGAAATAATGTTGATAAGATAAATGTTAAGAAAACGCTTATCATCTTGACCGCACAAAAGTGCGGTCAATTTTTTAGCAGATCAGGAGAGAAGAATGAGACAAAAATATTTTGGGGAAGGGATTCTCTTTTTAGTGTCAATTATGGCAGCTTCAGGTTGGTTTTTTTCCAAATTTGCTATGGCTGAGTTTCCTCCTATTGGGTTTATGGGAGCAAGATTTGCACTTGGTTTCTGCATTTTTCTGCCATTTGCCTATTCTCAATTAAAGCAACTTTCAAACACGCAAATCATACAGGCCTGTTTGGTTGGGATTTGTTATGCTGTTTATATTAGTTTATGGACATTAGGGTTAATTCATAGCCAACATTTAGGGGAGGGGGCGTTTTTAGTCAGTTTATCGATGTTGATTGCGCCGTTGGTGTCTTGGCTGTTTTTTAAAGATAAGCCGCAAAAAATTTTTTGGATTTCATTGCCTATCGCACTTCTTGGGTTAACCTTACTGGCATTTGGGCGTGGGCAACTTTATTTTTCGTTGGGTAGCTTAATCTTTTTATTTTCGTCTATTACTGCTGCCATTTATTTTGTTTTGAATAATCATTTTGCACAAAATATTCCGGTGCTGTCATTAACAACCTTGCAAGTTGGCGTTGTTGGAATTTGTTGTTCGTTTTATTCTTACTTTTTTGAAAGTTATCCGCCAAGCTTTAGTCCGTCTATATGGTGGTGGTTTTTAGCCAGTTTATTGATTGCAACAAATGGGCGAATGTTGTTACAAACCTTGGGGCAGAAACATTGTCAAGTGAGCACGGCGGCGTTGATTATGGTGTTGGAGCCTGTGTGGACGTGTCTTCTCAGTATTCTTATTTTTAACGAAACTATGAGCTGGATAAAAGGAATGGGCTGTTTTTGTATTTTAATGGCATTGTTGATTTATCGGTTACCGCGGTTGAGAAGTTCAAAATAGTGAGATGTGATATTTAGGGTATGTTTGTCGTTTGGTTAGAAAATGGATTTATAAGATGATTGTAACTCTTTGAAGTTTAGGACTTTTTATGGCAGGGGCGGAGAGGCTCGAACTCCCAACACCCGGTTTTGGAGACCGGTGCTCTACCAATTGAACTACGCCCCTATTGGTATGAATTGGCGGAATGGACGGGACTCGAACCCGCGACCCCCTGCGTGACAGGCAGGTATTCTAACCAGCTGAACTACCACTCCGCAAAATGTGGTAATTGGCAGTGACCTACTCTCACATGGGGAAGCCCCACACTACCATCGGCGTTACAGCATTTCACTTCTGAGTTCGGCATGGGATCAGGTGGAGCTACTGCACTATTGCTGCCAAAAAAATTTATTTCTTAAACTCACTCGTTGAATAAGTTTAAGAAATAAAAGACCTGGCGGTGACCTACTCTCACATGGGGATACCCCACACTACCATCGGCGTTACGGCGTTTCACTTCTGAGTTCGGCATGGGGTCAGGTGGGACCACCGCACTATCGCCGCCAAGATAATTCGTTGATGATTCTTATCTTAACTTTTTCAGTTTTCTTATCATTCTTCAAATTTCGAAACAAGCTGCTCTGATTAATCTCTTTATTTGTCTAGTTTATTTAGTTTTTACTTCGCTTCTTTTTCGCTTCTTTGCCTTAGCAAAAACACTTGAGC
>NZ_CAMEFX010000023.1 GCF_945915845.1 uncultured Actinobacillus sp. | reverse complement strand
CAGCCAGCCAGCCAGCCAGCCAGCCAGCCAGCCAGCCAGCCAGCCAGCCAGCCAGCCAGAAGCATAATTCTCTTTGGTAAAGAGATCAATGACGAAACCTACGCTATTTGTAAATCCGATATGATGATTAAGGGTAACGACCCACAAAACATCAAAGTCGGTTCAACCCTTTCAACAGACACCTTCCAAGGCAGATATTTCGATTTTATGCTTTCCAACCCACCTTATGGAAAAAGTTGGAGTAGTGATCAAAGCTATATCAAAGACGGCAACAGCGTCATTGACGACCGCTTTAAAGTGCCATTGTCTGATTATTGGGGCGATATAGAAACCGTAGATGCCACACCACGTTCAAGCGATGGACAATTACTGTTTCTCATGGAAATGGTCAATAAAATGAAATCGCCGAAAGACAATTTAATTGGTAGCCGTGTTGCCTCTGTACACAACGGTTCCAGCTTATTTACAGGCGATGCAGGTTCGGGGGAAAGCAATATCCGCCGTTATATTATTGAAAATGACCTACTCGATGCCATTGTGCAACTGCCGAATAACCTATTTTACAACACAGGCATTACCACTTACATTTGGTTACTCAATAACAACAAACCTGAACAGCGTAAAGGAAAAGTGCAACTGATTGAGGCAAGCCAATTATTCCGCAAATTGCGTAAAAATTTAGGTGATAAAAACTGTGAATTTTCCCCAGAGCATATCGCTCAAATCACGCAAACCTATTTAGCTTTTACCGAACAAGAGGGCGAGTTTGCTACAAAAATCTTTGATAACCAAGACTTTGGCTATTACAAAGTGACTATTGAACGTCCAGATCGCCGTAGCGTACAATTTACCGCCGACAATATCGCCACTTTGCGTTTTGATAAAGCCTTGTTTGAACCAATGCAATATTTATATCAACAATATGGCGAGCAAATTTATCAAGCAGACGTATTAGCAAAAACCGACAAAGAAATCACCGCTTGGTGTGAAGAACAGGGCATTGCCTTAAATAATAAAACCAAAGCGAAATTATTGGATATAAAAACTTGGGAAAAATCTACCGTACTGTTTCATACCGCAACGCAACTGTTTGAGCATTTTGGCGAACAGCAATTTGATGATTTCAACCTGTTTAAACAACAGGTGGAAAACGTCTTAAAAACCAAACAAATCAAACTCTCTGTCACAGAAAAAAATACCATTTTAAATGCGGTAAGTTGGTATAACGAAACCGCAGAAAAAGTGATTGCGAAAACCGTGAAATTAAAACTGAACGAGCTGGAAACTCTTTGCCAACGCTATCAATGCCAGATGTCTGAATTGGCGGATTTCGGCTATTTTCCAACGGAAAAGGCGGGCGAATTTATCCAATATGAAAGCAGTAGCGATTTACGCGACAGCGAAAGCGTACCGCTCAAACAAGCTATTCACGACTACTTTAAAGCCGAAGTAAAACCGCACGTGAGTGAAGCGTGGATCAATTTAGAGAGTGTTAAAATCGGCTATGAAATCAGCTTTAACAAATACTTCTACCGCCACAAACCGCTCCGCAGTCTTGCCGAAGTAGCACAGGATATTCTTGCCTTAGAAAAACAAGCCGATGGTTTGATTGGTGAGATTTTGGGAGATTTACAAGCGGTCAGATTTTAAGGATTTTTTGCAAATGAACAGATATGAAAGTTATAAAACTTCAGGCGTAGAATGGTTGGGCGAAGTGCCTAGTCATTGGGAAGTAAAAAAACTAAAACATATAGGGTATATTTATTCAGGGCTTACAGGAAAATCAGGAGATGATTTTTCAAAGGATCATAAAAATGGTTTTAAAGAATTTATCCCATTTACAACAATATGTAATTTTAGTCAGATTAAAGAAGAGAATTTCCAATATGTAAGGACAACAGAAATAGAAAGGCAAAATATCGTTCAAAAGAATGATTTACTTTTTTTAATGAGTAGTGAGACTCTAGAAGATATTGCTAAATCTTCAGTTTACTTATTAGAAAAAAATAGTTTTTTAAATTCTTTTTGCAAAGGTTTTAGGATTTCTTCTGGCTACAATTCTATTTTTGTAAATTACCTTATCGGTAGTAAGGTATATAGAAATTATTTTAATACTGTTGGCAGAGGATTTACTCGAGTAAATATTAAGCAAGAGTATATAAATGATATACCAGTTATAATACCTTCAATTTTGGAACAACAAAAAATCGCCCAATACCTTGACGATAAAAACGCTAAAATCGATCAAGCGATTATGCTCGAAGAAAAACAAATTGAGCTACTCAAAGAGCATAAACAAATCTTGATCCAAAATGTCGTAACCAAAGGACTTAATCCACAGGTTAAATTCAAAGATTCGGGCGTGGAATGGTTGGGCGAAGTGCCAAGCCATTGGGAAATTAAAAAGTTAAAACATTTTGGTTTTATTTACGCAGGGATTAACGGAAAATCAGGAGATGATTTTTCAAAAGAATTTAAAGACAATCAAAAGTTAAAGCCATTTATTCCGTTTACTAATATTTGTAATAACTTCATTATTGATACTTCAAATTATCAATATGTAAGAATAAATTTTTTTGAAAAGCAAAATGCAGTTATAAATAATGATATTCTGTTTTTAATGAGCAGTGAAACATTAGAAGATATTGCAAAAAGTTCTTTATATCTAGGTAATGATGATGAGTTATATTTAAATTCTTTTTGTAAGGCATTTAGAACTACAAAAACAAATGAATTATTACCAAAATTTTTAAATTATTTATTTTTAAGTCAAAATATTAGAAATTATTTTGCAATGGTTGCTCGTGGATTTACTCGCATTAATTTAAAGCAAGAATATGTAAATAATTTACCAATTTCACTTCCCCCACTTTCCGAACAAACCGCCATTGCCCACTATTTAGACGAGAAAACCGCAAAAATCGATCACGCAATCCAACTCAAACAGCAACAAATCGATAAGCTCAAAGAGTATAAAACGGTGTTGATTAACGATGTGGTCACGGGAAAAGAGAAGGTGGCATAATTAAATGTAGGGACGCCACGCTTGGCGTCCATAAACATAAATCATGCTCAGTCTTAGCAATGGACGCCAAGCGTGGCGTCCCTACAAAAACGTTATTGATTTGGGTACTGAGCACGTATTTGCGCTTTCGGTGTAAAACTGATTTTATACACAAGCGGTCGGATTTAATCCATTTTTTGCAAATAAGGACAATCAAAATGGTAACAAGTACGAAAGAAAAAGATTTAGAAATAGCCATTGAACAAGCCTTAACAGGCACTTGTCGGGAGCAAGCAGTTAATCAGCTAAATGAACCAGCTGGGCGCTATTTAACCAAACATCACGGCTTTCAGCTGGGATTTTCGCAAGATTTTGATCCGCACTTTGCATTGGATATGCGTCTGTTTTGGGCTTTTTTGCAAAGCAGTCAAAAAGAGGAGTTGGCACGTTTTCAACAACTGAATCCAAATGATTGGGAGCGAAAAATTTTAGAACGCTTGGATCGTAGTTTGAAAAAATATGGTGTGTTGCAACTGTTGAAAAAAGGCTTGGATATCGATAATGCTCATTTTGATTTGCTTTATCCTGTTCCCCTTGCCAGTAGTGGCGAAAAGGTAAAACAGCGTTTTGAACAGAATATATTTAGCTGTATGCGCCAAGTGCCTTACTCTCGTAGCAGTGGCGAAACCATTGATATGGTGTTGTTTGTTAATGGCTTGCCGATTGTTACCCTTGAATTAAAAAATCATTGGACAGGGCAAACCGCTCGTTATGATGGGCAGAAGCAATACCGCAACCGTGATTTATCACAAACCTTATTACAATTCGGACGTTGTTTGGTGCATTTTACTTTGGATACCGAAGAAGCTTTTATGGCAACCAAGCTTGCTGGGGCAAATACTTTCTTTTTGCCGTTTAATAAAGGACATAATCAGGGCAAGGGTAATCCACCGAATCCAAACGGACACCGCACCGCTTATCTCTGGCAAGAGATTTTTACCAAACAAAGCCTTGTCAATATCATTCAACATTTTGTTCGTTTAGATGGTTCAAGCAAAGATTTGTTGGAAAAACGTACACTCTTTTTCCCTCGTTATCATCAGTTGGAAGTGGTTCGTCGCTTGATTGAACACACAGGGCAAAATGGTGTGGGTAAACGTTATTTAATTCAACATTCGGCAGGTTCAGGCAAATCCAATTCGATTACTTGGCTTGCCTATCAGTTAATTGAAGCCTATCCACAAAATCAAACCGCTTCCAATGGCAGAGCATTTGATCGACCGATATTTGATAGTGTCATTGTCGTAACAGACCGCCGTTTGTTAGATAAACAGTTACGCGACAATATCAAGGAGTTTTCTGAGGTTAAAAACATTATTGCGCCGGCAATGAGTTCAGCCGAATTGCGAGAATCCTTAGAAAATGGGAAGAAAATTATCATCACCACCATTCAAAAATTCCCATTTATTGTGGACGGCATTGCCGATTTAAGTGATAAACAGTTTGCGGTCATTATTGATGAGGCACACAGTTCACAATCTGGCTCAGCACACGATAATATGAATAGAGCGATGGGTAGAGAGTGTGATGAGCTTGAAGAAGCACAAGATCTGATTTTAAAAACGATGCAAGCACGCAAAATGCGTGGCAATGCCTCTTATTTTGCCTTCACGGCAACGCCGAAAAATACTACTTTGGAAAAATTTGGCGAACCACAAGCAGACGGCAAATTTAAACCGTTTCATCTGTATTCTATGAAACAGGCGATTGAAGAAGGCTTTATTTTAGATGTAATTGCCAATTACACCACTTATCGCAGTTTCTATGAAATTCAAAAATCGATTGAAGATAATCCTGAATTTGATAGCAAAAAAGCACAAAAACGTTTAAAAGCCTATGTGGAGCGTTCTCAGCAAACCATTGATATTAAAGCGGAAGTGATGCTGGAGCATTTTATTAGCCAAGTCTTTAACCGTAAAAAATTAAAAGGTAAAGCTAAAGGTATGGTGGTGACGCAAAATATTGAAACGGCAATTCGCTATTTTAAAGCGTTAAACCGCTTGCTCAATGAGCGAGGTAATCCGTTTAAAATCGTGATTGCGTTTTCTGGCAGTAAAGTGGTGGACGGCGTGGAATATACCGAAGCGGAAATGAACGGTTTTACCGAAAGCGATACCAAAGATTATTTTGATAAAGATGAGTATCGCTTGTTGGTGGTGGCGAATAAATACTTAACAGGCTTTGACCAACCGAAGTTATGCACGATGTATGTGGATAAGAAACTGACAGGAGTATTGTGTGTTCAAGCATTGTCTCGCTTAAATCGTAGTGCGGATAAGTTGGGTAAACGAACCGAAGATCTGTTTGTGTTGGATTTCTTTAATGATACGGAAGAGATTAAGGCTGCATTTGATCCTTTTTATACTTCTACTACGCTTTCTCAAGCCACCGATGTCAATGTGTTACACGAGTTGAAAACGCAATTAGATGAAGTCGGGGTGTATGAACAAGAGGAAGTCAATCGCTTTACGGAAAGTTATTTTACCAATCTAGATGTTCAGCAGTTAAGTAGCATCATTGATGTGGCAGTTAATCGTTTTGATCTGGAATTAGGCTTGGAGCAAGCAGAAAAAATCGATTTTAAAGTTAAGGCGAAACAGTTTTTAAAAATTTATGGGCAAATGGCCGCCATTATTCCTTTTGAGCAAGTTGCGTGGGAAAAATTGTTTTGGTTCTTAAAATTCTTAGTACCGAAATTGAAAGTACAAGATCCGAGTGATGAAATGGATGAAATTCTCAATGCAGTGGATTTAAGTTCTTATGGTTTGGCGAGAACGAAATTAAATCATCGTATTCGTTTGGACGATGAAGAAACGGAACTTGATCCACAAAATTCCAATCCGCGTGGCGCGCATCAAGACGATAAAGCCAAAGATCCGATTGATGAAATTATCCATAATTTCAATGAAAAATGGTTTCAAGGTTGGGGCGCGACACCAGAAGAGCAACGAGTGAAGTTCTTAAACATTGCCGATCGTATTCGTAGCCATAAAGATTTTGAGCAGAAATATAAAAATAATCCCGATATTCATACAAGAGGTATCGCTTTTGAGCAAATTTTACGTGATGTGATGAGCGAACGTCATCGCGATGAATTGGAGTTGTATAAGTTGTTTGCGAAAGATCCTGCATTTAAAACTGCTTGGACGCAAAGTTTACAGATGGCGTTAGGGGTGTAGTGGAATAGAGTATTTATAAATATTTTAAAGCAACGAGTTAGTAATGCGAAAAGGCACTGAAATTTAGTGTCTTTTTTGTTATATTGGCGCAACCAATTTATTTTTATAGGATAGTTATGAAACTTATTTGGAATTTCGTTAAATTTTGTTGGAAAGGGTTAAATTTTCTTCGTGATGTAGTGATGAATATTTTCTTTCTTATTTTTCTGTTGCTGGCTATTACAGTGTTTAGTTTGAGCATGAACAGTAAAAGCAAGACGGAATTAGTCGGCGATCAAGGGGCATTGTTGCTGAATTTAAACGGTTATTTGGCGGATAATCGTGATGAAAATATGACGTGGCAGACCGCACTTCAAGAAATTAATGGGCAATCTGTACCGATGAAAATTTCTACTTTTGATGTGGTTTATGCCATTAATCATGCGCAAAATGATGCTCGCATTAAAGGATTAGTGCTGGATTTGAATTATTTTGAAGGGGCGGATTTACCCGCGCTAGATTATGTGGGCGAGGCGATTATGGCATTTAAGCAATCCAATAAGCCCGTGATTGCTTATGGGGATAATTTCTCTCAAGGGCAATATTATTTAGCCAGTTTTGCCGATGAAATTTATTTAAACCCGGTGGGGAATGTGAATATTCAAGGTTTATCCGCGCAGAATCTTTATTTTAAGACCATGCTGAATAAGTTAGAGGTCACGCCGCATATTTTCCGTGTGGGAACCTATAAATCGGCAGTTGAACCCTTTTTGCGTGATGATATGTCTCCTGAAGCGAAACAAAATATGACTCGCTGGCTCACTAAAATGTGGCGTAATTATCAGCGTGGTGTTGCGGAACATCGTGGGATCTCAGAACAAGCGGTATTACCTGAAACCGCTCAATATTTGAAAGAGCTAACCGCATTAGGTGGGGATAGTACAAAATACGTGATGCAGCGTAAGCTTGTCACCCATTTGGCAACATCTTCCGAATTACAGGACAAGTTAACCGCACTTTTTGGTAAAAATGAGGATAACGCGTTTCAAAATGTGGATTTTGAAACCTATTTGAGCGCATTGCCTGACCGATTAACGGGGATGAAAGCGAAAAATAATATTGGGGTAATTAACGTGGAAGGGGCGATTATTGACGGTGACTCTGATGAAGAAAATGTCGGTGGCGATAGTATTGTCAAATTATTACAGCAAGCACAGTTTGATGACAGTATTAAAGGGGTGATTCTGCGTGTAAATAGTCCCGGAGGCAGTGCTTTTGCTTCGGAAAAAATTCGTCAAGAAGCTGAGCAGTTACAAAAATTAGGGAAACCGGTTGTGGTTTCAATGGGGGATATGGCCGCTTCCGGTGGCTATTGGATTTCCAGTACGGCAGATTACATTGTTGCGGATAAAAATACTATTACAGGATCTATCGGAATTTTTGCAATGTTTCCGACCTTTGAGAAGACACTCAAACAGGTTGGTATTTCAACAGATGGTGTGAGTACTTCCGCCTTTGCGAATGTGGATGGTTTACAGCCTTTACCTAAAGTTGTGGGGGATTTATTTCAAGTGGAAATTGAGCATGGTTATGATGCCTTTTTAGAGGTGGTGAGCCGTGGGCGTAAACTGTCTAAAACCGCCGTGGATAAATTAGCGCAAGGGCAAATTTGGCTAGGGGAAGAAGCCTTAACGCATCAATTAGTGGATGAATTAGGCGATATTCATCGTGCATTTGAAAAAGCCAGTGAATTAGCCGATGCTAAATTATCCACTAAACCCGATGATATGGCTTATTCTATGATTTGGTTAACGGAAGAACCCACCGGTATGCATGCCTTTTTAAGTCATTTTAAGCAAGAAGCGAAAGCGGTGATTGCAGATGTAATAGGTTTGCCGAAAGAAGTCCGTGATGTTCAAAAGCAATTAGGTCAGTTAACAAAATTCAACGATCCTAAAGGGCAATATTTATATTGTTTAAATTGCCGTACAGTGAAATAAATTATTTTTCTTTTACTGCTTGCTATTCATAAAGTTATGGTGTAATTTATTTATTACATTATCGTATAAAAATATTTACACCATAAATTAGCAGTAAAGGAAATCCAAATGAATAAAGACAGCATTCATAATGTCCACATTGTTGACGAAAAAGTATTAATTACGCCGGCAGAACTTAAACAAAAATTACCGCTTCCAACGGCACTTCGTACACAAATCGAAACACATCGCCGTGAAATTTCCGATATTATTCATAAAAAAGATAATCGCTTATTAGTGGTAATTGGACCTTGTTCTATTCATGATCCTTTAGCCGCATTAGATTATGCAAAACGCTTGAAAGCACTTTCCGATGAATTAAAAGATCAACTTTATATTGTGATGCGTGTGTACTTTGAAAAACCACGTACTACTGTAGGTTGGAAAGGGTTAATTAACGATCCGAAAATTGATGGCTCTTTTGATGTGGAGCACGGTTTGCATATTGCGCGAACCTTATTGCTTGATTTAGTGGAAATAGGCTTGCCATTGGCAACGGAAGCACTTGATCCAATGACGCCACAATATTTAGCGGATTTATTTAGCTGGTCAGCCATTGGTGCGCGTACCACTGAATCACAGACTCACCGTGAGTTAGCTTCCGGTTTATCTATGGCGGTTGGTTTTAAAAATGGTACAGACGGTAGTTTAGGAACGGCGATTAATGCAATGAAAGCGGCCTCGATGGGACATAGTTTTATTGGGATTAACCAACAAGGTCAGGTGAATTTATTACATACAGAAGGTAATCCTGATGGGCATGTAATTTTACGTGGAGGGAAAACACCCAATTATGCTTCAGAGTTTGTGCAACAATGTGAAGCTGAATTGAAAAAAGCCGGATTGGAAACGGCGATTATGATTGACTGCAGTCATGGTAACTCAAATAAAGATTACAAACGTCAGCCGATTGTGGCAGAAGATGCGACTCAACAGATTGTAAATGGCTGCCAATCGATTATTGGTTTAATGATTGAGAGTAATATCAATGCAGGTAACCAATCAGCAGAACAACCTGTCAGCGAAATGAAATACGGCGTATCTATCACCGATGCTTGTATTGATTGGGAAACGACAGATAGTTTGTTACGCAAAATTGCGGCAGATTTAAAAAATCGCTAAAATATCTCCCATTTTAACCGCACTTAAGGACGCTTCAAGCGTCCTTTTACTGCCTTAGAGAGAATCACATGGACGCATTAAAAGAAATCCGAAATGAAATTGATGCTTTAGATAAAGAGTTAATCGAGGTTTTTGCAAAACGCTTGGCATTGGTCAAAAAAGTCGGGGAAATAAAGCATAAACAGGGCTTGCCGATTTATGTCCCTGAGCGCGAAGCAGATATGCTGGCTGCTCGCCGTCAGGAGGCGGAAAAAATGGGGGTACCTGCTGATCTTATCGAAGATGTGTTGCGCCGTTTAATGCGTGAGTCTTATGTGAGTGAAAATCATTTTGGCTTTAAAACCGTCAACCCTGAAATTAAGAAAATAGTGATTGTTGGCGGGAATGGCAAATTAGGTGGGCTATTTGCTCGTTTTTTACGCGCCTCGGGGTATCCGGTGGAGATTTTAGGCAGTAAAGACTGGGAGCAAGCGCAAGAGATTTTATCTGGTGCAGATGTGGTGATTGTTTGTGTACCCATTAATAAAACCCTTGAAACCATTGCGCGATTGAAGCCTTACTTAACAGAAAATATGCTGTTGACGGATTTAACATCAGTAAAACGTCAACCATTAGAAAAAATGCTCGAAGTTCATCGTGGTGCGGTGGTTGGTTTGCATCCGATGTTCGGTCCAGATATTGCTAGCATGGCGAAGCAAGTGGTGGTACGCTGTGATGGTCGTTATCCTGAACGCTATGAATGGTTGCTTGAGCAAATTGCCATTTGGGGGGCAAAAATTTATCAAGTGGACGCGGCGGAACATGATCATAGTATGACTTATATCCAAGCATTGCGCCATTTTTCCACCTTTGCGAACGGCTATCATTTATCTCGTCAACCCATTAAATTAGCCAATATTTTAGCGTTATCTTCACCAATCTATCGTTTGGAATTAGCGATGATTGGGCGTTTATTTGCACAAGATGGTAGCCTTTATGCAGACATTATTATGGATAAACCTGAGAATTTAGCGGTGATTGAAAGCCTAAAACAAAGTTATGAAGAAAGCCTGAAATTCTTTGAAACAGGCGATAAAGAAGGGTTTATTAAAGTCTTTGATGAAGTGCGTGAATGGTTTGGTGAATATTCCGAACAATTTATGAAAGAAAGTCGCCAATTGTTGCAACAAGCCAATGATTATCGACATTCATAACCATTATACCTAAAAAGAGCGGTCAAAATTATTAGAATTTGACCGCTCTTTCTTTATCTTAATACTGAATTACTCAGCATCTTCTTTTTCCCATTCTAATGCACGGCGAACGGCTTTTTTCCAACCTTTATAACGGCGTTCACGTTTTTCGTTGTCGTTATCAGGCGTAAAGGTGCGTTCGACACGTGCTTTATCTTGAAGTTCGGTTAAATCTTTCCAGAAACCAACAGCAAGACCGGCTAAATAGGCAGCACCCAATGCGGTGACTTCTTTTACCATCGGACGTTCCACATTCACATCTAAAATATCAGATTGGAATTGCATTAAGAAGTTATTCGCCGTTGCCCCACCGTCAACACGGAGATATTGAAGTTTATTACCGGAATCCGCTTGCATTGCTTCTAATACATCGCGTGTTTGGTAAGCAATAGACTCAAGGGTAGCGCGAACGATATGGTTGCGGTTTGCACCACGAGATAAACCTAGAATCGCACCACGTGCATACGGATCCCAATATGGTGCGCCTAAGCCTGTAAATGCGGGAACAACATAAACACCGTTTGTGCTTGGAACTTTGGTGGCAAAGTATTCGCTGTCGTAGCTGTCATGAACGATTTTGAGTTCATCACGTAACCATTGAATTGATGCCCCTGCGATAAATACAGATCCTTCAAGTGCATAAGCCGGTTCGCCTTTAGCGTTACAGGCGATAGTGGTCAATAAGCCATTTTGTGATTTAATCGCTTTATCGCCGGTATGCAGCAACATAAAGCAACCTGTCCCATAGGTGTTTTTAGCTTGACCGGCATTGACGCATAAATGACCAAATAACGCGGCTTGTTGGTCGCCGGCGATACCGGCGACAGGAATACGTACGCCACCTTTACCGCCAATATTGGTTTGACCATAAATTTCAGAGGAGTTTTTCACTTCAGGTAACATTGAACGTGGAATATTGAGTAATTCCAACATCTTGTCATCCCATTGTTTAGTATGAATATTAAAGAGCATGGTACGAGAGGCGTTGGTATAATCGGTGACATGAACGCGACCTTGAGTTAATTTCCAAACTAACCAAGTATCTACTGTACCGAATAACAATTCACCACGCTCTGCTTTCTCACGTGCACCTTCAACATTATCTAAAATCCATTTTACTTTGGTACCTGAGAAATAAGGGTCAACCACTAAACCTGTGGTACTTCGAATATAATCCTCATGTCCATCTGCTTTGAGTTTATCTGTAATATCAGATGTACGGCGGCATTGCCATACGATCGCATTATAAACAGGCGTTCCTGTTTCTTTTTCCCACACGATAGTGGTTTCACGTTGGTTGGTAATGCCAATAGCGGCAATTTCATCAGATGAAATACCTGCTTTTGCGACCACTTCATTTAAGGTTGAACTTTGTGTTGCCCAAATTTCCATTGGATTATGTTCAACCCAACCTGCTTTCGGGTAAATTTGGGTAAATTCACGTTGTGCGATTTCAATAATATTGGCGTTATGGTCAAGAAGTACTGCACGAGAACTTGTTGTGCCTTGATCTAATGCAATAATGTATTTTTTGTCTGCCATAATTTTAATTCCTTTTATGGTTTAGCGTTAACAATATGAGATTGCACATAATGCAAATAGGTTATTTTGATGATGAGTGTGAACGAAAATTGCAAGCTCAACTTAATCGATTTTTCAGGTAAATGAAATGGGGAAATCTTATTTTTTTGAACTCGATCACAAAAATCTCATTACATTTGTTCAGTAATGTGAGCTGTTTATCAAATTTAAAAATTCCGCTATTTTTCCTATTGCTATTCAGAGTAAGAAGCCCATAATGACAGCTAGTCGCATAAGACATTTACTTTATTTTTGATTGAAAATGAACGAGATTGCCAACTGATGTTTTGATAAAAAACAGAGTCATTTCAATAAAATGGAGATTTTCTTATGAACGCATATTTGGCTGAATTCCTAGGCACAGCACTTCTTGTTTTAATGGGGAATGGTGTTGTTGCTAATGTGTGCTTAAATAAAACTAAAGGTAATAGTTCAGGTTGGATTGTGATTACCACGGCTTGGGCATTTGCGGTATATGTTGCCGTCGTGGTAACAGGTGAACATAGTGGTGCACATTTAAATCCGGCGGTGACCATTGGTGTGGCAGTAAAAGGAGCCTTTGATTGGGCGATGGTTCCAGGTTATATTGCCGCACAGCTTGTGGGTGGGATTTTAGGCGCATTTGTGGTGTATTTATTCTACCATGATCACTTCAAAGCAACGGATAATGAAGGTTTAAAACGTGCTTGCTTCTCAACGGAACCGGCTATCCGCAATTACACAAACAATTTATTCTGTGAAATTATTGGTACAGTCGTACTGGTTTCTGTCATTTTCTTTATTACCTCAGGTAAAGTCATGTTACCGGGGACAGAAACAGCAGCACCAATTGGTTTAGGATCCATTGGCGCATTACCTGTGGCGATTTTAGTGTGGGCGATTGGTTTAAGCTTGGGTGGTACAACCGGTTATGCGATTAACCCGGCTCGTGATTTAGGTCCACGCATTGCTCTGGCCATTTTAGGTAAAAAATTAAATACTTCACCGGATTGGGGGTATGCTTGGGTTCCGGTTGTCGGTCCAATTATTGGTGGTGTGATTGCGGCCGTTGCTTATAATATCGTGATGTAATCTTATCGAAATAAGGCAAAGCCTAAAGATAAAAAAGAGCGGTTTCAGACCGCTCTTTTTGGTTTTGTATAACGCAGGAGGGGGATTATTTCCGTTCTAAGAACAGTGCAGCAGCACCACGTACACCACCGGAATCGCCATATTTGGCTTTTTTGATCACAGGGACTTTTGCGCTGCGCATTAAATGAGCCGGTAATGCTTTTGGTAAGGCTTCGTACAAATAGTCAAAGTTCGATAAACCGCCACCTAATACAATCATATGCGGATCTAATGCTGTAATAATATTGCCGATTGAAATCGCACAAAGCTCCACAAAAAGATTCACAAATTTCACCGCGCTTTCTTGACCGGCATAAAAATGCTCGATAATTTCTCTGGCTGAGAGTGCTTCACCTTGTAAATCACGATAAAGCATTTCAAAACCACGCCCAGACAGGTAGGTATCCAAGCAAGCACGATTACCACAACCGCAATCATAAATTGGTGCTTTATCCCAACCGAGCAATTTGAGTGCGTGATAATTGAGCTGTAAATGCCCCAATTCACCCGCCATTCCTACTTTGCCGGAGTGGACTTTACCATTGAAGACTAATCCGCCGCCAAAACCTGTGCCGAGAATTAACCCTAACACACAAGGATATTGTTGATTTTCTTCGTCCCAAGCTTCAGACAGGGCGAAACAGTTTGCGTCATTTTCTGCACGAACTTCACGGCCTAAACGTTCGCTTAGATCTTTTAAAATCGGCTTATTGTCTGCCACGCGGATATTGGTAATTTCCGCAATCCCTGTTTCGTGGTTAACAAAGCCCGGAACGCCTAAACCCACAGAGCCT
Source organism: uncultured Actinobacillus sp. (assembly GCF_945915845.1). Taxonomy (GTDB): domain Bacteria; phylum Pseudomonadota; class Gammaproteobacteria; order Enterobacterales; family Pasteurellaceae; genus Exercitatus. The sequence goes on along the minus strand of NZ_CAMEFX010000023.1, from coordinate 15,249 downwards.
TTCACACCAAATTTGGCGTCCGCTTTTTCCACTAATGCCACGATAGTATCCAGCCACTCTTCATAGCTGTTTTTAGGCGTTGGAACGCGTTCGCTATATTGCTTTTCGAGCTTTTCGTTAAATGCGGCAAGTTCAATTTTTGTGCCGCCAATGTCTAATCCATATAACATACTGCTACCTTTTGATTAAAAAAACTTTTTAAATTTTAACCGCACTTACGACATTATTCTTTGATAAAGATCGCTTTTTTGGCTAAAAATGTAAAAATAACACCATGCACAATCCAAGCGATTAAAATACTGGCAAATAAGTCAATCGGATAATGCATGCCTAAGCGAAGTCGGCTGACTAACATTAACACCGCCCAAATTAAAGTGCCCGCCACGAGAAGTTTGGAGGCAGTGCGACAACGGCCATAAAACTCCGTAAAGCCCACGGCTAATAATAACCAAGCGGCAGCGAAAATAGCATGACCTGATGGGAAAGAATAGCCGGTTTCATTTTCGCGATGATGAGCAAGCCATGTTGGGGTTTCGGATTGAGAAGAATAGTATTGATTTACTATAACCTCACGTTCGTCTCGCGTTTTATCATAAAAATAATCGCTTGAAATGCCAGATTTTTCTGTTAATTCCACTATGAAAGGGCGAGATTCAGCAAAGGCAGTTTTCGCAATAGTTTTGACACCTTGAGTGATGATGACAGATAAAGCCATTACGCAGACACCTAAAATCCATTTTTTTCGATTGGGGAATATAGGATAGAAGAGTAAGCTAAATACACCACAAGTGATCAAGGCATAAGGCACACTGCCTGTTTCTGTGAGCCAGTAAAGAAAATGATCAAATTGAGTAAGATGGTTATCACCTGCCCATTTCCAAGAAAAAATCCATACAAAAATCGGCACAAGGCAAAGTAAAAAAGTATATAATGACAAACGCTTTAACATTTGAAACTCCAGTGGTGAATTAAAATTGTTGCAAACTAAACAACGCTGCACATTCTATCACTGACGAACGAGAAAGAATAAGGATTTATTTTATGACTAAAATTCAGCGGGTGACAGAAGCCACATTGCCTACGGAATTTGGTATTTTTAAAATTGTTGGATTTGAATTTCCTGATACCAAAAAAGAACACGTTGCTTTGGTGATGGGGGATGTCGCGGATGGTGAACCTGTTTTAGCACGTATCCATTCAGAATGTTTAACCGGGGACGCTTTACATAGTTTGAAATGCGATTGTGGTTTTCAATTAGCGAGTGCTTTACGCCAAATTAGTGAAGAAGGGCGTGGTGTGTTAATTTATCATCGCGAAGAAGGGCGTGGAATTGGCTTGATTAACAAAATCCGGGCTTACTCATTGCAAGATCAGGGCATGGATACCATTGAAGCCAATCTTGCGTTAGGTTTTAAAGCGGATGAACGGAATTTTTCGGTTTGTGCAGATATTTTTGAGTTATTAGGGGTAAAAGCGGTACGTTTATTAACGAATAACCCGAATAAAATTGATACGATGAAACAAGATGGGATTAATGTTGTTGAGCGTGTGCCGTTAAATGTAGGGGAAAACCGTTATAACACGGAATACCTTGATACTAAAGCAAAAAAAATGGGACATTATATTGTGCATAATAATGAAAAACATTTTTTAGATTGTCCACACTGTCAAGCGGAAATCCCGGTTAAATAAGTAAGAAACTTTTATTTTCAATTGGAGAAATTATCAATGAAAAAACAACTTGGGCTCACATTAGGGCTTATTTCAACTGTCACTCTGGCGGCGAATGCGCAAAATCAACCGATTGCGAACTCACAACCGGCAGCATTTATACAAGTTCTTGATCTTAGTGGAAAAACACCACTAAAAATTAGTGGAAACAAAGTATCATTAAGCAAAAAACAACAACTTTGTTGGGGAACGCTTAATATCAAATTCACTGGAAAAACACGTGTCACCGAAACTTTCCATTCACCAGCTGCAACGAAATTTACCTCAGATAAAGACCAATCTTACGCAAGCAATGATAAAAAAGAATTTGTTATCGTAAGTGAAGTAATGCCCTCTAAGGACAACTCAATTTCTCGTTGTTGGCAATTGGAGAAAAAAGATCCCATTGGGAAATACAGCTTAGATGTTCAGATTGGTGACATTAACTTTAACGGTCTAAAATTTGAAGTGGTAAAATAGAAAAGTAGATAGAAATAGAGATAAAATCAGTTTATTTCGGCCTCTTTAAAACCGCACTTTCATGAAAAAAGTGCGGTTTATTTTTAGGCAGTTTGACAATTAAGCTTGTGTGGCTTGAATTGCAGTTAATGCGATCGTGTAAACGATGTCATCCACTAAGGCACCGCGCGACAAGTCATTCACCGGTTTACGCATACCTTGAAGCATTGGACCGATTGATACTAAGTCAGCAGAGCGTTGAACCGCTTTGTATGTGGTATTACCTGTATTCAAATCAGGGAATACGAATACAGTGGCTTTACCTGCAACAGGTGAGTTTGGAGCTTTAGATTTCGCTACATCAGCCATCACCGCCGCATCATATTGCAACGGACCATCGATCAATAAATCCGGGCGTTTTTCTTTCGCAATACGTGTCGCTTCTTTGACTTTCTCAACATCTGCACCAGCACCTGATGTTCCTGTAGAATAAGAAATCATTGCTACTTTCGGATCAATACCAAACGCTTTCGCAGAATCTGCCGATTGAATCGCAATTTCTGCTAATTGTTCTGCTGAAGGATCCGGGTTCACCGCACAGTCACCATAAACAAGCACTTGATCAGGTAATAACATAAAGAAGATTGAAGATACAATTGAGCTACCTGGTGCTGTTTTGATGATTTGCATTGGTGGGCGAATAGTGTTAGCTGTTGTATGTACCGCACCTGATACCAAACCATCCACTTCGTTTGCTTCTAACATCATGGTACCTAATACCACCGTGTCTTCTAATTGCTCACGAGCTGCTGTTTCCGTCATCCCTTTCGCTTTACGTAATTCCACTAAACGCGCCACATAATTTTCACGAACAGACGCAGGATCGATAACAGTAATACCTTTACCTAAAGTCACCCCTTGTGCATCTGCAACACGCTGTACATCTTCAGGGTTGGCTAAAAGCACACATTCTGCAATACCACGCTCTGCACAAAGTACAGCAGCTTTAATGGTACGAGGTTCATCCCCTTCAGGTAATACAATACGTTTTTTCGCAGCACGTGCTAATTCTGTTAATTGATAACGGAATGCCGGTGGCGATAAACGGCGAATACGAGCAGAACCACCTGCTAATTGGTGAATAAATTCCGCATCAAATTGTTCGCTGGTAAATTGTTTGATATTTTCGATGCGCTCTTTATCATCCACAGGGACTTCAAGGTTGAAACTTTGCAAACTTAATGCAGTTTGCCATGTGTTACCTTCAATACGGAACACCGGTAAACCTGTTGATTCAAATGAACGTTGGCATAATTTACTGAACGCACTATCAATTTTGTAGCCACCGGTTAATAAAATGCCCCCTAACTCAATGCCATTGGTTGATGCCAATGCGGCGGCTGCCAATACGTCCGGACGGTCAACGGATGTAACGAGTAAATCACCGGTATGGAAATGTTCAACCATATGATGTAATGAACGTGCACAGAAAGTAATACCACGAATACGGCGAGTTTTCACATCCCCTTCATTAATAATGCTTGCACCAAGATGGTTTACAAGATCGATAGCACGTGTTGCAATTAAATCTTGCGACCAAGGAATACAAGCTAATACTTTGATTGGGCTATTTTTGAATAAGTTATAGACTTCATTCGGGTTATTATGGCTGTGTTGGAATGAATCAAAAATTTCCGCTAGATCCGGACGAGTACGGCCAGAACTATCAATTGGCGCATTAAATTTGTTGATCACCACACCTAATAGGTTTTCATTATCTTTGCCACCAAAAGACGCGGCCGCGGCTTCAACACGTTCTTTTAATTCAGCCGGTGTTTCCGTTGCAGGTGCGGCGACTAAAACAATTTCAGCATCTAATGCTTGAGCCACATCAAAGTTAATGCGGTTAGCAAAACTGTGTTTTGGGGTTGGAATTAAACCTTCAACAATAACGATGTCATTGCTTTTCGCTAATTCTTGATAATTAGCAACGATTTTTTCTAAAAGAACATCATTTTGTTTGTTCGCGATAAGATTTTCCGCATCACTTAACATGATTGGATTTGCTGTTTCTAGTGATGTTGATGTACGCACAATGGATGTTGTACGGTCAAGTTTATCTTCGCCTGAAATCGGTTGTGAGATTGGTTTCATAAAACCAATTTTTGCCCCTTTTTGCTCAAGAGCGCGGATTAAACCTAAGCTAACGCTGGTTAAACCCACACCACCGCTAATTGGGGTAAGGATAATTGTATGAGCCATGTTTTTTCCTATTTAGCACAAAAGTGCGGTTGATTTTTGATATGTTTCTAGAGTGATTTATCTTTTATAGAACAAACAAAAACTGCCGAAAATCTCGGCAGTTTTGCAGTCATTAGATACAAAGACGCGCAGTATCTTGTGCGATAACGAGCTCTTCGTTTGTAGGGATAACCATAGCAACAGGTGTACCTTCAGCTGTAATGATACCTTCTTTACCAAAGCGCGCGGCTAAGTTTTTCTTATTATCTACGTTATAGCCGAAAAGTTTTAAGTGGTTTAACGTGATTTCACGTACGTGTGCAGAGTTTTCACCGATACCACCGGTAAATACGATAGCGTCTAAACGTTCACCGATAACTGCCATGTAAGAACCGATGTATTTCGCTAAACGGTAGCAATACACATCTAATGCACGGCGAGCAGGTACACGCAATGATTCATCTTCGCTGTCATAATTGTCTTCCGCGAAACGGCAGTCGCTAGTTACTTCAGTTAAACCTAAAAGACCTGATTTTTTCGTTAAAGTCGTGTTAATTTCTTCTACAGACATACCTAACGTATCGTGCATATAGAATACGATTGCAGGGTCGATATCGCCAGAACGTGTACCCATGACTAAACCTTCCAACGGTGTTAACCCCATTGAAGTATCGATACATTCACCGTGACGAACTGCAGATACAGAACCACCATTACCTAAGTGACAAGTAATCACGTTAACTTTATCTTCCGCAACACCTAAACGTTTTGCTGCTTCGCGGCTAACGAAGTAATGGCTTGTACCATGTGCGCCATAACGACGAACGCCATGTTCTTTATATAAAGAGTATGGCAATGCGTATAAGAATGCTTCTTCAGGCATCGTGGTGTGGAATGCAGTGTCAAATACAGCAACGTTTTTATCTTTTAAATGCGGGAACATTTTGAATGCTTCTTTGATACCGATTAAGTGCGCAGGGTTGTGAAGTGGCGCAAATTGAATAGCTTCTTCAATGCCTTTTACTACGTCATCATTGATTACAACAGATGAAGTAAATTTCTCACCACCGTGAACGATACGGTGACCAATTGCAACGATGCCGTCTTTTAGTTCAGGATCTAATGGGAAAATTTTATTTACGATAAAGTCTAATGCTTCACTGTGAGCGGCACCTGCACCTAAATCGGCATTGCCTTTTTCTCCATGTAATTTCCATTTAATACGCGCTTCAGGAAGATAAAATGCTTCCGCTAAACCTGATAATTTTTCATCACCAGATACAGGATCTAAGATAGCAAATTTTAATGAAGAGCTACCACAGTTAAGGATGAGAACTAATTTTGACATAGATTAACCTATCTTTTGGGTTTAAGTGAAAAGAGTGTTTATCATCCGCTTAATTGACGACAAACGCATAAAATTTTAACGCACAATAGAATACACGTTTTAGAAAATAAAATAAATTCTTGAACAGAGAAAAATTATGATTTTTATCAAAAAAGTTGAAGATTTCAATATTTTCTATAACTTGCCGCGTTATTGGCAAATTAAATTCGACAAGTACCTAAATCTAAGAATTTATTATGGAATTGATACAAAGTACCGCGATGCCCCACACTTAAAATAATCATGTTGGGTAATTCATCTCGAATTTTTTGATAGAGCCAATATTCCGTGGGTTCATCCAATGCTGACGTGGTCTCATCCAAAAACACCACATCAGGTTGAGTAAGAAAAATACGCATAAATGCCACGCGCTGTAATTCCCCGGGAGATAAGATCACTTGCCAGTCATTTTCTTGATCAAGCGCGTGAATATAATGACCTAATCGACAAATTTCCATATATTGCACAAGATTTGGATGGGTTGGATTAATGTTTGGATAGCAAATAGCCTCACGTAAAGAACCTTGTGGCATATAAGGACGTTGCGGTAAAAAAAGTGTATTCGCGTTACAAGGGCGTTCACTATAACCAAAGGTTTCAAAAGGATAAATACCGGCAACAGCCTTTAACAAGGTGGTTTTGCCTGCTCCTGATGGCCCACTAATCAGCAATGCATCACCTTTTTGTAAGCTCAAATTGACCTGTTGTAACAGCACATCACCTACTTGATTTTTTAACCCAAAATCACGTAATGTCACGCCAAAACCACATTCTATAGGATGAGCAATTTGGTGCTGATCAAGATAATCCAACTTCGACATAAAACCATATAAACGATTTAAACGCGCTTGATAAAGGGTGAATTGTTCATAAAACAAACGGAAAAATGATAAGGCACGCATTAAACGATTAAATGCTTGTACCGTTTGATGCATATCCCCCAAGGTGGCGGCACCGGCAAAAAAACGTGGTGCTTGCAACATTAAAGGCAAAATCATTGCAATTTGCGTAATCCCGGTATTAAAACCGTCCAACCCTAACATACGGCGCACAATTGCCCAACGGTTTTGAATAATGGCTTGGAATTTTGTTTTTAAATGAATATGTTCTTTGGTTTCCCCGTCATAAAAGGCAATACTTTCCGCATTATCGCGCACGCGAATCAGCGAATAACGATAGTCACCATTATATTTTTCTTTGTCAAAATTGAGTTTAATCAACGGATGCCCAATCCACACAGAAAGTGCGGTGGCAAAAAGGATAAATCCGTAAATAAAAAAGACCGCGGCTTTGGGAATTTCAACGCCAAACAGCGCAAGAACCCCGGACAATCCCCACAAAATAATGGTAAATTCAATAATGGATAAAACGGCGCCAATTACCCCATCCAGCAGATCCACTGTCCCCGTAATAAACTCTCGGGCATCTTGTTCAATACGTTGGTCAATATTATCGGGTAACTCTTTTTCATATTTCACACGATAGTAATTTTTATTTTGCAACCAACGAGACAGCATTTCATCGTTCAGTTTTTCCAACCAACGAATTTCAAACACTTGGCGTACAAAATAATTCAAAATGGAATGAATAATCTTAAACCCCACCAACAGCGCATTAATTAAGGCAAAGAACCAAAAAGCATCTGCCGCTTTATTTTGCATGGATGTATATAATCCATTGTAGAAGAAAGTGTTCAGTACACTAATACGAACTTCAAGTAAAATAAACAATAATAACAACAGGATTAAACCCAAGGCTTTCCAACGGTTTTTGGCGGTTAAACACGGCTTAACAATCCATTCCAATTTCCGACCAAATGCTGTTTTACGCAATAAAAGTGCGGTCAAAAATAAACCTAAAATAAGCCAAGTTAAAGACTTTAAAAGCCAAGGAAAACTGTTGTGAAGTTCGGTTTGCCAGTTCATAAGTAGGGGAGATTTGGTAGAGTGGGCATTTCTGCCCACCAAAATAATTAATATGAAAAATGCTGAGCAAGTATACCCACTCTACAATGATTAGAATGAGTATTCAACATTCGCCCAATAAGTACGTGGCATCCCTACAACCGCAAAGCTACGGTCATAGCGTCCACGTTGTACTTGCCAGTAGTTTTTGTTGAATAGGTTTTCAACACCGGTACGGAAAGTGACAACTTGTTTTGCATCTAACTTCGCCACATATTTCGCTCCCAAATCTACTGTTGTGTAAGACGGGAATTCAAAGTTTTCCGCGTAATCTTGATAAGATTTGCCATAATGTTGAACTGCTGCATTTACGCTTAAATTGTTAGCAAAAGGTGTATCCCATTCTACCGCCGCTTTAGCGATCCAACGTGGGCTAGACACTTGAGAACCGTTAATAATCGCGCCGTCCGAATATCTTGAGTAGTCGATCAATTCTCCGCGGTTATAAGTCACGCCTAAGCTTGGACGTAGTGTTTTGTTTAACAAGTTAGCATATACATTAAATTCAACACCACGGTTGCGTTCTTTACCTTGCTGTTCACCGGTTATGCGGTGAATACCTGGACGTGATAATTGATATAGACTTGTTGTTGTTGTGAATAAATCACCCCAGTTTTTACGCACACCCAGTTCAATTTGTCTGCTTACAATAGGTTTAGCCATAACGCCAGTGTCGTTATCTACCGCACCCGGCTCTAAATCTTCTAAATAGTTACCATAGAAAACCAAATTTGGATTTGGTACATAAGCCAAGGTTGCCATTGGGCTAAAGCGATTTTCATGGGTTTTAATATTGGTCGCAAAATCTTGTTGTTTAATCCATTGGAAACGACCACCAAGGGTTAAACGAATTTGGTTATCCATAAAACCGGCACTATCCGCAAGAGCTAAACTGTAACTGCTTAATTTTTCGTTGGTGCTTTGTACTAACGCACCGTAAGTCGGTTGACCTCGACTGAACACAGGATTATAAATATTAGCGGTAAAGTTTTTAGCGGTCAGACTTTGATCGAAGTCTCGTTGGCGTTTTACGGCGTCGAACGCTAAACTCCAGTTGTGATAAACAGAACCGGTTTCTAATTCGCCTTGTAATTTTAGGTTTCCGCTAGTGGTACGAATATGGTAATCCATCGCGCGCATAGAACGAACAGAGTAGTCGCCATCTGTATTCGTCATACGAATTTGTCCAAAAGAACCATAGTAACGCGATTCCATATGACCTAAACCGCCGGATAACATCATGTTGTAAGGCAGATCATATTCAAACGTTCCCATAATGGTTTGATCTTCTGTGGTTTGACCACTCCAATATGGAATTAAGTTGGTATCGCCTTTTGGCGCATCAGGTAAGCGGAAATTCAAATCTTGAATATCTTGTACGCGCGCACGACCACCATGAGTTGCACGTTTTGCATACATATAATCAATGCCGGTACGGAATTTATCACCGCGATAATCTGCACCTAATGCAAATTCTTTATTACGTTCATCAAAATTGTTACGCGCCGTATCGCCATCGCGATATTTACCATTTAAACGAATTCCCCATTCTTTGTTTGCACCAAAACGGCGACCAAAATCAAAGGTTTCTTGTAAACGGTTATTGCTGAACCAACCGAATCCGATTTTATTGATATCTTCATCGGTAGCACGTTTAGTTTCGATATTCAAGGATGAACCTGCCGCCCCTTCAGGGTCCATACCGCCAATCGCTGTTGACGCACCTTTAATTAACTGCGCAGAACTTACCGCTGTAGTTGGTGAGTTATAAGTTGAATAAAGACCTGCTAATCCGTTAACGGTGATTTGGCGCGCATCAAGCTGTAAACCACGGACATAAATCCCGGAAATCGTGTTAGTTTCTCCACCAAAATTCATTACGGAAGAATCGACTTTAGAGATTGCATCAACCACATTACGTTGTTGTGAATTTTCAAATGCTTTTTCATCGTAATTCACAACAGAAATAGGTGATGTAAAAGCAGTTTGGCGACCAAGTAAACTAAGATTAACAATCTCTTTTTGTTTATCACCAACAGCTTTTGCTTTTTCCAGCTCTGTTACAATATTAATTTCATCTAGCTTCTCAGCTGTATTCGTTTCAGCATTTACCACAAAAGAAGCCGAAGCAAAAAGTGCGGTGTAAATTAGGCTTAATTTAAAATTCATAAGAAAAGATCCTCGGGGACAAAAATTATCGGTGCAGAGTATAATCACAAAATTAATAAAATACAATACAAATAGGAATTATTGTTATTTGTGATATTTTTAGCGATGTAGTGCAAAGATAGGGCAGTTGTGAATTTGTCGAAACACAGACATTCTGTGGTTCGACAGCCCTTATTATTTCAGCTTATCCAACTGTGCTAACAAACTGTCGTCAGAACGTTGTTGAATTTTGAGCATACGATAACTTAAACAAATTGCCGCGCAAGTTAAAGCCACGACAAACCCAATCCAAAAGCCCATCGCCCCTAAATGCGGCACGATAAAATCCGTCAAAGATAGGGTATAACCCACCGGCATACCAATAACCCAATAACAGAAGATCGTAATGTATAAAATCGCTTTAGTGTCTTTATAGCCACGCAAAGCCCCCGCAATAACAACCTGAATAGTATCAGAAAATTGATACAGTGCGGCTAATAACAATAGCGGCATTGCCATGGCGATAACTTTTGCATCCGACACAAAAATCGCCGCGATATTTTCGCGAAAATACACCGTAATAAATGCCGTCACAATGGTAATATTTAATCCCACAGCAAGCGCAGCATAAGACACTTTTTTCGCTTTATCCGGGGAACCTTCGCCAAGACGTTGCCCCACTAAAATCGTTGTTGCCATACCAATAGACATCGGTAACATAAAAATGAAAGAACTGGTGTTTAAGGTAATTTGATGACTCGCCACCATATCTGTGCCTAATGGTGATAAAAAGAGCGAAGTCAACGCAAATAACGCCACTTCACACCACAATGCCACCGCAATCGGAAAGCCTAAACGTAATAATTTAGCTAAGGTGGTGAAATTAGGTTTTTCGATAATCTGTTCGAACACTTTTAAATCACGTTGATTCTTCGCGCGTTTTGTATACACGATCATCATAATACACATTGCCCAGTTCACAATAGCCGTCGCGATACCACAACCGACAGCTCCAAAAGCAGGAATCCCTAATTTGCCGTAAATAAAAATATAATTTAACGGCACATTTAACCCCAATCCCAAAAAGGTAATCACCATGGCGGGTTTGGTTTTAGCAATCCCATCATTTAAACAACGAAAATTCACCAATAATAAATAAGCCGGTAAGCCGAAAATCATCGCGTGCAAATACCCAATGGTAATATGAGCGAGTTTTTCATCTATCCCCATCTGTTGAATAATCAAATCACTATGATAAATAATCAACCCAAGGGGAATTGTCGCCAACAAGACAATCCACAAACCTTGGCGCACTTGGTGCGCTATACGATCACGTTTGCCGGAACCGTTTAAATAAGAAATAGTCGGTGGCAAAGCCAGCAACAACCCATGTCCAAATAGCACTAACGGAAACCAAATTGACGCCCCCACTGAAATTGCCGCCATATCCGCCGCACTTACGCGCCCGGCCATAATAGTATCCACTGTCCCCATAGAGTTTTGTGCCAATTGGGCTAATAAAATAGGCAAGGCAATTTGAATGAGCTTTATGGCTTGTTCTTGATAAGCCGCGAGATTCAGATTTTTTTTCATATCAGGTATAATGCAGAAAATTGATTAAGGAGAAATTTATGTTTACAGGTATCGTGCAAGGCACGGCACAAATTCAGTCCATTGTGGAAAAGCAAAATTTTAGAACACATACGGTCAAAATGCCACAGAATTTACTGGATCATTTAGAAATTGGTGCCTCTGTTGCCAATAATGGGGTGTGTTTAACGGTGACGAAAATTGAAAATGATTTGGTCAGTTTTGATTTAATGACAGAAACCTTACGTATCACCAACTTGGGTAGCTTAAAACAAGGCGATTTTGTTAATATCGAACGCGCCATGAAATTGGGTGATGAAGTGGGGGGACATATCTTATCAGGGCATGTTTATTGCACCGCCAAAGTGAGCCAACGAATTCCTAGCGAAAATAACTTACAAATTTGGTTTGAATTGCCTGATCAACAGGTAATGAAATATATTCTCACCAAAGGTTTTATTGCCATTGACGGCATTAGCCTGACCATCGGCGAAGTCAAAGACAACCAATTTTGTGTTAACCTAATCCCCGAAACAATCGACCGCACTTTAATTGCACAACGCCAATTAGGGGATGAAGTCAATATCGAAATTGATCCACAAACCCAAGCTATTGTGGACACCGTTGAGCGATATTTGGCAACGAAGAATTAATTTAATTAACATCTTGCGGACACACGCCGTGTGTCCCACACTGGAATTTTTTACGGAGATATAGTATAATGCACAGCACAGCACAGCACAGCACAGCACAGCACAGCACATCTGGCTGAAAATTTAGCGACTCAGCAAGCAGATCAACAAGCCTTTCTTAACAAACTCGATGCAGACCTTTGGAAAGCAGCCGATAAACTTCGCCAACAGCTTGACGCTGCCAACTACAAACACATCGTTCTTGGTTTAATCTTCTTAAAATACGTTTCCGACAGCTTCTCGGCACAACAAGAAATCATCAAACAACGCTACACCGATCCAACGTCCGATTTTTATCTCGATCCGACCGCTTACAGCGAAAGCGAACTTGCCGATATTCTCAATGCCGAACTGGAAGAACGGGACAATTACGCCCAAGACAACGTATTCTGGGTGCCGCAACAAGCCCGTTGGGACGAAATCAAAGTCGTGGCTCGAGCTAACATTGGCGACAAAATCTGGGGCGAGAAAACCTTTAAAGGCATTGCCAACTTGATTGATGACGCTTTTGACGCTATCGAACAAGACAACCCTAAACTCAAAAACGTCATTCAACGCATCAGCCCTTATAAAGTTGATGAAAGCATTTTATTAGGCTTAATCGATCTCTTTTCCAATACCAATTTCATCCGCCCAACCCTAGACGGCAAGCCGATTTCCTTGGCGGCAAAAGATATTCTTGGTCACGTTTATGAGTATTTTCTCGGGCAATTCGCCCTTGCGGAAGGCAAAAAGGGCGGTCAATATTTCACGCCAAAATCCATTGTTACCCTGATTATCGAAATGCTCGAACCCTACAAAGGACGCATTTACGACCCAGCAATGGGGTCGGGCGGCTTTTTTGTGCAAACAGAACGCTTTATCCGCGAACATCAAGGCAACGTCAGCGAAGTGAGCATTTTCGGGCAAGAGTTCAACCCAACCACTTGGAAACTTGCCGCAATGAATATGGCAATTCGTGGCATTGAATTTGACTTCGGCAAAGGCAATGCCGACACCTTCAGCAATCCGCAACACCGTGATAAAAAAATGGATTTTGTGATGGCAAACCCACCCTTTAATATGAAAGACTGGTGGCATCCAAGCCTTGCCCAAGACCTACGTTGGCAATACGGCATACCGCCTGAAAGCAACGCCAACTTTGCGTGGCTACAACATATGATTTACCACCTTTCTCCAAACGGACGAATGGCGTTGTTGCTTGCCAACGGCTCAATGTCGAGTAATACCAACAACGAAGGCGAAATCCGCAAAAATATTCTCAAAGCCGACCTTGTGGAAGCGATGATCGCCCTGCCAAGCCAACTCTTTACCAACACCCAAATCCCAGCCTGTATCTGGATCCTAAACAAAAACAAAGCACGCAAAGGCGAAGTACTGTTTATTGACGCACGCCAACTTGGCTATATGAAAGACCGTGTCTTACGCGACTTCACCGCAGACGACATCGCCAAAGTCGCCGACACCTACCACAACTGGCAACAATCCGCCGACTACCAAAATATCCCTGCATTCTGCTACACCGCAAGCCTTGACGAAATCGCCCAAAACGACTTCGTCCTTACCCCAGGTCGTTATGTCGGCACTGCCGAACAAGAAGATGACGGCGTGCCATTTGCAGAAAAAATGCAAGAACTGACCGCGCTTTTACAACAACAATTTAAGCAAAGTGCAGAATTAGAAGCCAAAATTAAAGCGAATTTGGGAGGCTTGGGGTATTAATATGGAAGTTTTAGATAAATATCTTACGTTTAGTAATGGGAAAACATCACCAGAAAGAAGTGATTTTACAGGAAAATATGCTGTATTTGGTGCAAATGGAATTATTGGATATTCAGATGAATATAATTCTGAAGCAGGAACAATAATTATTGGGCGAGTTGGCTCTTATTGTGGAAGTGTACATTTTTCTTATGATAATTGTTGGGTAACTGATAACGCAATATCTGTAAATTGTAAAAACAAAGGAGAGGCTCGCTTTTGGTTTTATCTTTTAAAAAGTTTAAATTTAAATAATTTAAGAACAGGATCTGGACAACCATTATTAAATCAATCTATTTTAAAATCTATAAAGATTTCTATTCCGCAAAATAGCTTGGATAGAGAGAATATAGGAAAACAATTATCAATTTTTGATGACAAAATCCAACTCAACACCCAAATCAACCAAACCCTAGAACAAATCGCCCAAACGATTTTTAAAAGCTGGTTTATTGATTTTGACCCCGTTCACGCCAAAGCCAACGCACTGGCAAGCGGACAAACCGCTGAACAAGCTATCCAAGCGGCAATGACAGTGATCAGTGGTAAAAACACGCAAGAATTACACCGCTTGCAGACGGCAAATCCCGAACAATACCAACAACTATGGGAAATCGCAGAGGCATTTCCGAGTGGGTTTGATGAAGAGGGCGTGCCGAGGGGGTGGGAAGAACGATATTTAAAAGATGTTTGTAATATTGTTTATGGAAAAGGCTTACCTAAGAATAAATTAACAGAAAAAGGATTTTATGTCTTTGGTGCTAATGGCGTTATAGGTTTCTACGATAGTTACACTTATGAAAAGCCTCAAGTATTAATAGGCTGTAGGGGGACTGTTGGTCAGGTAACATTAAGTTATCCATATTCTTTTGTTACAAATAACTCTTTAGTTATTGAATATGAAAACAGTTGTGTAAGTATGTATTATTTGGAGAAATATTTAAGCAATATTAATTTGAAGGAAATTTCATCAGGATCTGTTCAGCCTCAAATTACAATTCAGAATATGAGTAAAGTGAAAATATTAATCCCTAATATTGAAATACTAAATTTCTATTCTGAGAAAGTAAAAGAAATATATGATAAATGGCTACATCATTTTTATGAAAATCAATCTTTATCTAAAGTAAGAGATTTATTATTGCCGAAGTTGTTGAGTGGGGATATTAGTAATGAGTGATGTATTTTATAAAAAGTGGGAAGATTACTATTATCGTTATTTCGATGTGATATTTGACCGCATAGAATGTGTTGAAGCTAATGGTGGTGAGTATTTAGATCCTAAAAGATTAATAAA
>NZ_CAMEFX010000022.1 GCF_945915845.1 uncultured Actinobacillus sp. | reverse complement strand
AATATTCGGATAACTAAACCTTTCAAATGAAACCTACAAAATTAAAAATAGTAACCATGGCATTTTAACGATTAATTGAGAAAATGCAAAAGAACAGAATAGAGTAATACTGAAAAAAGAGAAATTGTATATGATTTTATAAAATGGCACGCCCTAAAGGATTCGAACCTTTGACCCACGCCTTAGAAGGGCGTTGCTCTATCCAGCTGAGCTAAGGGCGCATTCAAATGGATATGTCTTTTGATGGAATTTCAAAGGATATATTTAAGAAGTGGTCGGCGAGATAGGATTTGAACCTACGACCCACTGGTCCCAAACCAGTTGCGCTACCAAGCTGCGCTACTCGCCGACAAGATGTGTGCATTATAGTTTTCTTTTTTTTACAGTCAATGACTTTTTAAAAAAATTTGTTTGATTGATTAATTTTATGGCAATTAGGGTTACATTTATTTCGTTTTTTTGAGAAAATAGCAAACGTTTTCGTGGTCAATTTAATTGAATAAATAAAGGATAAAGAATGCCAGCACAAGTTATATCAGGCACAGCACTTGCTAAAAACATTAAAGCTGAAGTCGCTCAAAAAATTAATCAATATATTGCTCAGGGTAAACGTGCGCCAGGATTAGCGGTGATATTAGTCGGGGCAGATCCTGCCTCTCAGGTTTATGTGGGTAGTAAACGAAAAAGTTGTGAAGAGTTAGGCATCACGTCTAAATCCTATGATTTGGCGGAAACGACAACTGAAGCGGATTTATTGGCATTAATTGACCAATTAAATGCGGATATGACGATTGATGGGATTTTGGTTCAACTTCCTTTACCTAAGCATATTGATAGTACAAAAGTGATTGAACGCATTGCACCACATAAAGATGTGGACGGTTTCCATCCTTATAACGTAGGTCGATTGTGTCAGCGTATTCCTACTTTGCGTGCTTGCACACCTTATGGTGTGATGAAATTGTTGGAAACCACAGGTATAAGTTTGCGTGGTCAACATGCGGTCATTGTGGGTGCATCCAACATTGTGGGGCGACCAATGGCGTTGGAACTGTTACTTGCGGGTTGCACGGTTACTGTCACCCATCGTTTTACGAAAGATTTAGAACATCATATTCGTCAAGCGGATATTTTAGTGGTTGCTGTGGGTAAGCCTGAATTTATCAATGGTGATTGGGTAAAAGACGGTGCTATCGTGATTGACGTGGGCATTAACCGTGGGGCAGACGGTAAATTACGTGGCGATATTCAATATGATAAAGCGGCAGAACACGCAGCATTTATCACACCGGTACCAGGTGGCGTAGGGCCAATGACCGTGGCGATGTTGATGTTTAATACATTATACGCATATGAAACTTATTCATTAAACTAAGTTATCATCAATGTGCGGTTAGATCTGGTAGAAAAATAGAGCTAATTTGACCGCACTTTTTCTTTCTTAAAGAACATAATCCTTAAATTTTCTCTCGACTGAAATTCAATCTTTCGTTATAATTCGCCAGTTTTTACCCAATTTCATTCAATTTTATAAAGGAAAAAAGAATGTCAACTATTGAAACAACTCAAGGTTTAGAACGCCGCGTTACAATTACAATCCCAGCGGCAGAAGTGGAAAATGCAGTGCGTGAAGAATTAAAACGTGCATCACGCAATGTTCGTATTGATGGTTTCCGTAAAGGTAAAGTGCCGGCACAAATCGTAGAAAAGCGCTTTGGTGCATCAATTCGCCAAGATGTATTAAATGACTTATTACCACGTCATTTCTTTGATTTAGCGTTTAAAGAAAAATTAAATCTTGCAGGTCGTCCAACTTTCGCGGTAGAAAGCTTTGAAGATGGCAAAGACGTAGTTTTCACAGCAACTTTTGAAGTCTATCCGGAAGTGGAATTAAAAGGCTTAGAAAATATCAAAGTTGAGAAACCGGTTGTTGAAATTACGGAAGCTGATGTGGATAACATGGTTGAAGTATTACGTAAACAACAAGCAACTTGGGCAGAAAGTGCCGATGCGGCGAAAGCAGATGATCGCGTAACTATTGACTTCGTTGGTTCAATTGATGGCGTTGAATTTGATGGCGGTAAAGCTTCTGATTTCGTTCTTGCGATGGGTCAAGGCCGTATGATTCCGGGTTTTGAAGATGGCATCGTAGGTAAAAAAGCCGGTGAACAATTCGATATCAATGTGAAATTCCCTGAAGAATATCACGCTGAAAACTTAAAAGGTAAAGATGCGAAATTTGCGATTACCTTGAAAAAAGTAGAAAACCAAGTATTACCGGAATTAACCGATGAATTTGTAGCTAAATTTGGTCCAAACACAAAAACTGTGGCAGATTTACGCGCTGAAATCCAAAAAAATATGGAACGTGAGTTGAAAAATGCCTTAGTTTCTCGCGTTAAACAACAAGTCATTGATGGTTTAATTGCTGAAAATGCAATCGATGTTCCGGCGGCTGCAGTCGATCAAGAAATTGATGTATTACGTGAACAAGCGGCGCAACGTTTTGGCGGTAATGCAAAACAAGCGGCACAATTGCCACGTGAATTATTTGAAGAACAAGCAAAACGCCGTGTTCAAGTAGGTCTTTTATTCAGCGCAGTCATTAAAGCGAATGAATTAAAAGCCGATGAAGATCGCGTTAAAGCGATGATCGCAGACATTGCTTCAGCTTATGAGCAACCGGCAGAAGTGGTTGAATTCTATGCGAAAAATGCAGAATTAACCAATAATGTTCGTAACGTAGTGTTAGAAGAGCAAGCGGTAGATGCGGTTCTTGCTAAAGCACAGGTTACTGAGAAAAAAGCATCATTTGATGAAATTATGAATCCAAAAGCTTAATTGTTAAGTTTCTGAATTCCTTAAGTGCGGTTGATTTTGAGCGAGTTTTAAAACTTGCGGCAAATGAACCGCACTTTTGTTTTTAATGACAGTAAAGAGCATGCATTTTGTTTAGATGATAAACATTATCTATTTATTACTTTTTCAGGTAGAATAAGCGAATTATTTTTCGGATAGTATTACGGAGAACTTTATGGCATTAATCCCTATGGTGATTGAGCAAACGGCACGCGGTGAGCGTTCCTTTGATATTTATTCCCGCCTTTTAAAAGAACGCGTCATTTTTTTAACGGGTGAAGTGGAAGACAATATGGCTAATTTAATTGTGGCGCAATTGTTATTCCTTGAGTCAGAAAATCCAGATAAAGATATTAATATTTACATTAACAGCCCAGGCGGTTCAGTGACTGCAGGGATGGCAATTTATGACACCATGCAATTTATTAAGCCGGATGTGCGCACGCTTTGTATTGGTCAGGCTTGCTCAATGGGGGCTTTTTTATTGGCGGGCGGAACGGCAGGAAAACGTGCAGCATTGCCTAATGCGCGCGTGATGATTCACCAACCTTTGGGTGGTTTCCGTGGTCAGGCTTCTGATATTTTAATTCACGCCAATGAAATTTTAAAAATTAAGAACACTTTGAACGAGCGTTTAGCTTTCCATACGGGGCAATCCCTTGAAGTGATTGAACGTGATACGGATCGCGATAATTTTATGTCGGCAGAAGAAGCTCGTGCCTACGGTCTCGTGGATACGGTAATAAGCAAACGCTAAGGATAAGAGATGACACAAGAAAATCATACACATTGTTCATTTTGTGGTAAGTCTCAAGATGAAGTAGGCAAGTTAATTGCAGGGATTTCGGGTTATATTTGTGGCGAATGTATTGAGCAATGTCACGAATTATTACTAGATACGCAAGAAGAAAGCGCTGAAGAAGCTGAAAAAACAGTAGAAGAAAAGTTACCGACACCCCATGAAATTCGTGCCCATTTAGACGATTATGTTATCGGGCAAGATTATGCGAAGAAAGTTCTTGCGGTTGCCTTGTATAACCATTACAAACGCTTGCGTTCAGGGCATAAAACCGATGATGTTGAATTAAGCAAAAGTAATGTTTTATTAATCGGTCCAACGGGAAGCGGTAAGACTTTATTGGCACAAACCTTAGCACGTATGTTGAATGTGCCTTTTGCCATGGCAGATGCCACCACCTTAACGGAAGCAGGTTATGTGGGTGAAGATGTTGAGAATGTCATTCAAAAGTTGTTGCAAAACTGTGATTACGATACAGAAAAAGCAGAACAAGGCATTATTTATATCGATGAAATTGATAAGATCACGCGTAAATCTGACAATCCATCTATTACACGTGATGTTTCAGGCGAAGGCGTACAACAAGCCTTGTTAAAACTAATTGAAGGAACCGTGGCGTCCATTCCACCACAAGGGGGACGTAAACATCCGCAACAGGATATGTTACGTGTAGACACCTCTAAAATTCTATTTATTTGTGGTGGGGCTTTTGCCGGCTTAGATAAAATTGTGCAAAAACGTGTTCATGTTGGCAGCGGTATCGGCTTTGATGCTGAAGTGAAAGGTGAGCAAGATGAATTAAGTTTGACGGATTTATTTAAACAAATTGAAACGGAAGACTTAATTAAGTTTGGTTTAATTCCTGAATTTATCGGGCGTTTGCCTGTGATTGCGCCATTGAGTGAGTTGGATGAAGCCGCTTTAATTCAAATCTTAACTGAACCTAAAAATGCGTTGACAAAACAATATCAAGCCTTATTTGGTTTAGAAGATGTGGAATTGGAATTTACCCAAGACGCGTTAACTGCAATGGCGAAAAAAGCCCTTGAACGTAAAACCGGGGCACGTGGTTTGCGCTCAATCGTAGAAGGCATATTGCTTGATACGATGTATGATTTGCCGTCTTTAGACAATTTGGCTAAGGTCGTGGTAGATGAAGCGGTGATCACTAAGGGTGAAAGTCCAAAACTTGAGTATAAAAAGTAAAAATTCGGGCAAGAAAGTGTCAAAGTAGAAAGTGTCAAAGTGCGGTTAAATTGACCGCACTTTTTGTCTTTACCACGAAATAGTAAATTGAAAGTAATGGTGAAGTGTCTGCTTTGTTGTTATGTCTTGAATTTTGTTTTTTTGCCCCAATGTAGAACCTAGTATGAAATCTAGTAAGTAAAGAAGAGTATAAATGATGAACGCTAAACGCACTCAAAAACGTGAAATTCCCGTTTTACCTTTACGCGATGTCGTGGTGTTTCCTTATATGGTGATGCCGCTTTTTGTGGGACGCGATAAGTCAATTCGAAGCCTTGATCATGCTATGGAAACGGGCAAACAGTTATTGCTTGTAGCGCAAAAACAAGCAGAAGTCGAAGATCCGACTGTCGCAGATTTATATGATATTGGTACGATTGTAAATATCATTCAAATGCTGAAATTACCTGATGGCACTGTGAAAGTGTTAGTCGAAGGTCAGCAACGTGCGGATATTTTACGAATGAGCGATGATGATCATTTTTCTGCGGTGATTGAGCCCATTGAAACCATTATTGAAGCCAATAAAGAGCTTGAAGTGGCACGTAAAGTGGCCTTTGATGAATTTGAAAATTACGCCAAACAAAATAAAAAAATTCAGCCAGAGATGATCAATGCGCTCACAACGATTGAAGACGTTGATCGTTTTGCGGATACTTTAGCTGCGCATTTGCCGGTTTCTGTTCGTCATAAACAAGCAGTGTTATCGCGTGCTAATGTACAGGAACGCTTAGAATATTTGCTGGGTGCCATGGAAAGCGAAACGGATTTATTACAAGTTGAGAAACGTATTCGTGGCAAAGTAAAAGAGCAGATGGAGAAAACCCATCGCGACTATTACCTGAACGAGCAAATGAAAGCCATTCGCAAAGAGCTAGACGGTGATGAAGATGCACAGGCAGACAGCGAAATCGATCAATTGCGCCAAAAATTAGAAGAAGCAAAATTGCCGGCGGAAGCGAAGGAAAAAGTCGAAGCAGAAATCAAAAAGCTCAAAATGATGTCGCCAATGTCTTCCGAAGCGACCGTGGTGCGCAGTTATATTGATTGGATGTTGCAAGTGCCGTGGCACAAACGCACTAAAGTGAAAAAAGATATTCAAAAAGCGCAAGAAATTCTTGATGCGGATCACTATGGTCTTGAGCGTGTGAAAGAGCGTATTTTGGAATATTTAGCCGTACAATCGCGCCTAAACCAAATTAAGGGGCCTATTCTTTGTTTAGTTGGGCCGCCGGGGGTGGGTAAAACCTCTTTAGGGCAATCTATTGCGAATGCTACCGGGCGTAAATATGTTCGAATGGCATTAGGTGGCGTACGTGATGAAGCGGAAATTCGTGGGCACCGTAAAACTTATATCGGTTCCTTGCCCGGTAAATTGATCCAAAAAATGGCAAAAGTGGGGGTGAAAAATCCGCTATTCTTACTCGATGAAATTGACAAAATGGCAATGGATCATCGTGGCGACCCTGCTTCGGCATTATTGGAAGTGCTTGATCCTGAACAAAATACCAAATTCAACGATCATTATTTAGAAGTGGATTATGATTTGTCTGACGTGATGTTTGTGGCAACGTCAAATTCAATGAATATTCCCGGCCCATTGTTAGATCGTATGGAAGTGATTCGTTTGTCAGGTTATACGGAAGACGAAAAACTGAATATTGCGACTCGCCATTTGCTGGAAAAACAAATGGAACGTAATGGCTTGAAAAAAGGTGAACTCACGATTGAAGATAGCGCGATTATTGATATTATTCGTTATTACACGCGTGAAGCGGGTGTGCGTGGTTTAGAACGTGAAATTTCCAAAATTTGCCGTAAAGCCGTTAAACAGTTGTTGTTAGATAAAAAAGTGAAATCTTTAGTGGTCAATAGCGATAACCTTAATGATTATTTAGGTGTTCGCCGTTTTGATTATGGTTTGGCGGATACGGAAAATCGTATTGGTGAAGTAACAGGTTTAGCTTGGACGGAAGTGGGCGGTGATTTGTTGACTATTGAAACGGCTTCTGTGGTAGGCAAAGGTAAACTCACTTTTACCGGTTCATTGGGTGATGTAATGAAAGAGTCTATCCAAGCGGCAATGACGGTCGTTCGTTCTCGTGCGGAAAAATTGGGTATTGCCAGTGATTTCCACGAAAAACGTGATATTCATATTCATGTGCCGGATGGCGCGACACCAAAAGATGGCCCAAGTGCAGGGATTGCAATGTGTACAGCCTTGGTTTCTTGCTTAACGGGCAACCCCGTGCGCGCGGATGTGGCCATGACAGGGGAAATTAGTTTACGGGGTAAAGTCTTGCCAATTGGTGGCTTAAAGGAAAAATTATTAGCAGCACATCGTGGCGGGATCAAAACCGTATTAATTCCAAAAGATAACGTGAAAGATTTGGAAGATATCCCGCAAAATGCAAAAGAGAGCTTGACCATTCACGCCGTGGAAACCATTGATGAAGTGTTAACACTTGCCCTTGAAAATCCGCCACAAGGTGTGGAGTTTGTTAAACTGTCACCGGTCAATGCCGTCAAAGTACCACGAGCGCGTAAGTCGCCGAAAGTGAAACCAACGGTTAATTAAAGCAGGTGCGGTGAAAAATTTGCTTATTTTTCACCGCGCTTTATTTTATAATTTTGGACTTATTGATAAAACATAGGAAAATCCAAATGTCATTTATGGAAAAAATGCACCACATGGCGAATAGCTGGGTGTCAAAAGCAATTCTTGCGGCAATCGCCGTGTCATTTCTCGTATCGGGAATGTATGGGTATTTAGGCTCATCGGCAGATTTGTCAGCGGTTAAAGTGAATGGCGAAGAAATTAGTCAAGAGCAATTCCAACAACGTTACAACGAAGCCTATCAACGTATCAGCCAAGAACTGGGCGAGACAGAATTTGCGGCAGTTGTTGACTCTCCTGAGTTTATTAACGGTTTAAGAACCCGTGTTTTAACGGAATTAATTGATCAAACTTTAATACAGCAATATACCAAAGAATTAAATTTGGCGGTGAGCGATGAGGCGATTAAACGTGCGATTGTGAGCATGCCAAATTTCTTGGTTGACGGTAAGTTTAATAATGAAGCGTATCAATTATTTTTGCGCAATAACAATATGAGCTCAGATATGTTTGCTGCTTCATTACGTGAATCCATGCGTTTAGAGCAATTGCAACAAGGTCTGATTGGAACGGATTTTTTAACACCGGCACAACAGGAACAATTTGCAAGAGATTTTTTCCAAGAGCGTACCGTTCGTGTTGCGAAACTTCCGTTAGCGGATGAAATCGCCAAACAATCGGTGACAGAGCAAGAAGTGGCAGATTATTATAATGCGAATAAAGCGAATTTCGCGATGCCTGAAATGGTAAAAGTGCAATATATTGATTTGACCAAAGCCATTGCAGAAAAATCGGTGGCGGTAACGGATGTTGAAATTCAACAATATTATCAAGATCATAAATCAGAGTTTGCGACAAAAGCACAACAACGTCTATCACACATTCAGGTAGCGACCGAGCAAGAAGCCAATGATATTTATACGGCATTACAAGGTGGCGCGAATTTTGCAGAGTTAGCTAAAACTAAATCAATGGATAAAGGTTCTGCGGCATCAGGTGGTGATTTAGGTTGGTTAAATAATGGCGATTTACCTAAAAACCTTGAAGATGCTGCGATGGCTGTTGATGTAGGAAATTATAGTGCGCCGGTCAACGTTGATGGAAATTTCCATATCGTTAAAGTTGATGATCGTAAACTATCGACAACCTTGCCATTAGAGCAAGTTCGCGGTCAAATTGTGAGTGCAATTCGTCAGGAGTTACTGGCGAACGCTTTCTATTCTCTTGAAAAACAAGTGGCAGAAAAAGCGTTTGAAGATCAATCATCATTAGCTTCGGCTGCTAAACTAGCCGGGGTTGAGGTAAAAGAAACAGGCTATTTTACTCGCCGCGATTTACCAACGGACTTAGATTTCCCTGTTGTGGCTAATGCTATTTTTGATGGGGATGTATCGCAGGGAAATGTCAACTCTGAACCAATGAATGTCGGTGAACAACATTCTATTATCGTTCGTGTTGTTGATCATAAACTCGAAGGTACAAAAACCTTAGATGAAGCTAAAGCGGAAATTAGTGCTTTCTTAACGCGCCAAAAAGCAGAAAAAGTGATGCTTGAACAAGCAAATAAATGGGTTGCTGATTTACAATCGGGTCAAACGCCTGCGGCAGTATCTTTTGGCCATGCCGAAAAATGGGTTTATGCAGAGAAAAAAGATCCTGAATTGACACAAGCGATTTTCTCAATGACAAAACCTGAAAATGGTCAGGCGACCTACAAGGCGACAAAAGCGAATAACGGCGATATCGTTATTGTGGCATTAGATAAAATGACTGATGGTACACCGGATGAGAAAGTCTTAGCGCAATTAAATGCACAAACCTTAGGATTACAGTCACGAGAAGTGCAAGCTAATTTAGTTAAGTCTTTGCGTAGCAAAGCAAAAATTGAAGTGAATGATGCGTTCTTAAAACAAGAAGCGGAATAATATCAATCGAACTTTAGAGATAAAAGCACCAACATATTTTGGTGCTTTTTTTATGAAAACCTCAAAATTTGCTAGTTTTTAACCGCACTTTATGGTATAAAAGCGCGGTTATTTTTGGCTATGCCAGTCATAGCAAAAGTAGCTTAATCTTAAATTTAACAACACACACATACCGCAAAGGTTAAATCGGGGTGCCAAACGGTCGATTTACTTGGTATGTGGAGGCTCAACCCCAATTAAAAGGAAAAAATATTATGGCACAAGTTTCAATGCGCGACATGATTAACGCAGGCGTACATTTCGGTCACCAAACTCGTTACTGGAACCCAAAAATGAAACCATTCATTTTCGGTGCACGTAACGGCGTTCATATCGTGAACTTAGAAAAAACACTTCCGTTATTCAACGAAGCATTAGCTGAATTAACTCGTATCGCTCACAACAACGGTAAAGTATTATTCGTTGGTACAAAACGCGCAGCGTCTGAAGCAGTTAAAGCAGCAGCATTAGATTGCCAACAATTCTATGTAAACCACCGTTGGTTAGGTGGTATGTTGACTAACTGGAAAACAGTTCGTCAATCAATCAAACGTTTAAAAGATTTAGAAACTCAATCTCAAGACGGTACATTTGATAAATTAACCAAAAAAGAAGCGTTAGATCGTTCACGCGAAATGGCTAAATTAGAATTAAGCCTTGGTGGTATCAAAGAGATGGCGGGTCTTCCAGATGCAATTTTCGTAATCGGTGCAGACTACGAACACATCGCAATCAAAGAAGCAAACAACCTTGGTATTCCTGTATTCGCAGTTGTTGATACAAACGCAAGCCCAGATGGCGTTGATTTCCTTATCCCAGGTAACGATGACGCAACTCGTGCAATCCAATTATACTTGGACGCAGCATCAGCAGCGGTAAAAGAAGGCCGTAAAGCTGAAGTTGTAGCAGAAGAAAAATTTGCTGAAGAAGCGGCAGAGTAATCTGGAAATAGGCTAAGCCCTATTAAAACAGGGGGCGAAAGTTCCCTGTTTTACTACCTAATTCTCGTAGGGGTGTGCAAGTATACGCCCTGATAAAACTTTCAAAAAGTGCGGTTAAAATTTACCGTATTTCATATCAAAATCTTAGAGGACAAGAAAATGGCTGAAATCACAGCGGCATTAGTAAAAGAACTTCGTGAACGTACCGGCGCAGGTATGATGGAATGTAAAAAAGCATTAGTTGAAGCAAACGGTGATATCGAGTTAGCTATCGACAACATGCGTAAATCAGGTCAAGCAAAAGCGGCTAAAAAAGCAGGTCGTGTAGCTGCTGAAGGTGTTATCCTTGCGCGCATCGGTGCAGGTTTTGGTGTATTAGTTGAAATGAACTGTGAAACTGACTTCGTAGCAAAAGATGCTGGTTTCTTAGGTTTAGCAAACGAAGTGGCTGATTTTGCATTAGCAAACAAAGGCACAACAATTGATGCATTAGCAGCGGCATTTGAAGAAAAACGCGCTGCATTAGTGGCAAAAATCGGTGAAAACATGACAATCCGCCGCGTTCAATATTTAGAAGGCGAAGTGATTGCACAATACTTACACGGCGCGAAAATTGGTGTATTAGTCGCTGGTCAAGGTTCTGCAGAAGAACTCAAAAAAGTAGCAATGCACGTTGCAGCGTCTAAACCTGAGTTCGTAAACCCAGAAGACGTTTCAGCTGAAGTTGTTGAGCATGAGCGTCAAATCCAAATCGACATCGCAATCAACTCTGGTAAACCAAAAGAAATCGCAGAGAAAATGGTTGAAGGTCGTATGAAGAAATTCACTGGTGAAGTTTCATTAACAGGTCAAGCATTTGTCATGGATCCTTCACAAACTGTAGGTGACTACTTAAAATCAGTTAACACTTCAGTATCTAACTTCATCCGTTTAGAAGTAGGTGAAGGCATTGAGAAGGTAGAAGAAGATTTCGCAGCAGAAGTAGCGAAAATCACTGGTGGTAACGCTTAATCTTTTCTCTTATCAAGAATCAAAAATCCCAGCTTTTGCGCTGGGATTTTTGTTATATAGTCTGTTATTTCAACCTTGTTGATTTGTTGGTGTAATAGACAAATTTGTTGCTAAAAAGTGGCTTAAAGCCTTATAGTATAAGGCTTTAAGCCACTTTTTTGAAATATGAACAAAAAACTGCCCATTTTGCCAAAGTCTGAAAATAAAGAAACATGGTACATCAAATAATATTCAACGATATTTTTGTCATAAATGCCATAAAACCTTTTCCTTCAAAAATAAATTAGACCCAATTAAAATTTGGACTGATTACACATCTGGAAAACAAACCTATCAACAACTTGCCGTTAAATATCATTGTTCAGTCAGAACGATTCAAAGATATATTGATAAAGCCCCTAAAACATCTTTAAAACCGCCTTTAAATCGACATCTGAATATCATTATGGATACAACATTCTTCGGGCGTTATTTTGGTGTATTAGTGCTAATGGATTCCAATTCAAATAACGTCATTGCCCATTATTTTGTCCGAACCGAAAAAGATATTTACTACAAACTTGCTCTAAATAGGTTAAGAGAAAAAGGCTATATAATTCAATCGATTACCTGTGATGGTAGACGTGGTTTGATGAAAGATTTATTTAATACACCAGTACAAATGTGTCAATTTCATATGGTAGCGATTGTGATGCGAAAATTAAGAAAAAAGCACCAATCACAAGCGGGTAAAGAATTAAAAATAATCGCCAAAACACTCACACAAAGCTCGAAAAATGAATTTTATCGGCGATTACATTCTTGGTTTATAAAACACCAAGCGTTTTTAAAAGAACGAAGTGATAAAGCGAATGAAAAAGGCTATTTTCCTTATAAACATCGTAATGTAAGAAGTGCTTATGCCAGTTTAAAGCGTTATATGGATTATATTTTTGTCTATGAAAAGCATCCTGAATTAAATATAGAAAGGACGACAAATCGTTTAGAAGGATTATTTAGTGAACTTAAACGAAAATTAAATAATCACAATGGATTAATAAAAAGACGTAAGATATTGTTTATACAGGATTTTTTAAATAAAAAGAGTTGCTAACATTTAATGAAAATAAACATTAGCAACAATTTTGTCCACTTGGCATAGTTTTTGGCAAAACAGCAACAAATTTGTCTACTATGCCGATTTGTTTCGTTCTTTTAGATAAAAGAAAACCCGATAAGCACCGGGTTTTATAAAAGAAAGAAATTATTTTGCGCAATTACCAATCGTTGGATCAATAACTTCTGTTCCTTCAATATTTCGACCGTGGTCAGTGATTTTTACATTAACTAAAGCAACAGTGCAGTTGTTACGCGATATTGCCTCTTCAATGGCTTTTTGTTCGGCCCAAATACCAATATCGTTATCACTTCGTGCAATAACTTGCTTACCTAATACTAAGTTTTTATTTGTGAAATCGTAGCTTTTAGTGCTGACTATTGTTTTATTATAATTGGTATTGATACCACAAGCAGTTAATGTTGAGGATACCAACAATAACATAAAGAATTTTTTCATTTTTCTCTCCTAATTAGCGTCTATTTCCACAGCCAGGCAAGCTGGTATCTAACAATTGGCGACCAGTAACCCCAACGTTCTGAACCCCATAAAATAAATATGCTCTATTATGTTTAACGGTAACATCGGTTAGTGCAACAGTACATCTATCTTTATCAATAGCTTCTTTTAACGCCTCATTAACATCAGGTGTACCTAATTGGAATATCCCAACAACTACGCTACCACTATAGCCAGAAACAATTGAGCCACGAGAGAAATTTTTTGAATGAGTAATATCAATATTACGGTTACTAAGCACAGAGTACTCTCCAATTGTAGAAGTGCAACTAGCGAGTAACACTGTAGATAAGAGCACGCACAAGAGTTTTTTCATTGAAACATCCTTATGAAATTAGTTAAAAACTGGGTTATATGTTATACTCGCCAAAATATTTGCTCCAGTAACCCAAAGAGCAATTTATCACTCTTTCAGTACTAAAAAATAACTAAAAAGGTCGTTTATGGAAACCTATGAAAAAATCAAAATGATGAGAGAATTGAACCAATGGACGCAGGAAGAAGTGGCTGAAAAATTGGGAATGTCTACAACAGGGTATGCCAAAATTGAACGTGGTCAAACGAATGTGAGTGTTGAAAAATTAAAGCAAATTGCCCAAATTTTTAATATCAATATTGCTCAATTATTAGATGATAATGAAAAACTGGTTATTTGCTCCATTGGCGATAACCATTCAAATTATAATAATTATTTTGGAATGAATGAAAAACTTATTGCTCAAAATGAAAAACAACAATTAGAAATTCAACTAAAAGATGAGCTACTTAAACAAAAAGATGCAGAAATTACCGCACTTAAAGAGTTAATTGAACTTTTAAAAAATGTGAAGTAATACGCATTGTATTCTAAATATGGCAATACGTAAAACTGACTTAATTTCAACCAAAAAAATCCCAGCTTTTGCGCTGGGATTTTTGTTTTATTTATTTATAAAATTTAGAACGGAATTTCATCATCAAAGCTATCCATTGGTGGCTCTGATGCTGCTGGTTTTTGGGCTTGTTGGCGTGGGGCGTTGTAGGTTTGTTGTTGACCACCGAAAGTATCTTGTTGTGCAAATCCACCTGCTGTGCCGCTGTTATTGGCGTTGCGGCTGTCTAACATTTGCATTACATCGCCTTGGATTTCTGTTGTGTAACGATCTTGACCATTTTGATCTTGCCATTTGCGCGTACGTAAACGTCCTTCCACATAAATTTGAGAACCCTTGCGAAGATATTCACCAACGACTTCTGCTTGACGGCGATAGAATACGATACGGTGCCATTCGGTAATTTCACGACGTTCGCCTGTATTACGATCTGTCCAACTTTCACTGGTTGCTACGCTGATATTTGCAACAGCTTCACCATTAGGCATAGTACGGATTTCAGGATCGTTACCTAAACGTCCAACGATAATTACTTTGTTAACGCCTGCCATAAATTTCTCCTAGTTAATAAATTTTTTCTGTCAAAAGTGCGGTGTATTTTGCCTGAATTCTTAAAAAAGATCTATAAAAATTCACTGAATATTTTCACAGAGTTTAAAATATGCGATAATCATTCCAATTTTTCAAATAAACAGTTGTAAAACATTATTTATGGATCAAATCGATATTCGTGGGGCGAGAACCCATAATCTTAAAAATATTAATCTCACTATTCCGCGCGATAAACTGATTGTTATTACGGGCTTATCCGGTTCCGGTAAATCCTCCCTTGCCTTTGATACGCTTTATGCGGAAGGACAACGCCGTTATGTGGAAAGTTTGTCCGCTTATGCGCGTCAATTCTTATCCTTAATGGAAAAACCTGATGTAGATAGTATTGAAGGGTTATCACCGGCAATTTCGATTGAGCAAAAATCGACTTCCCATAATCCGCGTTCAACAGTGGGAACGGTGACGGAAATTCATGATTATTTACGTTTGCTTTTTGCACGCGTAGGGGAGCCTCGTTGCCCCAATCATGATGTGCCATTGGCCGCGCAAACGATTTCTCAAATGGTGGATAAAGTATTAAGTTTACCTGAAGACAACCGAATGATGCTGCTTGCGCCTATTGTAAAAGGGCGTAAAGGGGAACATGTTAAAACTTTAGAGCAGATTGCAGCGCAAGGCTATATTCGTGCGCGTATTGATGGTGAAATTTGTGATTTATCAGATCCGCCAAAATTGGAATTACATAAGAAGCATACTATTGAAGTGGTAGTGGATCGATTCAAAGTGCGGTCAGATTTAGCCACAAGATTAGCGGAATCCTTTGAAACTGCATTAGAACTGTCCGGTGGTACGGCGAGTGTTGTGGAGATGGATAATCCTCAATCAGAAGAGTTGATGTTTTCTGCCAATTTTGCTTGTCCGCATTGTGGTTATTCTGTGCCTGAATTAGAGCCACGTTTGTTTTCTTTTAATAATCCTGCAGGGGCTTGTCCAACTTGTGATGGCTTAGGTGTGCAGCAATATTTTGATGAAAGCCGAGTAGTACAAAATGATGAAATCTCTTTAGCAAGTGGCGCGGTAAAAGGTTGGGATCGCCGCAATTTTTATTATTATCAAATGTTGAAATCACTTGCCGAGCATTATCATTTTGATATTGAAATCCCCTATGGACAGTTGCCGAAAAAGATTAAAGAAATCTTGATGAACGGTTCAGGAGAGGAAGAAATTCAGTTTACTTACCTGAATGATCGCGGCGATAAAGTGGTGCGTAAGCATCCTTTTGAGGGGATTTTGAACAATATGGCGCGCCGTTATAAAGAAACGGAATCTATGACGGTACGTGAAGAATTAGCAAAAAATATTAGCACGCGTCCTTGTCAAGATTGTTGCGGTTCTCGTTTGCGACCGGAAGCCCGTCATGTGTATATTGGCAAAACGAACTTGCCTGATGTGTCTGAAATGGGGATTGGTGAAGCCTTAGCCTTTTTTGAGAAAATGACCTTGGAAGGACAACGTGCACAAATTGCAGAAAAAATTCTAAAAGAAATTAAAGAGCGTTTGTCTTTTTTGGTGAACGTGGGTTTGAACTATCTGTCTCTTTCTCGCTCTGCGGAAACCTTATCGGGAGGAGAAGCGCAACGCATTCGTTTAGCCAGTCAAATTGGTGCCGGTTTAGTCGGTGTGATGTATGTCCTTGATGAGCCATCTATTGGTTTGCATCAACGAGATAACGAACGCTTACTGAATACCTTAATTCATCTACGTAATTTGGGCAATACGGTCATTGTGGTTGAGCATGATGAAGATGCCATTCGTGCTGCAGATCATATTATTGATATTGGGCCGGGGGCAGGTGTACATGGTGGACAAGTGATTGCGCAAGGTAACGCACAAGAAATTATGGCAAATCCGCAATCTATTACAGGAAAATTCTTATCGGGCGTAGAAAAAATTGAAATTCCGCAAAAACGCACCGCGCTTGATAAGAAGAAATGGCTGAAATTAAAAGGTGCTACAGGGAACAACTTAAAATCTGTGAATTTAGATATTCCAGTTGGGTTATTTACTTGTATTACAGGGGTTTCAGGCTCGGGTAAATCTACGCTCATTAATGATACCTTATTTCCATTGGCGCAGAATGCCTTAAATCGTGCGGATAATATTCATTTTGCACCTTATAAGTCCATTGAAGGATTGGAACATTTTGACAAGGTCATTGATATTAACCAAAGCCCAATCGGGCGGACACCACGTTCAAATCCAGCAACTTATACGGGGTTATTTACGCCAATTCGTGAACTTTTTGCCGGTGTGCCTGAAGCGCGCGCTCGTGGTTATAATGTAGGGCGTTTCAGTTTTAACGTGCGAGGTGGACGTTGTGAAGCCTGTCAGGGAGATGGCGTAATTAAAGTGGAAATGCATTTCTTGCCTGATGTTTATGTTCCTTGCGATCATTGTAAAGGGAAACGTTATAACCGTGAGACGTTGGAAATTCGTTATAAAGGCAAAACGATACATCAAGTTTTAGATATGACGGTAGAAGAGGCGCGCGAGTTTTTTGATGCAATTCCTGTTATTGCCCGTAAATTACAGACTTTAATGGATGTGGGATTGTCTTATATTCGTTTGGGGCAATCTTCTACCACTTTATCGGGTGGTGAAGCACAGCGTGTGAAATTAGCCACGGAATTATCAAAACGAGACACCGGGAAGACGCTGTATATTTTAGATGAACCTACAACAGGTTTACATTTTGCGGATATTAAACAATTATTAGAAGTGCTACATCGCTTGCGCGATCAAGGCAATACGATTGTGGTGATTGAGCATAATTTGGATGTGATAAAAACAGCCGATTGGATTGTGGATCTTGGGCCTGAAGGCGGTAGTGGCGGTGGTCAGATTATTGCGGCAGGAACCCCTGAAGATGTCGCAAAAGTAGAAGGATCGCATACTGCGCGTTTCTTAAAAGCCATATTAGCCAAAAAATAACTGAAATCTGACCGCACTTTGGAGAAAATATGCAAAATAATACAACATTAGCAACCATTTTATCTCACCGTTCTATCCGTCATTTTACAGAACAACCTATTGCGGAAGATGTGTTTCAAACATTGATGCAGGCTGCCATTCATGCCTCGACATCAAATCATTTGCAATGTGTGAGCATTATTCGTGTGACAGATAAAAATTTACGTAAGCAAATCCGTGAATTATCGGGGATGTCTTATGTGGAAAGTTGCCCCGAGTTTATTGTGTTTTGTGCGGACTTTAATAAACATTATCAACTTGAGCCCAATGCGCAATTAGATTGGGCTGAAGTGAGTTTGATTGGTGCTGTTGATACCGGAATTGCAGCACAAAATGTCCTGCTTGCGGCAGAAAGTCTTGGACTTGGTGGCGTATATATTGGTGCGTTACGTAATAATATTGAAGCGGGGCAGAAATTTTGTCTTTACCAAAGTATTGCGTACCACTCGTTGGTATGTGTTTAGGGTATCCAGCTCAAGACCCCGATCTTAAACCACGTTTACCCACAGAATTGTTTTGTTATGAAAATAGTTATCAAGCTTTAGATAAACAGGCATTAGAGAATTATAACGCCGAGTTAAGCGCATATTATCAAGCACGTACTGGTGAAACGCGTATTTGGCAAGATGCAATAACCGGTACGCCCACAGATTTTGCCTTTTTTCAACAAGCAAGGTTTGCTAAAACGTTAATTTTTTTCACCGCACTTATATGATCTATCTCATTATTGCTGTTGCTATTTGGGCGAGTGCATTTATTTTTGGCAAAGTCAGTTACCAGATGGTTGATCCTGCATTAACTGTGCAGCTGAGATTATTGATTGCTATGCTGTTTTCATTGCCATTTTTTGTCCCTGCTTATCGCCGTATTCCTCCCAATTTGAAGGGGCGGATATGGTTATTGGCATTAATTAATTTCCCCATTGTTTTACTATTACAATTTATTGGTTTGTCTTTCACATCAGCCGCCAGTGCAGTCACGATGCTAGGTACAGAACCTTTAGTGGTGGCATTTATTGGGCATTTTTTCTTTAGGCAGACAGCAAAATTGCTCGACTGGATACTCGGTTTGATTGCATTTATTGGTATTATTCTCGTTGTCTTAGGTGGAGAAAAATCTGGCGATGTGAGTTTATGGGGATGTTTATTAGTACTTGCAGGCAGCATGGCATTTGGTTTTACAATTTATATTGGTCGCGATGTCATCAAAGAATACGATGCTAGGGATTTTACTAGTGTCATTATTGTATTAGGGGCTTTGCTGTGCTTGCCGTTTACCGTATTTCTCGTTCATGATTGGACAGTACATTTTAGTTGGCTTGGTATGGGGGGCAATTTTGTATTTAGGCATAGGCTGTACTTGGCTGGCTTATCGTTTATGGAATAAGGGACTATTGAGTACAAGACCTGTAGCGGTGAGTATTATTAATACGCTTGAGCCCGTGTTTGGTGTGATGTTAGCGGTATTTTTCTTAGGTGAACATTTAACTTTTATCACAGGTTTAGGGATGGTACTTGTCATCGGGGCCGCGAGCGCATCAGTACTTGTGCCAACATTACATAGCCATTTACGAAAGCGGGTGTAATCTTGCCGTTAGTGTCTTTAATCTTGTAGGATTTATGCGTATAATAGCCCGTATTTTTAACTTTCTGCTAGCCGATAGGATAGGCGCGTAATGCAATTAATTCGTGGGATGCATAATTTCCGTTCAAAACAACCGAGTTTTGCTCAAGGTTGTGCATTAACTATTGGTAATTTTGATGGTGTTCATTTGGGACATCAGGCGGTATTAAAGCATTTACGCCAAAAAGCAGATAGTCTCAATTTGCCCATGGTGGTGATGGTATTCGAGCCACAACCACGTGAATATTTTCAAGGCAATCAGGCCCCCGCGCGTTTAATGCGTCTGCGCGATAAATTACAGGCATTAGGTGATTTGGGGGTTGATATTGTTATTTGCGTTAAATTTGACCGCGCTTTTGCAGAACTTGATGCCCAAGAGTTTATTCAAGATTGGTTAGTGAAAAAATTCAATGTGAAGTTTTTAAGCATTGGTGATGATTTTCGTTTTGGCGCAAATCGAGTGGGGAATTTCGCATTGTTACAACAGGCTGGCGAGCAGTTCGGTTTTGTGGTAGAAGATAATCGTACTTTTCAATTACATGAGCAACGTATTAGCAGTACCGCTATTCGTCATGCTTTGGCGAATGATGATTTAGTCTTAGCGCAAAATTTGCTCGGTCGTCCTTATCGCATTTTTGGAAAAGTGGTACATGGTCAAAAATTAGGACGAACTATTGGTTTTCCGACAGCCAACATTCGCTTACATCGCCAAGTGAATCCGATAAAAGGGGTTTATGCAGTAAAAGTGCGGTGCACATGCGGTGAGATTTTTACTGGCGTAGCAAATATTGGGCAGCGTCCTACGGTCAATGGTGTGAAGCAATTATTAGAAGTTCATCTCTTTGATTTTAATCAGAATTTATATGGGCAGACGATTGAAGTGGAATTTTGTAAGAAAATTCGTAATGAAATGAAATTCTCTTCAGTGGATGATTTAAAAAAACAAATTCAACAAGATGCGCAAGTCGCAAGAAAGTATTTTCAATAAAATTTTATTTACAACGGTATAAAATATGTCTGAAGTTGATTACAAAAACACATTAAACCTACCTGAAACAGGTTTTCCTATGCGTGGGGATTTAGCGAAACGTGAACCTACGATGTTAAAAAATTGGTACGATAAAAATCTGTATCAAAAAATCCGCCAAAGCTCGAAAGGCAAAAAATCTTTCATTTTGCATGATGGCCCTCCTTATGCAAATGGAAGTATCCATATTGGTCACGCCGTAAATAAAATTTTAAAAGATATTATTATTAAATCTAAAACCGCACTTGGTTTTGACAGCCCCTATATTCCAGGTTGGGATTGTCACGGTTTGCCGATTGAATTGAAAGTCGAAGCTCTTGTAGGGAAACCAAACCAAAAAATCTCTGCGGCAGCGTTTCGTGAGGAATGTCGTAAATATGCGCGCGAGCAAGTGGAAGGTCAGAAAAAAGACTTTATTCGCTTAGGTGTGTTGGGTGATTGGGATAAT
The DNA here is from genome assembly GCF_945915845.1 of uncultured Actinobacillus sp. Lineage (GTDB taxonomy): Bacteria > Pseudomonadota > Gammaproteobacteria > Enterobacterales > Pasteurellaceae > Exercitatus. Next base: position 9,218 of record NZ_CAMEFX010000022.1, on the reverse strand, counting down.
CCATACTTAACCATGAATTTTGACACGGAAGCAAATATTATTCGTGCTTTTGGTAAAGCCGTTGCGAACGGACATTTATATAAAGGCTCAAAACCTGTTCATTGGTGCTTAGATTGTGCGTCATCTTTGGCGGAAGCAGAAGTAGAATATGAAGATAAGACCTCGCCGTCAATCTATGTACGTTTTGCCGCTGCCGATGAAAGTGCGGTGGAAAAATTGTTTAATTTAACAGAAAAAGGCACGGGTAAACTTTCAGCTGTTATTTGGACCACAACCCCTTGGACATTGCCCTCAAATAAAGCCATTTCACTCAATCCGGAATTAGAATATCAACTTGTTCAATTCAACGATGAACGTTTGATTTTAGCCGCTGAATTAGTGGAAAGCGTAGCGAAAGCGGTAGGCGTTGAAAGCTGGACAGTATTGGGTTCGGCGAAAGGTGAGAGCCTTGAATTATTGCAATTCAATCATCCATTCTATCATTATACGGTGCCGTTTATTTTAGGCGACCATGTAACCACAGACGGTGGTACAGGTTTAGTGCATACGGCACCTGACCACGGTCAAGATGACTATGTGGTTTCACGTAAATACAACATTGGTATGGCGTGTTTAGTGGGCAATGACGGTAAATTTACTAGCCAAACCGAATTTTTTGCAGGCTTAGGTGTATTTGAAGCCAACGGAAAAGTGCTAGAAAAATTGGAAGAAGTCGGCGCATTGCTAAAATTAGAAAAAATCCGCCACAGCTATCCGCATTGCTGGCGTCATAAAACCCCGATTATTTTCCGTGCGACTCCGCAATGGTTTATCGGTATGGAAACCCAAGGTTTGCGCCAACAAGCCTTAAGCGAAATTAAAAATGTGCGTTGGATTCCTGATTGGGGGCAAGCACGTATTGAAAAAATGGTGGAAAATCGCCCTGATTGGTGTATCTCTCGTCAACGTACTTGGGGCGTACCTGTTGCCTTGTTTATTCATAATGAAACAGAACAGCTTCACCCACGTACCGTAGAATTAATCGAAGAAGTCGCGAAGTTGGTTGAGCAAAAAGGCATTCAGGCTTGGTGGGATCTTGATCCAAAAGACTTATTAGGTGATGAAGCGGCAAACTATAGCAAAGTACCTGATACTTTGGATGTGTGGTTTGATTCCGGATCGACTTATTCAAGTGTAGTGGGTTCTCGCCCTGAATTTAACGGCAAAGAAGCGGATATGTACCTTGAAGGTTCAGACCAACACCGTGGTTGGTTTATGTCATCCTTAATGCTTTCAACGGCAACAGATAACAAAGCACCTTACAAACAAGTATTGACGCACGGTTTTACCGTTGATGGCCAAGGTCGTAAAATGTCGAAATCTATCGGCAATATTGTGACGCCGCAAGAAGTGATGGATAAATTCGGTGGCGATATTCTGCGTTTATGGGTGGCGTCAACAGACTATACTGGCGAAATGACCGTGTCTGATGAAATCTTAAAACGCGCTGCAGATAGTTACCGCCGTATTCGTAATACCGCGCGTTTCTTGTTGGCGAACTTAAACGGTTTTGATCCAAAGCGTGATTTAGTTAAACCTGAAGAAATGATTTCTCTTGACCGTTGGGCAGTGGATTGTGCCTTCCAAGCACAAGCGGAAATCAAAGAGGCTTATGATAACTATCAATTCCATACCGTGGTACAACGTTTAATGCGTTTTTGCTCGGTAGAAATGGGCTCTTTCTATCTGGATATTATTAAAGACCGTCAATACACCACAAAAGCGGATAGTCTCGCGCGCCGTAGTTGTCAAACTGCGTTGTGGCATATTGCAGAAGCGTTAGTTCGTTGGATGGCACCAATTCTTTCATTCACAGCCGATGAAATTTGGGGCTATTTACCGGGTGAACGTAGTGAATTCGTCTTTACAGAAGAATTCTATAACGGCTTATTTGCCTTAGATGCGAATGCGGAATTAGATGATGCTTATTGGCAACAAGTCTTAACCGTGCGTAACGAAGTTAACCGTGTGTTAGAACAAGCACGTAACGATAAAGTTATCGGTGGTGGTTTAGAAGCGGAATTAACGATTTTTGCAGATGAAACATTCGCCGGTTTGTTAAATAAACTGGAAAACGAATTACGTTTTGTGGTGATTACTTCAAAAGCTGAAGTGAAACCATTGGTACAAGCTGATGTAGCGGAAGGTGAAGTGAAAGGTTTAGCCATTAAAGCAGTTCGCTCGGCTAACCACAAATGCCCACGTTGCTGGCATTATTCAGACAGCAAAGATGAAAACTCACTTTGTTCTCGTTGCGAAGAAAACGTCAACGGCAATGGCGAAGTACGTAGATTTGCGTAATTCACTCTCGTAGGGGCGAAATATTTTTCGCCCTAATCTTTTGAAATCATTTGGGCGAATATTATTCGCCCCTACATTTTTAGGTGAAATAAATGTCAAAACCTAAATCAGGTTTATCCTTCCTCTGGTTAAGTGCGGTGGCTTTTATCCTAGATTTGCTCACTAAATATGTGGTGACACAACATTTTGAGCTTTATGAAAGTGTGAATATTCTGCCAATTTTTAACTTAACCTATGCACGTAATACCGGTGCGGCATTTAGCTTCTTAGCTAATCATGATGGTTGGCAAAAATATTTCTTTATTGTACTGGCTATGGTCATTTCTGCGGTATTGGTTTATTTCTTAAAGAAAAATAGCACAAGCCAAAAGTTACAAAATTCCGCTTATGCTTTAATTATTGGCGGTGCCTTAGCGAATATGGTGGATCGCGCTTATAACGGTTTTGTAGTGGATTTCTTGGATTTCTACTGGCAAAACTGGCATTATCCTACGTTTAATGTGGCGGATATTGCGATTTGTATCGGCGCAGGTTTATTAGCATTAGATGCGTTCAAAAATCCAGAGAAGAAAAAAGAATGAAGATTATCTTAGCCAATCCGCGCGGATTTTGCGCCGGTGTGGATCGTGCAATTAGCATTGTAGAACTTGCCCTTGAAATTCATGGGGCACCGATTTATGTGCGTCACGAAGTGGTGCATAACCGTTTTGTGGTCAATGGGTTGCGTGAACGCGGCGCGATTTTCGTGGAAGAATTAGACGAAGTACCGGACGGTGCCATTGTGATTTTTTCCGCGCATGGTGTTTCTCAAGCGGTACGCCAAGAAGCCAAACGCCGCGAGTTGAAAGTTTTTGATGCCACTTGCCCATTGGTGACAAAAGTACATATGCAAGTGGCTCGAGCAAGCCGTAAAGGGACAAAAGCCATTCTCATTGGTCATGAAGGTCATCCTGAAGTACAAGGCACAATGGGGCAGTATGATAATGAAAATGGCGGTATTTTCTTAGTGGAAAGCGTAGAAGATATTGCCAAACTCAATATTAAAGATGACAGTGATTTGACTTTTATGACTCAAACCACGCTGTCCCTTGATGATACAGCAGAAGCGATTGCGGCGTTGAAAGCGAAGTATCCGAATATTCAAGGGCCGCGTAAAAACGATATTTGTTATGCGACCACTAACCGTCAACAAGCGGTGCGTGAATTGGCAAAACAAACGGATCTCGTTTTGGTGGTGGGCTCGAAAAATTCCTCTAACTCAAACCGTTTAGCGGAATTAGCAACCCGAATGGGTGTTCAAGCGCGCTTAATTGATGGTGCTGAAGATATCGATCCAAGTTGGCTTGAAAATGTAAATGCGATTGGTTTAACTGCGGGGGCGTCTGCGCCGGAAATATTGGTGCAGTCTGTGATTGCCCACCTAAAAGAACTGGGGGCAACGGAAGTGGAAAATCTGCAAGGCGTTGAAGAAAATATGTTCTTTGAAGTACCGAAAGAGTTACGCGTAAATGAATAAGGTGTCTGGGCGAACAAATTGTTCGCTCATTTTTTATGCCTAAATTATCCCTGTTTTTTACCGCACTTTTTCTATTTTTGTGATCTTCATTCCAAAAGCGCGGTGAATTTATTGTCAGTTTTCACAAAATCCTTGAAAGTACAGGCGTTGAATGCATATTCAACATCATAATCAAGGAGAAACTATGACATCATTGAAAAAATTATTGAGTACCACATTCGTCATTGGTACATTATTGAGCACAAATGCGTTAGCTGAAAATACCCCGGCAACGGCAGCTCCTGCAACGACTGTGGTGCAGCAAGAATCTGTAGCACAAGTTCAACCCCAAGTAGCGGCTATTGGCGATAAGCTTAATATCAATACCGCAACAGTGGCTGAAATCCAAAAGTCTTTGGTTGGTATTGGGGCGAAAAAAGCGGAAGCGATTGTACAATATCGTGAAAAGCACGGTAATTTTACCGCGGCAGAGCAGTTACTTGAAGTGCAAGGTATTGGCAAAGCCACCCTTGAGAAAAACCGAGATCGTATTGCATTTTAACCTACCTTTAACTTTATTAGCGGCATAGGAATATGTCGCTTTTTTGTTATAATGGCAGGCATTTTCAAAAGAGCTTAAAAAAGGAAGAACGGATGAAACAAAAAATTGTGCTTGCTACAGGCAATAAAGGCAAAGTGAAGGAAATGGCGGATGTATTAGCTGACTTTGGTTTTGAAGTTGTTGCACAAACAGATTTAGGTATTGAAAGCCCTGAAGAAACCGGGTTAACTTTTGTGGAAAATGCAATTTTAAAAGCGCGCCATGCAGCAAAAGTATCAGGCTTACCGGCTATTGCAGATGACAGTGGTTTAGCGGTTGAAGCCTTAGGGGGCGCGCCCGGGTTATATTCTGCGCGTTATGCCGGTGTTGAAGGTGATAATGCAGACGCCTTAAATCGTCAGAAATTATTACAAGAATTAGCGGATGTCTCGGTCGAAAAACGTCAAGCTAAATTTGTGAGCTGTATTGTGTTGTTGCAACACGAAACGGACCCAACTCCCATTATTGCGGAAGGCGAGTGTTTTGGTACGATTTTATTTGAAGAAAAAGGCGAAAACGGCTTTGGGTATGACAGCCTTTTTTATAGCCCGGAAAAAGGTTGTACCTTTGCTGAATTGGAAACCTTAGAAAAGAAAAAAATTTCTCATCGCGCTCGTGCCTTAACGGTGCTTAAAGCCAAATTAAAAGGTGAATAATTGACGACTTTAACCTTACCGCCGCTCAGTTTGTACGTGCATATTCCTTGGTGCGTACAAAAATGCCCTTATTGTGATTTTAATTCGCATGGGCAAAAAGGGGAAATTCCCGAACAAGATTATATTCAGCACTTGCTTGCAGATTTGCAACAGGATTTGAGCCATTATGGGGAAAGTATTCAAGGGCGAAAATTAACGAGCATTTTTATTGGCGGCGGAACACCGAGTTTGTTTTCGGCTCAAGGCATTCGAGATCTGCTTGAGGGAGTTCAATGTTTGCTTCCTTTTGAAGAAAAGATTGAAATCACCCTAGAAGCCAATCCGGGCACGGTGGAAGCGGGGCGTTTTAAAGGCTATGTGGATGCCGGTGTGACACGGATTTCTATGGGGATTCAAAGTTTTTCCGATGAAAAACTCCGTGCTTTGGGGCGTATTCATAATGCGCAAGAAGCAAAAAGTGCGGTGGGATTTGCTCAAGATTTATTAGGGCAAGGATTGAAAAGCTTTAACCTTGACTTAATGCACGGTTTGCCCGAGCAAACGGTTGAGCAAGCCTTGGATGACTTACGTCAAGCTATTGCCTTAAATCCGCCTCATTTGTCTTGGTATCAGTTGACCATTGAACCCAATACGATGTTTGCGTATCGTCCACCAATGTTGCCTGATGACGATGCCTTATGGGACATTTTTGAGCAAGGGCATCAACTGTTGCAGTCTGCAGGTTATCAGCAATACGAAACTTCCGCTTATGCTAAACCCGATTTTCAATGCCAACATAATTTAAATTATTGGCGTTTTGGCGATTATCTCGCTATTGGTTGTGGCGCGCACGGAAAATTGAGTTTTACCGATGGGCGAATTATTCGTTTCTCAAAAACGAAACATCCTAAAGGCTATATGCGTGGTGAGTATCGTTATGAAGAAAAAAATGTCCCTGAAACTGACCGCGCTTTTGAGTTTTTTATGAATCGTTTTCGTTTGCTTGAAGCCGTGCCTAAAGCAGAATTTACCTCATTGACGGGATTGGCGGAAAGTGAGGTTAAAAATGAGATTATTTGGGCGTTGGAAAAAGGTTATTTAATAGAAACCGAAACTCATTGGCAAATTACCGAACAAGGAAAATTATTTTTAAATGAATTGCTAGAAAGATTTCTTTCTGAATAGCTATTGAATAATTCTTGAACGTTGCAAACGATTGCTTTTATTGCTTTTTTTATTTGCTAAAAAAATCAGCAAAAAACTTTGATGTTTGTCACAAAATAATGATTTTATATTTGAAATAAATGTTCCATCAGTCTAATATGCCGCACAAAGTTTAGAGCTTATGGTATTTTAAATATCGATAATGATTTATTTAGAATTTCAGTAAGCTAGACGAAAAATATTGTTTCATAAATTGTCTATTTTTAGAACGATCATAAAGATGGCTGGTCAGCCTTTTTACGAATAAATTTCTCTATGAGAAATGGGGTGTTGTTCGTCTAAATTTTCCATAAGTTCAAATAAACTTGAATGAGAAAACTGCTATGGATTATTGCAGTTTGATTTATTATTTTTTGAAAACTTTGGAGAATATTATGTCTATGATCTCTCAATCATCATCTGAACATAATTCAGCAAATCATAAAATGAAATGGAATAAATTTGATATCACGTGGGTATTTAATTTATTTGGTACGGCTGTGGGTGCCGGTGTACTTTTTTTACCGATTAATGCCGGTATGGGGGGCTTCTGGCCGTTGGTGATTATGACTGTGCTTATTATGCCGATGACCTATTTAGCCCACCGTGGTCTTGCTCGTTTTGTATTATCATCAAGTAAACCGGGTAGTAATATTACGGAAGTTGTGGAAGAACATTTTGGACGCAAAGCGGGAATTTTAATTACCTTACTTTACTTTTTCGCGATTTTTCCTATTTTATTAATTTACGGAAATGGCATTACCAATACAGTGGATTCATTTATTGTTAATCAATTGGGGATGGAATCACCAAATCGCGCACTTTTATCGTTAATTTTAATTGCTTCGTTAATTGGTGTAATGTTATTAAGCGAAAAAGCGATGTTGAAGATTACAGAATATTTAGTTTATCCATTAGTTTTCATTTTATTTGCCTTATCTATTTATTTAATTCCGGAATGGAATATGGCGGCAATTTCAGAATATCCTACTTTATCTGAATGTTTAAAAACTTTATGGATTACGATTCCGGTCTTAGTCTTTTCATTCAATCATTCGCCTGAAATTTCCGCATTTAGTTTGTCACAACAACGCGAATATAAAGAGTTTGAATTAACAGAAAAACATGCCAGCCGTACCTTAAAAGGTACTGCAACTGTTTTACTTTGCTTCGTCATGTTCTTTGTATTTAGCTGTGTATTAACGCTTTCACCGGCGGAATTGGCGGCGGCTAAAACACAAAATATCAGTATCTTATCTTTCTTAGCCAATAAATTTGATAATCCATATATTTCCTATTTTGGTCCGTTTGTTGCCTTTTTAGCGATTACTAGCTCATTCTTTGGGCATTATCTTGGTGCCAAAGAAGGTTTAGAAGGGTTATTCTTAAAACTTCGTCAAGATAAGAAAGCGATTCCTGCTCGCAAATTAAATTATGGTGCAGCGGCATTTTTCCTAGCGACATTATGGGGTGTTGCAATTATTAACCCAAGTATTTTAGGTTTAATTGAATCTTTAGGCGGTCCAATTATTGCCATGATTTTATTCATTATGCCGATGTACGCCATTGCAAAAGTTCCGGCAATGAAACGTTATCAAGGGAAATTAAGTAACATTTTTGTTACAATAATGGGCTTAATTGCGATTTCTGCCGTAGTTTACGGTTTGTTCTAACCAACTATTCTAGGCAAACGGTATGTTTGTCTAGATTTTTTAGGGGATAGTATGATTAGTGTATTTGATATGTTCAAAATTGGGATTGGCCCTTCTAGTTCGCATACGGTAGGCCCGATGCGTGCAGGGAAACAATTTTTGGACGATTTAGTAGAACGTGATTTATTAACGCAAATTAACCATATTCAAGTGGATGTTTATGGTTCCTTATCGATGACAGGGCGTGGGCACAGTACGGATATTGCCATTATTATGGGATTAGCCGGTTCTTTACCCCATGATGTGGATATTCAACATATTCCACATTTTATTAATGAGGTTAAAAAGACCGCACTTTTACCGTTAAACCATGGTGAGATGAGCGTGAAATTTGATTTTGAAAAAGATCTGATTTTTAACCAAAACTTTTTGCCATTGCATGAAAATGGGATGCGAATTCGTGCGCTGAAGGATGAACATCTTGTGTATGAGCAAACCTATTATTCTATTGGTGGTGGGTTTATTGTGACAGAAGCAGAATTGAAAGCCCAATCTGCACAAACAGAAACAGCCCAGGAGAACATTCCATTCCCTTATAAAACCGCTGAAGATATTTTGCGTCATTGTGAAGAAAATGCCTTGCCATTTTCAACAGTGATGTGGGAAAACGAAAAAACCTTACATGGGAAGGAAGCCACAGAAGCCTATTTAGCTTCTATCTGGCAAACCATGAGTGATTGTATTCAGCATGGTTTGAAAACAGAAGGGGTGTTACCGGGTCCATTAAAAGTAGCTCGCCGCGCACCGGGGCTCTATCGAATGTTGCAGTCGCATGCCAGTTTATCTAATGATCCGATGAAAATTATTGATTGGGTGAATTTATTTGCACTTGCAGTGAGTGAAGAAAATGCAGCAGGTGGGCGAGTGGTTACTGCGCCAACCAATGGGGCTTGTGGTATCGTGCCTGCGGTTTTAGCCTATTATGATAAATTTATTTCACCACTCAATGCGGAAACTATTGAGCGCTATTTATTAACCTGCGGCATGATTGGATCCTTGTACAAAATGAATGCGTCTATTTCAGGGGCGGAAGTAGGGTGTCAAGGTGAAGTTGGGGTTGCTTGCTCAATGGCGGCAGCAGGTTTAACAGAAATTATGGGGGGAAGCCCAATTCAGGTGTGTATTGCCGCAGAAATTGCGATGGAACATAACCTTGGTTTGACTTGTGATCCCGTGGGGGGGCAAGTTCAAGTTCCTTGTATTGAACGCAATGCGATTGCGGGGGTAAAAGC
>NZ_CAMEFX010000021.1 GCF_945915845.1 uncultured Actinobacillus sp. | reverse complement strand
CGACTTTCTTCCACATCTAACGCCACCACTTTAGCCGCCGGGGCTTGTTCTAAAATATGAGTGGTTTTGCCCCCGGGGGCGGCGCAGGCGTCTAAAATCAATTCGCCGTTTTGGGGTTCAAGTAATAATCCCGACCATTGCGCGTGAACATCTTGCACCGTTACCCAGCCTTCTGCAAAATGGGGTAAATTTTGCACCGCACTTGGGTTTTCTAACCGCAAAGCATGGGGATTTTCCGCACTAAACGCGTTGATTTCACTTTCCGCCAACAATAACTGACGATAGTTTTCTGTGGTGCAATGTTGCTGATTTACGCGAATCCACATAGGCGGTTTTTGATTATTGGCATCAATAATTTCGCGCCAATTGGGGTAAGCTTTTTTCAGCTTGTTAACAAACCAGTCCGGATGGTTGGTTTGCCAATGTTTATCCACAACGGCAAGCACATTTTCTTGCTCGCGCAGAAAACGGCGCAGCACACCATTGGTCAATGCACGGAAATTTTCTGATTTTAAATCCTTAATGGCGTTAACGGTTTCGTTTAATGCCGCGTGTTCAGGCACGCGCATATAGAGCAGTTGATACAAGCCAACAAGCAGTAAACAATGCACAATGCGCGTTTTACCCTTCAGTGGTTTATCCACAAGCAAGCGAATAATCCATTCTAAACGCACTAAGACGCGGCAAACGCCAAAACAGATTTCTTGCAATAAGGGCAAATCTTGGGCTTTTACCTGTTGTTGCATTTCAGGGATTAAGGTGGATAAAGATTTGCCTTGATCCAACACTTGCAAAATAATTTGCGCGGCTACGGCACGCACATTTTGCGTGGTTCGTACGGGCTGATTTTTCGCAGAAAGTGCGGTGTTTTTTGGCGATGTTTTTACGCGTTTAACAGGCTTTTGGTTGCTTTTCATAGTTGCTCACCCAAAGTAAACCAATCTGCACGACCGTTTAAGAAATCTTGGATCATCATCGGCTTTTTGCCTGATGGCTGTAATTGTTTAATGTTCAACACACCGTCCGCGGTGGCAATTTGTAAGCCTTTTTTATCAAAGGCAAGTACCGTCCCAATTGGCTTATCTTGGTGCGGCAAAACCTCTGCTTGATACACTTTAATACGCTCTTCCGTGCCGTTTACGTTGACCGTTAAATACGCCACCGGCGCAGGATTAAAGGCGCGAATATTGCGTTCAAGCTGGCTTGCGGAAAGCGACCAATCCAATTTGGCTTCTTCTTTGCTCAATTTGTCCGCGTAATTGCTTTGGTTGTCGTCTTGTTGCTCAGGGGAAAATTTGCCTGTTTCCAAATGATCTAACACATCAATCAACGCAGGTGGCGCCAGCTCTGCCAATTTATGATAAAGGCTGGCTGAGGTTTCTGTGGCGTCAATATCACAATACACTTTATGCAACATATCGCCGGTATCCAAGCCTTCGTTCATTTGCATAATCGTCACGCCTGTTTGCTTATCGCCTGCCCAAATTGCGCGCTGAATCGGCGCCGCACCACGCCAGCGCGGTAAAATCGAACCATGCACATTTAAACACCCTAAACGCGGTGCGTCTAATACTGCTTTCGGTAAAATTAAACCATAAGCCACCACCACCATCACATCGGCGTTGAGTGCTTGTAATTCTGCTTGCGCCTCTTCTTTACGCAGGGATTTCGGTTGGTAAACGGGTAAGCCATTTTGCTCTGCCAACTGTTTAACCGGGCTGGCTTGCAATTTTTTACCACGCCCGGCCGGTTTATCAGGTTGAGTGTAAACCGCAATAACATTGTGTTCGGAGTTTAATAAAGCTTGAAGATGTTGGGCGGCAAAATCAGGTGTGCCGGCAAAAATAATATTGAGTTTTTTCATGATTAAAGTGCTACGTTAAAAATAAAGGTTAAAATTTAGCCTTTGGTTGCTAACCATTGCTGCTGGAATGCAGTCAGTGTTTTGTTGTTATTCAACCAACGTTCAGTTTTGGTTAATTCATTCCAACTATAGGATTTTTTCTTAAACAAGGATTGCAAACGGCGTTGGCGAGCTTCAAAGTGCGGTGGATTTTCATTAAGTTTTAAGTTATCCAACACTTGTACTACACCCTCGGGTTCGTTGCAAAGTAATAACAAATCGCAACCTGCCGCAAGTGCTTTTTCGCTACGCGCCACAAAATCCCCCATAAAACCTGCGCCTTTCATCCCCAAATCATCAGAGAAAATCGCGCCATTAAAGCCAAGTTGTTGGCGCAAAATCTGTTGCAACCAATAGCGCGAACCGCTGGCCGGTTGATTATCGCATTGGGTGAAAATCACATGTGCCGGCATCACGGCATCCAGTTGATTTTGTGCAATCAATTGTTTAAACGGCTGAATATCTCGTTCAAAAATCACCGCACTTGGGCGTTCATCAAAGGGCGTTTCTAAATGGCTATCTGCAATGACGTGACCATGCCCGGGAAAATGTTTGCCTGTGGTTGCCATGCCGGCTTGTTTCATCCCTTTAATATAAGCACTGGCTAAACAAATGGCCGATTCCACATCGCCACCAAAACTGCGGTCGCCAATCGCCTTACATTCGTGCCCAAGATCCAACACAGGTGCAAAGCTGAGATCAATATCCAGCGCGGTCATTTCTGCCGCCATTTGCCAACCTGTTTCTTGGGCAAGACGTAATTGTTCGTTCACATCTTTTTCCAATGCGGCAAAAGATTGCATTGCTGGCAGTTGAGTAAAACCGTCACGGAAACGTTGTACACGCCCACCTTCTTGATCAACAGTAATCAACAGCGGTTTCTTGACGCGTTGACGTACATCTTTGATCAATGCTTGAATTTGTTCGCGATCATAAAAATTACGCGTAAATAAAATCAGCCCGGCCACAAGGGGATGTTCGAGTAATTCGACTTCTTCTTGCTGTAATGCTTGACCTTTTAGGTCGATAAGTAAGGTTGACATAATGCCTTTTCCTTATTTTTGATATTGTTATATATAAATCAGTTCCTCAAATAAAGTCGATAATTCACACTTTCCGCAGTGGGTTTTACCAATGGGATAGCTTGTTTTTGTTGAGGCTGTAACATCAATGCACCACGAAATGAATCTTGGGTCGGGCTAGCAGGTTGGGTCACACCATTTTCTGTATACCAAAACAGATCATAATAGACCTTAATTGCTTGCTGACTCGTGTTTTTCACCCAAGCCTCGTGAGATTGTGCAGCCGCATCTATAAAAGGATGAATTGCGGCATCAATATTCAAAATCGGGTTGTGGGTTTTCACCAAGTTTGGTGTGGCGGAACAAGCTGTTAAAAAAAGTGCGGTTAAAATGAGCGATATTTTTTTCATCACTTGACTCATATCATAAAAGTATTATTTCGCACGCATGGGGCCAAGATGCTCACCACCGAGAAGGTGCATGTGAATATGGAACACTTCTTGTCCGCCATGTTTGTTACAATTCATAATCAAGCGATAGCCATCTTCCGCAATACCTTCTTGTTGTGCAATTTTAGCGGCAACGGTGAATAAACGTCCCAATGTGGCTTCATCTTCAGTTGTCACATCATTTACCGTTGGGATTAGTTTGTTAGGAATAATTAAAATATGGGTTGGTGCCTGTGGGGCAATATCGCGGAATGCAGTGACTAACTCGTCTTGATAAACGATATTAGCAGGGATTTCTTTACGAATAATTTTGCTGAAAATGGTTTCTGCTGCCATGGTTCAATTCCTTAAAAAGTGGGAGGGTTTCTCACCGCACTTTTTAACAGATAATGAGCAAAAAGGCAATTTTACTGCTACAGAGTTTGATCTAGCGCAAGTTTCCGTATCTTTCTCTGAAATCCTTTTTACTTTGACTGGGTTCTCACCTATAATTAAAAAAATTTATAAAATTTCAAAAATATTTTAGTTTGAAGTTTTTCGTATTTCCCATAAAATACGCGCATTTAACTCTTATAAGGTATTAAACCCAAATGGCAACTGAAGAAAAGATGTCCTCCGTGGCAGCAAATCCAACACAAATGGCGCAAATTGGCGAAGATGCGGGTGCATATAAAGCCAGTAAAAATCAATTCTATTCATTCCTTTCTGCAATTTCTGCAGGCGCGTTTATCGCGTTAGCATTCGTTTTTTATACCACCACTCAAACAGGAAATGCCGGGGCACCTTGGGGGTTAACCAAACTCGTAGGGGGTTTAGTGTTCTCTTTGGGCGTGATTATGGTGGTAGTTTGCGGTTGTGAACTCTTTACTTCATCGACCATGACCATGGTAGCACGTGTCAATAATCGTATTTCAACTTGGCAAATGTTACGTAACTGGGTTGTGGTGTATTTTGGTAACTTTATTGGTGGTTTATTTATTGTGGCGTTAATTTGGTTTGGCGGGCAAACCATGGCGGCAAACGGTCAATGGGGCTTAACTATTTTAAATACTGCACAACATAAAATTCACCACACTTGGACGGAAGCCTTTGCTTTAGGTATGTTGTGTAACATTATGGTTTGCTTGGCGGTCTGGATGACTTATGCAGGCAAAACCTTAACAGATAAAGCTTTTATTCAAATTTTACCTATTGCCTTGTTCGTTTCATCAGGATTTGAACACAGTGTTGCCAATATGTTTATGATTCCAATGGGAATGATTACAGCACATTTCAGCAGTCCTGAATTTTGGCAATCTATCGGATTAAATCCTGAACAATATGCTGATTTAGATGTCTATCATTTTGTAGTGAAAAATTTAATTCCTGTTACCTTGGGTAACATTGTTGGCGGTGGCGTTTGTGTGGCATTAATGCAGTGGTACACCAACAAACCACACGCCCATCATTAAGATTTAAGTGTAATTTGGCGTAAGTACGGTAAAAATTTTGCTGTTTTTTATCACCGCACTTACAAGGTTTCAACTATATCAATACTAACAGAAGGAAGTATTAAATGGCTCAATTAACAGAAGCTCAACAAAAAGCCTGGGCCGGTTTTAAACCAGGTGCATGGCAAACTGAAGTTAACTTACGTGACTTCATTCAAACAAACTATACACCGTATGAAGGTGATGAATCATTCTTAGCAGGCCCGACTGAAGCGACCACAACATTATGGGCGCAAGTGATGGAAGGCATCAAAATTGAAAACAAAACTCATGCGCCATTAGATTTTGATGAGCATACACCATCAACAATTACGGCTCACGCACCGGGTTATATCCAAAAAGAATTAGAAAAAATCGTAGGTTTACAAACTGACGCGCCATTAAAACGTGCCATTATGCCGTTTGGTGGTATCAACATGGTTAAAGGTTCTTGCCAAGTTTACGGTCGTACCTTAGATCCACAAGTAGAAAAAATCTTTACTGAATACCGCAAAACTCACAACCAAGGTGTATTTGATGTTTACACACCGGACATCTTACGTTGCCGTAAATCAGGCGTATTAACAGGTTTACCGGATGCATACGGTCGTGGCCGTATTATCGGTGACTACCGCCGCGTTGCGTTATACGGTGTTGATTTCTTAATGAAAGACAAAAAAGCACAATTTGATTCTTTACAACCACGTTTAGAAGCGGGCGAAGATTTACAAGCGACTATCCAATTACGTGAAGAAATCGCAGAACAACATCGTGCTTTAGGTCAAATGAAACAAATGGCTGCGTCATACGGTTTCGATATTTCAGGTCCTGCGACAAACGCACAAGAAGCCATCCAATGGACTTACTTCGCTTACCTTGCAGCGATTAAATCACAAAATGGTGCAGCGATGTCATTTGGTCGTACAGCAACATTCTTAGATATTTATATCGAACGTGATTTACAAAACGGCGTAATCAATGAAACTGAAGCGCAAGAATTAATGGACCACTTAGTAATGAAATTACGTATGGTTCGTTTCTTACGTACACCTGAATACGATCAATTATTCTCCGGTGACCCAATGTGGGCGACTGAAACTATCGCTGGTATGGGTTTAGACGGTCGTACATTAGTAACTAAAAATACATTCCGTATTTTACACACCCTATACAACATGGGGACATCGCCAGAACCAAACTTAACCATTCTTTGGTCTGAACAATTACCGGAAGCATTCAAACGTTATTGCGCAAAAGTATCTATCGATACTTCATCTGTTCAATACGAAAACGATGACTTAATGCGTCCGGACTTTAACAACGATGACTATGCTATCGCATGTTGTGTATCACCAATGATCGTTGGTAAACAAATGCAATTCTTCGGCGCACGTGCTAACCTTGCGAAAACATTGTTATACGCAATCAACGGCGGTGTGGACGAGAAAAACGGTATGCAAGTGGGTCCAAAAACTGAACCTATGATGGATGAAGTATTAGACTTTGATACTGTAATGACACGTATGGATGGTTTCATGGATTGGTTAGCAACACAATATGTGACTGCGTTAAATATCATCCACTTCATGCACGATAAATATTCATACGAAGCGGCATTAATGGCGTTACACGATCGTGATGTTATCCGTACAATGGCATGTGGTATCGCAGGTCTTTCAGTGGCGGCTGACTCATTATCAGCAATTAAATACGCGAAAGTGAAACCAATTCGTGGCGACATCGAAATCAAAAATAAAGCAGGCGAAGTAACTGGTGTTGCGAAAAACTTAGCTTTAGACTTTGAAATTGAAGGTGAATATCCACAATTCGGTAACAACGACCCACGTGTTGATGATATCGCTGTTGACTTAGTTGAACGTTTCATGAAAAAAATTCAAACGCACAAAACTTACCGCAACGCGACTCCAACACAATCAATTCTTACTATTACCTCTAACGTGGTTTATGGTAAGAAAACAGGTAACACACCTGATGGTCGCCGTGCTGGTGCTCCATTTGGTCCAGGTGCTAACCCAATGCACGGTCGTGACCAAAAAGGTGCGGTTGCATCATTAACATCAGTTGCTAAACTTCCGTTTGAATACGCGAAAGATGGTATTTCATATACTTTCTCAATCGTACCAAACGCATTAGGTAAAGATCCGGAATCACAACGCCGCAACCTTGCCGGCTTAATGGACGGTTACTTCCACCACGAAGCGACTGTGGAAGGTGGTCAACACTTGAACGTAAACGTATTAAACCGTGATACATTATTAGATGCGGTTGAAAACCCGGACAAATACCCACAATTAACCATTCGTGTGTCTGGTTACGCAGTACGTTTCAACTCATTGACACGTGAACAACAACAAGACGTAATTACTCGTACATTCACAGAATCAATGTAATTGAGTGATTAAAACGCAATAAAATTCAACCGCACTTATTCGCAAGAGGAAGTGCGGTTATTTTTTAAAGCATTTAAAAAGGAAAGGCTATGACAATTTTAACTACAGAACAGGTTTTATCTGCTTTCAAAAATCGAAAATCTTGCCGTTATTACGATCCGACACGCAAAATCAGTGAACAGGATTTTCACTTTATTTTAGAATTAGGACGCTTATCGCCCAGCTCTGTGGGTTCTGAACCTTGGAAATTTATTGTGCTACAAGATCCTAAATTGCGCGAAGCGATTAAACCCTTCTCCTGGGGAATGGCAACTGCCTTAGATGACGCAAGCCATATTGTAGTCATCTTAGCGAAAAAAATGCGCGCTATGACAGCGAGTTTATGCTCGAAGGCATGAAACGCCGTGGTGTAACTGAGCCTGAAGCCATTGAAAAAACCATCGCAAAATATAAAGATTTCCAAACTAATGAAATGAAAACCTTAGACGATGAACGTGCCTTATTTGATTGGTGCAGCAAACAGACCTATATTGCCCTTGCCAATATGATGACGGGCGCGGCGATGGTTGGCATTGATTCTTGCCCAATTGAAGGTTTTAATTATAACAAAATGAACCGTGTATTAGCTGAAGCCGGTTTATTTGATGCCAATGAATGGGGCGTGTCCGTTGCCGTTACATTCGGCTATCGCACCCAAGAAATCGCACAAAAAGCCCGTAAATCACAAGAGGATGTGGTGATTTGGGCTTAATAAAATTGTATAAATTTACTCAAGGCTGGAATGGCGGTTGGTGAGCTTGTCGAACCATAAGCCATTTCAGTGCGTTGCACAAGACTTACGTTTCGACAGACTCAACGACCGTCTTGTGCAAGTGCAACTTTTTTTTGGGGGGGGGCAGCTCAGCTCGTATAGGGTCGTCAGCAGTCTAAGATGAACAATTCCCCCTTTATTTTCTGCACTAATCACAAATCACCAAAACAAACCTGTAATGCGGTAATCGCAGTTAGAGCAGCAGTTTCAGTACGTAAAACCCGTGGACCTAATAAAATTTCAGTAAAACCCTGTTGTTCGGTTTGGGCGATTTCTTGTGGTGATAATCCCCCTTCAGAACCAATAAGTAAACGCACCCCTGCCGCAGGAATATTAGGCAGGGTTTTAATGGAATATTTTGCTCTTGGATGCAAATTAAGCTTTAATGCGTCATCATTTTCTGCACACCAATCTTGCAATTTCATCATTGGGCGAATTTCAGGAACCACATTACGTCCACACTGTTCGCAAGCGGCAATAGCAATTTTCTGCCATTGCTGAATTTTTTTGCCCAAACGTTCACCATCCAGTTTTACGCCACAACGTTCAGACCATAATGGCGTAATCACATTAACCCCCAGTTCCACGGATTTTTGAATAGTAAATTCCATACGATCTCCGCGCGAAATGACTTGCCCTAAATGAATAGGTAATGGACTCTCTCGGTCAGCAAATTCGCGTTTTAAAATTTCAACTTCTACTGTTTTTTTGCTTGCCTGAGTAATCCTTGCGGGATAAATATAGTTTGTGCCGTCAAATAGTTCAATTAGCTCACCTGCCTGCATCCGCAACACGCGCCCCACATGATTTGCCGCGTCATCGCTCAATTGGCAATGAGTTTGACTTTCGAGATTTTCAGGATGATAAATTCTTGGAATTCGCATAATTATTCATCTTCATGGCTAAACAACGCATCAATAAACTCATTCGCATTGAAAGTGCGTAAGTCTTCAATTTTCTCCCCCACACCGATATAACGAATAGGCAAGTTGAATTGGTCGGCAATAGCAAAAATCACACCGCCTTTAGCTGTGCCGTCAAGTTTGGTTAAGCTGATGCCTGTTAAGCCCACTGCTTCATTAAATAATTTGGCTTGGCTAATGGCATTTTGCCCTGTGCCAGCATCAAGGGTTAGCATAATTTCATGAGGTGCGGTTTCATCGTATTTCTTCATAACGCGTACGATTTTTTTCAGCTCATCCATCAGATTATTTTTATTTTGCAAACGCCCTGCGGTGTCCGCAATCAGAATATCAATATTACGTGCGGCTGCAGATTGCATCGCATCAAAAATTACCGAAGCAGAATCGGAACCTGTACTTTGTGCAATCACAGGAATATGATTACGTTCCCCCCACACCTGTAGCTGTTCCACCGCGGCAGCACGGAAAGTATCACCGGCGGCAAGCATGACAGACTTACCTTGCTGTTGGAATTGGCGTGCGAGTTTACCAATAGTGGTTGTTTTACCCACACCATTCACCCCTACCATTAAAATCACATAAGGCTTTTTATTTGTATCAATTTCAAGGGGTTGTTCCACCAGTTTTAAGATTTCCGCCATTTCGTGCTTTAACTGTTGATAAAGCAAATCAGCATCTTTTAACTGTTGACGAGAGGCGTGCTGTTCTAAATTTTTGATAATTTTCATGGTGGTTGGCACGCCAATATCTGCCACTAAAAGCTGTTCTTCTAATTCTTCAAACAGCTCGTCATCAATTTTTTTGCCTAAAAAGAAAGAACGGAAACCTGCGCCAATGTTTTGTTTAGTTTTAACCAAGCCTTTTAATAAACGACTGAAAAAACCACCCTCACCGGGTTTTTCTTGTGTAATGGCATTGTCTGAAATAGCTGTTTTTGTACTGTCTTCGGCTAAACCATCCGAAATCTCAGGCAGTGGCTCTTCTAAAACATCTGATATTTCAACCGCACTTTCCGTTTCTGCTGCGGTTGCTGCTGTTTCTTCTGGTTCCGTTAGGGTTTCAAGCACTTCTGCCGTTTCAGACTGTGGCGTAATAAACTGCTCCGGCTGTGTTGGCTCAAGGGCAGTTTGATTATCAAACGAAGTTAACGTGGCTTCTGATTGAGCGAAGTTTTCGATGATTTCTTTCGTTTCTTGAGCCAGCGTTTCATCGAGTTTTTCAGTAATTTCATCTAATTTTTGCTCGATTTGCTCGCTGATATTCCCAACGCTGTCTTCGGTTTTATCTGTGAGATTATCATTTTTTTCTTCTACCGTGGCCTGAGGTTCTTTTTTACCCAAACCCAACCAAGACCAAAAACCACCTTTTTTCTTTTCTTCTGCCATAAAATCTCTCAAAGTCTGTTAAAATATTGAACATTACAAAATGTTTTTAAGTTTATCATTTATCCATATGAAAAAACACACAAAAGCGCAAGTTGCCGTACCAAAAGGTGAAGTGCGCATTATTGCCGGTCTTTGGCGTGGGCGAAAATTACCGGTATTAAATGCACAAGGATTGCGTCCTACAGGCGATCGCGTAAAAGAAACCTTGTTTAACTGGTTGATGCCTTATATTGTGGATGCACGTTGTTTGGATGCCTTTGCCGGCAGTGGATCCCTTGGCTTTGAAGCCCTTTCCCGTCAGGCAAAGTCTGTTACCTTTTTGGAATTGGATAAGGCGGTGGCAAAGCAATTAAGTCAGAATTTGCAAACCCTAAAGTGTGGGGAAAATCAGGCAAAAGTCATCAACCAAAGTAGCTTGGACTATTTAAAATCCATACAAAATCAACCGCACTTTGATGTGGTTTTTTTGGATCCCCCTTTTCATTTTGGTTTAGCCGAACAGGCTATCCAATTACTGTCAAAAAACCATTGGCTTGCCCCCGATGCGTTAGTTTATGTGGAAACCGAGCGCGATAAGCCTTTAGATGTGCCTGAAAATTGGATTTTATTAAAAGAAAAAAACACAGGACAAGTGAGTTATCGATTGTATCAATTGGGATAACACCGGGTTTCTGAAGAAAAAAGAGCGATTTCCCTGAAATTAGGGTAAAATAGCAAGATATTTGTTTATTTTAGGAAAGATTTTATGGCATTACTGAATGTATTAATTTACCCCGATGAACGTTTAAAAACGGTGGCAACGCCTGTAACAGAATTTAATGATGAGCTTCAAACCTTTATCGATGATATGTTTGAAACCATGTATCAAGAAGAAGGAATCGGCTTGGCCGCCACCCAAGTGGATGTACATAAACGCGTCATTACCATTGATATTACAGGGGAAAAAACCGAACAACTGGTTTTAATTAATCCGGAAATTTTGGAAACGGAAGGGGAAACAGGTATTGAAGAAGGCTGTTTGTCTCTGCCCGGTTTGCGCGGTTTTGTACCACGAAAAGAAAAGGTCACAGTAAAAGCCTTAAATCGTCACGGCGAAGAATTTACCTTAAGCGCGGACGGATTATTAGCAATTTGTATTCAACACGAAATGGATCACCTTAACGGTATCGTGTTTGCAGATCATTTATCACCATTAAAACGTAATCGCATGAAAGAAAAATTGGTGAAATTACAAAAACAACTCGCAAAACAATCAGCTTAATTACTACTAGGGCAAGCCAAACTTGCCCTTCTGTCTCTTTATGATCTCTTGTTCACATTTCCAAACTCAACAATGTCGCTCTTGCCAATGGTTGGCAAAGCCTTATCACAACCAGCTCGCAGAAAAAGACGCGCATCTTAAGGCGCAATTACAAGGGATAGATTTATCTTGTGTGGAATGGCTTGCACCTTATACTTCTCCCTTAACGGCTTTTCGTAATAAAGCGAAAATGGTGGTCTCCGGCGCGGTTGAACGCCCTATTTTGGGCATTATCAACGAACAAAATCAGCCTATTTCTCTTACAGATTGCCCCCTTTATCCACCGCACTTTACGCCTATTTTTGAGGTGTTAAAGGATTTTATCGGACGTGCAGGTCTTGTCCCTTATAACATCGCCAAACAGAAAGGGGAACTCAAGTATATTTTGCTCACAGAAAGCCGTTACAACCAACAGTTGATGTTACGTTTTGTGCTACGTTCAGAAGCCAAATTGCCTTTAATGCAGCGCGAATTAGCCGGTTTAATGACCAAATTACCCCAACTCTGCGTTGTCACCGCCAATATTCAACCACAACATGCGGCCATTTTGGAAGGAGAAAAAGAAATCTTTTTGACTGAGCAACAGGTATTGGAAGAACAGTTTAACCACATTCCCTTATTTATCCGTCCACAAGGCTTTTTCCAAACTAATCCTACAGTGGCACAAGCCTTGTATAGCACGGCACAACAATGGATAAACAACTTACCGATTACGCATTTATGGGATTTATTCTGTGGCGTAGGGGGATTTGGTTTGCATTGTGCAACCGCATTGGCAAAAAATAATCCTGATGTACAGCTCACAGGGATTGAAATTTCCCCTTCTGCTATTTATTCCGCCACCCTTTCTAGTCAAAAGTGCGGACTAAAAAATGTACGTTTTCAGTCTCTTGATGCGGCCAATTTTGCCTTAAACCAACATGAACAGAAACCTGACCTGGTGATTGTCAATCCCCCAAGACGTGGCATTGGCAAAGCCTTGGCACAATTTCTCAATCAAATGCAACCGCACTTTATACTTTATTCAAGCTGCAATGCAGTGACCATGGGAAAAGATTTACAGGAATTAACCCATTATCAACCGCAAAAAATTCAACTGTTTGATATGTTCCCACATACTCACCATTATGAAGTCTTGGTGTTGTTAACAAAGAAATGAGAAAAACAAAAGGCATAATGAACGCGCCATTATGCCTTTGTTGTTTTGATGAATTAGAAACTCACCGCACTTTTTAGTTTTTTCAATGCATTGGTTTCTAATTGACGCACCCGTTCGGCAGAAATATTGTATTTTGCGGCCAAATCGTGCAATGTGGCTTTATTTTCATCTAACCAACGTGTTTTGATAATGTCTTGACTACGTGCATCTAATGCTTCCATGGCTTGACTTAATTGCTCAACTGCTTGGTCTTCATAGTTCGTATTTTCTAATTCAGCTGCAAAATTTGAGCCTTTGTCTTCAAGATACATGGATGGTACATAGGTATCCTCTTCATCATCATTTGAAACATCAAAACCAACATCAGCACCTGTCATTCGGCTTTCCATTTCAATGACATCTTCCTTAGAAACACCAAGTTCTTTTGCCACTAAATCCACTTCGTTCTCGTTGAACCAACCTAAACGTTGTTTGGTTTTACGCAAATTGAAGAATAATTTGCGCTGCGCTTTGGTTGTCGCCACTTTCACAATACGCCAGTTACGTAATACATATTCGTGGATTTCCGCTTTAATCCAATGTACCGCGAAAGACACCAAACGCACCCCCACTTCAGGGTTAAAACGTTTAACGGCTTTCATTAAACCAATATTGCCTTCTTGAATTAGGTCTGCTTGCGGCAAGCCATAGCCCGAATAACCGCGTGCCACGTGAATGACAAAACGTAAATGGGATAAAATCAACGCTTTTGCCGCTTCAAGGTCTTGCTGGTAATATAAACGCTCCGCTAAGTCCTTTTCTTCCTCAGCACTGAGCATTGGATACTCATTTGCTGCTCGAATATAACCTTCAAGATTACCTTGTGGGACTAACATCATTTGCGCTTCTTTATTCATTATCTTCCTTCTTAGTTCCGATGAACCGTTTCATCTTTTATAACATAAAAAATCGAAAGATCAAATGATCTTTCAAAATTATGTTAAATTAGACCGCACCTTAGGAAAAATAGTTCTCAATATTTTGTAAAATATTTACGCCAAAAGCGGTACTAATTGATAGTTTTTATTTTCACTAATCACCATCAGCAGCAAATCAATATTTGGATGTTTACCCGGGTTTGCTTTAGCGTCTTCTGTATGTTCCGAAAAAATGGCTAAACCTTTTTCCGCAGAAGTGCGGTCAAGTTTACCGTTAAATTGCTGTGCCAGCGCATTATAAACACGCAAAGAACCTAATTTTCCTGCAATCGCAGGAATATGGTGAATAACATTCTCTCCATCTAAAACATTTAACCCTGTTAAATGGTCGATGGTCGGCAAAGTTTCTAAAATTGTTTTGAAATCCATTTTTATTCCTTTTAACTAATTGCATTTTCCGCGTTAATTTCGCCATTTTCACCGATAAAACGCACTTCAGGCGCAAGATAAACATCAAATTTAGCCGCAACTGCTTGGCGTACATGATGTGCCAACTCGACCACATCAGAACCTGTCGCATTGCCTTTATTAATTAACACTAAGGCTTGTTTTTCATGTACCGCCGCACCGCCAATTTGATAGCCTTTTAAATAGCATTGATCGATAAGCCAGCCGGCCGCAAGCTTCACAAAACCCTCAGATTGTGGGTAATGTGGAATAGTTGGGTATTCTGCCACTAAATCTTGGAATTGGCGCGCAGTCACCACAGGGTTTTTGAAAAAACTACCGGCATTACCCAATTCTTTTGGATCAGGTAATTTCGCACGGCGTATTGCACAGACTTCATCAAAAATTTGTTTTGCACTCACCGCGCTTGGATCCAAGTCGGTCAATGATCCGTATTTGAGCACCGGTTTCCAGTTTTTCGCTAATTTTAACCCGATAGCCGTGACCATAAAATCGCCTTTGTATTTTGTTTTAAAAATACTTTCACGATAGCCAAAATGGCATTCCTCATTACTCAAACGGAATGCCTCCCCCTTGGCTAAATCGAAGACATCCACATAATCGCAAACATCCTTAAACTCTACGCCATACGCCCCAATATTTTGCACAGGCGCGGAACCTGCACAACCTGGAATTAAGGCAAGATTTTCTAAACCGGCGATACCTTGCGACAATGACCATTCCACTAAATGATGCCAATTTTCCCCGGCATTGACGTGCAAGTAATGAAAGTTTTCATCTTGCTGATGTTCAATTCCCATTAGGCGGTTAACTAACACTGTCCCTTTAAAATCACGCACAAATAAAACGTTGCTTCCTTGCCCTAAAAAGAGAACAGGTTGCTGATTTTCTTTCGCCTGATGCCAGGCTTGTTGTAATTCATCAAGGGTGGAAAATTCGATAATCGCATTGGCTTGTGTTGGTGTGCCAAAAGTATGAAATGGAACAAGACTTTGCATAAGAAATCCCTCTCAAATAAATTACCAGTAGTCTAACGATCATTAGACAGGAACGCAAATTCTATGCAAAAAAATACCGCACTTTTGCGCGGTATTTGTAGGGATTGTTTATCAATGCAAGGCTTGAACTACAGCCAAGAAACCTTTCAATAAACTGGCATTTAACAAGTCAATAAAAAATGCCC
Source organism: uncultured Actinobacillus sp. (assembly GCF_945915845.1). GTDB lineage: Bacteria > Pseudomonadota > Gammaproteobacteria > Enterobacterales > Pasteurellaceae > Exercitatus. Next base: position 14,844 of record NZ_CAMEFX010000021.1, on the reverse strand, counting down.
CAACCATTGGTACGATTAAGAAAGCTTTATGCGAAGGGCCGAAGTGTGATGTCACCGCTTGCATATTTGCCACCGCCGTTGGTGTTGCGCCTAAACCGAAACCACAGTGACCGGCACTTAATACTACCGCATCATAGTCTTTGCCCATAAAACGATAAGTGACGAAAATAGCGAATAAAATCATCACAAGCACTTGCGCTGCCAACACAACGAAAACCGGTAAAGCTAATCCGGCTAATTCCCATAATTTTAATGACATCAATGCAATAGCAAGGAAGATAGATAACCCAACCGTACCTAATACGTCAATAGCATCGTCTGCGACTTTGAACTTAAAAATATGAGCAAGACTGTTGCGGATAATCACCCCCGTAAACAAACACCACACGAAAGTGGGTAATTGAAGTGCGGTGCCTTTTGTCGCAGCATCTAAATGTTGACCCACAAATAAGCAAATAGACATCATCGTAATGGTTTCAATGATGGTGCGCGTATTTACCTTACGGCGATACACCGGTTTTTCAAAGGCTTCTTCGACATCATTTACCTCTTCATCTTCCGGAATTTCTGCTTTATGCATGCGTTTTAACAGAAAGCGCGCCACAGGGCCGCCGATAATCCCGCCGAATACTAAACCGAACGTTGCACAAGCCATGGCTAATTCCATCGCTCCTGAAATACCAAACTCACGCGTTAAATCCGCTGCCCAAGCTGCGCCTGTACCATGTCCTCCTGTCAAGGTAACGGAACCGGCGATTAAACCGTAAGCGGGATCTAACCCCATTACCATTGAACCCAAGATCCCCACAGCGTTTTGCAAACAAATCAATGCTGCCGCGATAACTAAAAATACAATCAACGGCTTGCCGCCTTTAATTAAACGTGCAAAGTTTGCGCTTAAACCGATAGAACTAAAAAAAGCCAACATCATTGTAGTTTGGATGCTTTTGTCAAAAGTAAAACTGACATCCCAAAGTTGATGCACAACGGTTAATGAAATCGCAACAATAAAGCCACCAACAACGGGCTCAGGAATATTGAAATCACTTAAAACACGAATACGTTTAACGAGAAAGTAACCAAGTAATAAAACCAAACAGGCAAGTGCCACTGTTTCATAAGTATCAAATGTCATAATTGTCCTTTTGGGTTTGAAAATAAAGTAATAGAAAGGAACTTTCTAAAACGAGAAAGCACCCAATCTAACAGAAAAATATGCGCCTGACCAGTAAAAACGCCATTCTCAGCATAATTGGGCTCAAATTAAGGAAGTCATTTCGTAAGATTTTACGAGAAATTTTGATAACCATACATTAGAAATGTCTGCAAGCTATCTCCCATATTGGCAATATTCGGATAACGTCCCCATTGTTCAAAGCCTTGCTTTTCAAACATTTTTCGGCTGACAAGATTTTCCTCAATCACATACGCCATTAGGGTATTTGCACCACAATCCTTCATTTGCGCTTGCAGAAATTGCAATGCTTGCGAGCCATAACCTTTTCCCTTCGCTTGTTCATCTAAGTAAATACTGATTTCAACGGTTTGCGCAAAAGCGGCACGCTCGTAGAAAGGGGAAAAACTACACCAGCCCAAAATTCGTCCCTGTTCCACCGCACTTTCCAACACCCAAATCGGATGATGCGCATTATTTAAGTGCGCATCAAACCACGTACGGCGACTAGTTTCGGTAACGGGTTCAAGATCCGCCGTAATACGGCGACAAGGAATTGCTTGATTATAAATAGCAATCACCTGAGAAAAATCTTGTTCTATCGCTTTTCTAATTTTCATCTTTTTATAACAATATCTGTACTGCTGTACCGCCTGTTGGGCGATTCTTTATAGTTAATTGGGCATTGAGCTGACGACTACGCTCTTCCATAATACGCAAGCCATAATGTCCTTCCGGTTCCTCTAAACTCGGAATGCCTACGCCGTTATCACTGATCACAATTTCACGATCGCCATCCGCATTGGTACGTGCCACAATCTCGATCAGACTACCTTGAGAATGCTTAATGGCATTGAGTGTGGCTTCGCGCACAATTTGTAATACATGCACTAATTGTTGCGCATTAAAAATATGTGATGGCAAGGTGCAATCTACGCAAAGCTGAATATCAGTTTGGGCGCGCAAGCTATCAATGACCTGTTCCAAGGCTAATTCCAAATTGGCCTCTTGAACCGTTAAACGGAACGTGGCTAATAATTCACGTAATTGAGTATAACCATCACTGAGCGCCTGTTCAAAATCTTTGATAATCGCTAAGCTTTTTGACTTGGTGTCATCCTCATCCTTATGAAGATGATGTTTGAGTAAGGTTAGCTGAATTTGCAAATAAGACAAGACTTGTGCTAACGAATCGTGTAGTTCTCGTGCAATAATTGAGCGTTCTTCCATCAAGAGCAATTGTTGTTGCTGTCGTTGGCTTTGATTGACATACAATGAACGGCTTAATAATTGAGCAATACTGTCCATTGTCCGAGGATCGGGGCAAGGCAGACCGGCTTGCCAACTTAATATGCCCAATGGATTTTTCTCATCGCCAAGTGCAATCTCTTGCCATGTACGATTTTTAGCCGGCGTCCCTAATTCCACATTCCAATCTTCACTGCCTAATAAGGTTAATTTAAAGGCAATCAAATGTTCTATTGCCATCACATTTTGCATCACCAGTAACAACCGCCGGCGATCAATATCAGAAGCACTCAAGATTTGAGAACAATGATACAACATGGCTAAAGTGCGGTTAATTTGAGTGAGTTTTTGCGTTTTTTCATTAATACGCTCTTCGAGATGAGAATATACTTTATATAAATCACTCGACATTTGAGTAAAGGCTTTTGCCAAGCTGCCTAATTCATCATCACGCTGCGTATCTAATGGAATATGCTTAAATTGGCGCATTTGGATTTGTGTGCTGGCACGCGTCAGTAGTTGCAATGGGTTCACCACTTTCCGGCGTGTATACCAAATCACATATCCCACCATACCAATAATCAACAGCATAGAGGACAAAATCACGGCAGTGGTAATGGTCACTTTAAATTCCGCCACTTCTTGTAATGAACGTACAAAATTATCGACTTGCTCAACATATTGAGGGAGATTTTCACGATAGCTTTTTTCATCGGCACGTAAAGCCAGTTTCTCCATCTCTCGCCAAGAGCTAATTAAGTCATGATAAGCATGTTTTACATTTTTGGGGGCTAAAAATTGCTCATCTATTTTCATTAATGCAGGAGCATGTAAGCTACGGCGGTATTCTCGTAAATACAGATCGATTTGATTGGGTTCTTGCTTTAAGCCGTACCAAATACGGTAAGTTTGGAAGCGTAAGGAACCTGAAATATTGATTTGTTCGGCATCAGAGCGACTGCTCGCAATAATTCCTAAAGCAAACGTGGTAATAATGCCCGCAAAAATGATAATGGCAACCAAATAATGGGCAATTTTGGTGGAAACAGATTGTTTGGTGTTCACGTCAGTTCCTTAAAAGTGCGGTAGAAAATAGGCGAAGATCAGCAAACACTAATCCCGATTATGAGGCGCATGCGCCGCCCCTTTGGCTAACATCCGTAATTGCATAATCAGGCGTTCTTTAAGTTGTTCACGCTCGCGTAAGCTCATATCTAAAGCGTTTGCCCCAGCGGTAAATACCAGTGTGACCATGCCTTCCGCTTGAACATAGGCAATGTATTGACTGTAATGATGGGTATAGGCAAGGTATTCTGCCAGTTCGTCCACAAAGTGTTTAATTTCACGCGCGGATGCCGTACGAAAGGCACTGGATGTGCCTGAGCTTTCACGCAACAACAAACGAAAGACGTTAGGGCTATTATTGATAAACTCAAAAAAGGTCTCGACAGAAATCACAATAACACTACCGCCATTTTCAATGCGTTTACGCGCTTGACGCATTAATTGACGCAAGGTTAATCCGGCTTCATCCACCATGACTAACCCGAGTTCATCCATATCTTTAAAATGACGATAGAAAGATGTAGGGGCAATGCCGGCTTCTCTCGCCACTTCCCGTAGGCTCAGATTAGAGAAGCTCTTTTCAGCGGTCAGCTGATTAAATGCCGCATCCACCAAAGCTCTGCGCGTTTTTTCTTTTTGAATCGCACGTACCCCAGCCATACTATCGTCTCCCTAAAATCGGTTTGACCGCATCTTTGACCGCACTTGCAATGCGTTCATAACGCGCGCGCAATGGCGAACCCGGGCGATAGATTAGGACAATGGTGCGTTTCGGTTCAGGGGAGGTGCAAGGAATATATTTCACCCCTTTACGCGCACCTTCATTGACCACTGCCAGTTCGGGCATTAATGTTACGCCCATATTTGCCGCGATCATATTGCGCAACATTTCAAGGCTGGTGGCTTTAAAGTGTGGGTTTTCGCTTGCCCCGGCGGTGAAACAATAGCCTAAGGCTTGATCACGTAAACAATGCCCATCGTCTAACATCAGCACTTCGCGCCCTTTTAAATCCGCCACAGGCACGGATTTCGCGTTGGCAAGTTCATGCTTTTCCGACACCGCCAACATCATTTTTTCGTTAAATAACGGCACTTCAATAAAATGTTCTGTGGCAGGTACGCTGGCTAAAATGGCGCAATCCAATTGACCTGTTTCTAATTTATTCAGTAATTGGGTAGTTTGGGCTTCGTATAAAAATAATTCCAGTTCAGGGAATTCCGCTTTTAACGCCGGCATAATATAAGGCAATAGATAAGGCCCTACCGTTGGGATCACTCCAATATGCAGTGGGCCTGTCATATCTTTCCCTTGGTTGCTTGCCATTTCTTTCAGAATTTTGACTTGATATAAAACTTGTTTTGCTTGCTCTACCAATAACAACCCTGACTGTGTAAACAACACCTTACGACTCGTTCGCTCTAGCAGGACAATACCTAACTCATCTTCCAATTTACGAATTTGACCACTTAATGTGGGTTGGCTCACATTACAAGCATCAGCAGCACGACGGAAATGTTTATGTTCAGCAAGTGCCACAAGATATTCTAGATCGCGAATGTTCATCAGAAAACCTACCTAATTTAAATAGAAAAGAACGATTAAATGAATAGCTATTAATTGTTTGTAACGATAGCATAAACGAAACTATAATTCACTACGTATTAGAATTTGTTTATCTCAAATCACATTAAGGAGAAATTATTATGGCTAATATGGAAGGGAAAAAAGTCCCACAAGTCACATTCCACACTCGTCAAGGGGATGCTTGGGTTGATGTCACCTCCGCGGAATTATTCGACAACAAAACCGTTGTCCTTTTCTCATTACCCGGTGCATTTACCCCAACTTGCTCATCTACACACTTACCACGTTACAACGAATTAGCGTGCGAATTCAAAGCATTAGGTGTTGATGACATTATTTGTATGTCAGTGAATGATACCTTTGTGATGAATGCGTGGAAAGCGGATCAAGAGTCAGAAAATATTACCGTCATCCCTGATGGTAACGGTGAATTTACCGAAGGCATGGGCATGCTAGTAGGCAAAGAAGATCTTGGCTTTGGTAAACGTTCATGGCGTTATTCAATGCTAGTGAAAAACGGCATTGTAGAAAAAATGTTCATTGAACCCAACGAACCGGGTGACCCATTCAAAGTCTCTGATGCGGATACCATGATTAAATATTTAAAACCGGACTGGCAAGCCAAACCGTCTGTATCCATCATCACCAAACCGGGTTGCCCATACTGCGCCAAAGCGAAAGCTTTATTAAAAGCAAAAGGCTATGCATTTGAAGAAATCGTATTAGGCCGTGATGCCTCAACCATTTCTGTCCGCGCGATTACAGGTAAAACATCAGTTCCACAAGTATTTATTGGTGGTCAATATATCGGTGGTAGCGAAGATTTGGAAAAATACTTTGCATAAATGCAATCCCTATACACGCCGTATAGGGATCTTTAATTTGAGCCGCTCTGCGGCTCAGATTGCTGACAAAGTTTTTTATTTAATATTTTTAATATGAAATGGCTGTAGGGGCGAAACATCTTTCGCCCTGATTTATCATGATTATTTTTGGGCGAAAAATATTTCGCCCCTACAACATTATTTAGGTTTGTCATCAGTCCAAGCCTCTCTGCGGCTCTTTTTTTAGTGTTATTTTTTGACAGGATTTAACCACGCACCGCAATAGCTTCAATTTCCAAGCCGACATCTTTCGGTAAACGCGCCACTTCCACACAAGAACGCGCCGGAAAATTGGGATGGTTATTTTCCTTAAAGAAACGCTCATATTCTGCATTAACCGTAGCGAAATCATTTAAATCTTTCACAAAAACCGTTGTTTTTACAATATCACCCACGGTTAAACCGGCTTGTTCAATAATCGCCTTGATATTTTCTAAAGATTGACGTGCTTGAGCCGTAATATCTGTAGGCACCTCACCTGTCGCCGGGTTAACGGGAATTTGACCGGATGTAAAGACTAAATTTCCCAAATCTACCGCTTGAACATATGGCCCGATAGCAGCAGGGGCTTTTTCTGTATGAATAATCTTTGTCATAACTTTTCCTTTATTTTCATGTTATTGATATTGTATAGCCGTTGCACAAGAACAAGACGTTCGTTGAGCTTGTCGAAACGTTAGTCTTGTACAGTCGGTGAAATGGCTTATGGTTCGACAGGCTCACCAACCGTGGTTCGACAAGCTCACCAACCACCATTTCAGCTTTGAGCAATAATTACATCATATCGATAAAACTCGGCAACCATTCTTCCGCCGCTTGTTCGTGATCGCATGTGGTTTGCACATCAATACGCAAAGATTCGCAAATTTTGACCGCACCTTGGGCATTTAAAGCCTTTTCCACTTCATCCACTGCGAAACAGAAAGTGTCATAATCGGAATTTCCTAACCCAACCACACCATAGCGCAATACTGATAAATCAGGTTTTTCTGCATTGATTTGCGCAAAAAGCGGTTTGAGATTATCGGGCAACTCCCCCGCTCCATGGGTCGATGTAACGATTAGCCACACAGACTGATCACGCACATCTTCTAAATTAGCTTGGTTTTCAACTTGAACCTGATAGCCTTGCTGTTCCAATAAATCCGCTAAATGATCGCCCACATATTCCGCTCCACCGAGCGTGCTGCCTGTGATAATACAAATATTCATAGTCTTTAGTATCTGCTTATTTTTATCATCTCTTATTTTTATCATCTATAGGGGCGAAATATTTTTCGCCCTGAATGTCCGAGATTATTGGGGCAAAAGATGTTTCTCCCCGATAAACATTCGCAAATTGTGTTTTTATTTTTTATTCAACCACGCCATATATTCCGCGACACCCGTTACCACATCTTTAAATTGATAATCACAACCTGTAGCGCGAAGTTTGCCTAAGTTTGCTTGGGTATATTCTTGATAACGAGATTTTAAATGCTCAGGGAATGGAATCGTTTCAATAGAACCTTTACCATGGAATTTCACAACCGCTTCCGCCACTTCTCTGAAGCTTTGTGCTTTCCCTGTTCCTAGGTTGAAAATCCCCGAAATACCATTCTGCCATGCCCAAATATTGACTGCAGCCACATCACCCACATAAATAAAATCACGCAAGAAATGTTCGCTACCGGCAAATAATTTTGGATTTTCGCCTTTGTTAATTTGATTGTTCAAATGGAACGCGACACTGGCCATTGAGCCTTTGTGTTGTTCACGTGGGCCGTAAACGTTGAAATATTTAAAGCCACAAACTGGAGAATTGGCTTCCGGCAAAATATCACGCACATATTGGTCAAATAAGAATTTAGAATAGCCATAGGCATTTAATGGGCCTTCAAATTGGCGTTCTTCTACAAATTCCGTTTTGTCACCATAGGTAGCAGCACTGGAAGCGTAGAAAAATGGAATCTCACGATCTAAGCAATAATGTAACAACTCTTTCGAATATTCATAGTTGTTGTGCATTAAATATTTACCGTCCCACTCTGTGGTAGCAGAACATGCCCCTTGGTGGAAAATGGCATCAATATCCCCTAAATCATCGCCAGCGATAATAGAGGCTAAGAAATCTTCTTTATCACAATAATCCGCGATATCTAAATCGACTAGGTTGATAAATTTTGTGCCATCTTTGAGGTTATCTACCACTAAAATATCTTTACGCCCCATATCGTTTAATGCTTTCACGATATTTGAGCCAATCATCCCTGCGCCGCCGGTTACAATAATCATAATTTTGTCCTTCTTACCAGTTGAATTTCCGCTATTGTAATCGATCTTCACAAACTGCGGTCAATTTTTTCGATAAATATCGCTGTTTGGGCATAATTATGTAGTAGTTATACAAGACGTTCGTTGAGCTTGTCGAAACGTAAGTCTTGTGTAACCGCTGAAATGCCTTATAGTTCGACAAGCTCACTAACCGCCATTTCAGCTTTTACCGTTGCTACATAATCTTGTTACCAACCCTAAAAATAAACACCCTAAGACAACAACGTTTTCAGCTGATACAAATACGCCAAAGCCTGTTTTGGCGTTAACTCATCCGGATCGAGCTTGTCTAACATTTCTAATGCCGCATTTTTACTCTCATCTTCTTCCAGCAACGCCAATTCCCCTTGAGATTGGTGCAAGTTACGCAAATCTTGAGTTTTTTTATCCGCACTTTGCGCGCTGACTTTTTCCAAATAGGCTAATTTTTGTTTTGCCAATTTAATCACATTTTGTGGAACCCCTGCTAACGCTGCCACAGCAAGGCCATAGCTCTTACTTGCTGCGCCCTCTTGAACGCTGTGCATAAAGGCAATACTATTGTTGTGTTCTAAGGCATCTAAATGCACATTTGCCACACCGCTCATTTGCTCCGGCAAACCGGTGAGTTCAAAATAATGCGTCGCAAAAAGCGTCAGTGAGCGGATTTTTTTGGCTAACCATTCGGCACAAGCCCATGCCAAAGATAAGCCATCATAGGTGGATGTCCCCCGACCGATTTCGTCAATTAACACTAAACTCTTTTCCGTAGCTTGATGAAGAATATTCGCCATTTCTGTCATTTCCACCATAAAGGTTGAACGCCCTGAGGCTAAATCATCACTTGCACCAATCCGAGTAAAAATACGGTCAATTTGCCCAATAACCGCCGATTCCGCCGGAACAAAGCTACCAATATGGGCCATCAGCGTAATTAAAGCCGTTTGGCGCATATAGGTACTTTTACCGCCCATATTCGGGCCGGTAATCACCAATAAATGGCGCGTTGAATTTAAATCAACAGGGTTAGCGATAAACGGCTCTTTAATCACTTGCTCAACCACAGGATGACGACCATTTTCAATGTGCAACCCAATGCCCTGATGAAACTCAGGTTGAACATAATTTAAGGTTTCCGCACGCTCCGCAAGATTGGTCAGCACATCTAATTCCGCCAAGGTCAAACCGGCAAGTTGTAACGCCCCTAAGTGCGGTAAAATTTGGTCGAAGATTTCATCATAAAGCTGTTTTTCCAAGGCCAAACTCGCCCCTTTCGCTTTTAATACTTTATCTTCGTAGGTTTTAAGTTCCGGAATAATATAGCGTTCTGCGTTTTTTAAGGTTTGACGGCGAACGTAGTGCATCGGCGCTTTGTGCGCTTGCCCTTGACTGATTTGAATGTAATAACCATGTACCGCATTAAAGCCGACTTTTAATGTGTCAATCCCTGTGCTTTCACGCTCGCGGCGTTCTAACTCTTCTAAATATTGGGTTGCGCCGTCTGCTAAAGCGCGCCATTCGTCTAACTCCGCATTATAACCTTCAGCAATCACCCCACCATCGCGAATTAAGAGCGGTGGCGTGTCGATAATCGCACGTTGCAGCAAATCAAAAAGATCACTAAATTCGCTAATCGCACTAGAAAGTGCGGTGAAATCCGGCGATATTTTGAGAATCTGATGAATCCAAGGGAGTTGTTCTAACGCCGTGCGTAAACGTGTTAAATCACGCGGTCTTGCCGTACGTAAAGCAACACGGGCAAGAATACGCTCCATATCCCCCACTTGTTGTAAAAGTGGCTGTAATTCGCTGACTAAATCCTGCGCTAACAACGCCTTAATGGTGTTTTGCCGTTGTTGTAATTTCTGAATTTGACGAATAGGTTGATGAATCCAGCGTTTAAGCAAACGGCTTCCCATTGGCGTGACACATTTATCCAATATCGCCGCCAAGGTATTTTCCGTCCCACCGGCTAAATTTTGTGTCAGTTCTAAATTACGCCGCGTCGCAGCATCAAGTTGGATATTCTCAGCATTTTCAATCAAACAGATACTTTGAATATGAGGCAACGCCGTCCGTTGGGTTTCTTTGGCATATTGCAACAAACAGCCTGCCGCACAAAGCCCTAAAATCGCTTTTTCCACCCCAAAGGCTTTTAAATCTTTGGTGCCAAATTGTCGATTAAGCAATTGCACAGCCGTCCCCAATTCAAATTCCCAAATAGGACGGCGGCGCAAACCTTTGGCATTTTCAATTAACGCCATTGCGGCAAAATCTTCACAATAAAGTAACTCTACCGGAGAAAGTCGTTGTAATTCCGCCCGTAAGGTTTCTTCATTTTCAGGTTCAGTAATTTGAAAACGACCGGATGTCATATCCAAAGTTGCCAAACCAAATTTTTCTTTTTCTTGATACACCGCGGCTAACAGATTATCCAACCGCTCGGGCAATAAAGCTTCATCACTCACGGTTCCCGGCGTCACAATACGCACCACTTTACGTTCAACCGGCTGCCCTTTCGCAAGGGCAGGATCACCGACTTGCTCGCAAATTGCCACAGACTCTCCCAGTTGTACCAATTTCGCCAAATAACCTTCCACCGCATGATAAGGCACACCCGCCATAGGAATAGGTTCACCGGCCGAAGCCCCACGCTTAGTCAATGAAATATCCAATAATGCTGCCGCTTTTTTGGCATCATCATAAAACAGCTCATAAAAATCCCCCATACGATAAAACAACAAGACATCGGGATTTTCAGCTTTGATGGTCAAATATTGACGCATCATTGGGGTATGTTGTGTTAAATTTTCGTTTAAATTCATTATATTAACTCATTTGACAGGGCTATTATCATAGCAACCATTTTCTCGCCTAAAAAACAGAAAACGCGCAGAATATCTGGTGAGAATTGTAAATGAAAGAGGAACTGATGTTCAAGTTAGGAATTCCGTTCTGTTGTTTTATCAACGCCATGCCGTAAAACGCCGCCCGTAAGGCACGGAGATATAAGACACAATTAACCCAAAAGCTGGCTCCCTTGACCGAATGAAAGTAGAACTTGTTGATGTTTTGAGGCTGTAAAATCACCAATAAGTGTTTATTTAATATCCCAGCATGGCAGAGCCATACTGGGTTACGCATAAATCAGCCCCTTTGGGGCTGAGAATTAGAGTGGCAAAGCCACTCAACTATGCGTAACCTAGTACGCATTTTGCGTGCTAGGTATAAAATAGTCTATTTTATAAGCAAAAAAACATCAACAAGCCTTAAATATTTTTAGATATTTCAGATTGCTGACAAAGCTCATCTTTGGGAAACCACCTAGCACGAGCCGTGCTAGGTTCATTAAGCCCAGCCCCGCTGGGGCTGAAAAAAGAGCCGCAGAGCGGCTCAGATTAAGTAACCCTATACGGCTCGTATAGGGTTTGTCAACGGTTTGGGGCGAAAGATATTTCGCCCCTACATGTTGTTTTTTCATTCATCCTACGCCGTTTTTACGTTCTCGGACAGGGATAAACCCTGTCCCTACGACATATGGCGATTACACCGACAACACCTATAACGTAATCGATTAGACATGAACTGTAGGGGCGAAATATCTTTCGCCCCTACATGTTGTTTTTTCATTCATCCTACGCCGTTTTTACGTTCTCGGACAGGGATAAACCCTGTCCCTACGACATATGGCGATTACACCGACAACACCTATAACGTAATCGATTAGATATGAACTGTAGGGGCGAAATATCTTTCGCCCCAAAACATTCGCGATAATGTGCTTTTGTTACATAGTTATGTGGGCGTATGTGAACGAAATGGCGTTCCGTTTGGATCATTGCGGAATGTTCACGAAACTCATTCAACAGGGTAATGACTTACCCTGTTTCATAAGGTAGGTTACCACATATAACCTACACCCACTGTACCCATTACATCGCCACGTGTATTCGCGCTACCTGTTAACTTCAATTTAATTTTGCTGTTATCAGAGAGACGTGAATAACCCACCGCGACAGCGTTCTCGCTCTTATACGCACTTGCCGAAGCAGCAATCATCGAACGACCTGCTACGTGTACTTCCGGGATACCTGCAAGCGCGGCTGCACTGGCGATACCCGCACGAAGACCTTTATGCTCACGGTCCATCTTATTATAGATATCCCCGATTTGTGCATTTTGGCTTGCCACTACGCTATACAATTGGCTACCGTTAATTGCATCGGTACTCTTCTCAGAGATTAAACCCGGTGCAACGTTTTGGATACGGCGAGTTTCCATTGTACCATCGCTGTTTACATTACCCACGCTCACTACGCCTTTCACTTCAGAAGCTTTACCACCTGCGTAAGCGTTATACACGCCGCCTGTTACTTGGCTTTCTAAAGCCGCTGTACCTGCAGTGGTTTCACTTGCAGCCACATAGCCTGAGTTTGAACCCAAGAAGACAGAGTTGCTGGTTGTGTTTTTCACGTTGTTACCTACAACAAACACATCAGATTGACCTGCATTCACTTGGTTATTATTACCTAATGCATAAGAGCGATCTGCTTTAATTGTATTAGGGCCACCAATAGCACCTGAGTTATTACCACTCACCACATTGCCGGTACCAATCGAAATAGATTGTTTACCTGACGCCACTGCACCGTGACCAATAGCCACACCTTGCTCGCCGGCAACCGTATTATTACCAAAGGCAACTGCATTATCGCCTTCCGCATGTGCTTGATAACCAATTGCTGTAGAGAATTTGCCTGTTGCACGAGAGTCTTCACCATTAAACTGTTGGTCATCTGTATTACGGTTAGAGCCATCTCTAGTATGGAAGTACTTAATACCCTGAGTATTCATATGGTTGATCGCACTGATCACCGAGTTCTGAATATACTCACCCCGTTCATCCACATTATAAGTCACTAATGCCGGATTGCCGTCTTTATCAACAATGACATCCTTAATGACTTTTTTCTCGCCGGTTTTCGGATTCGTCACAGTGACATCTGCAACCTTAGTTTCCGCACCACCCGTTAAGGCATAGATTTGTGAGCCATTTACCGCATCAGTGCTGTCTTTTGTGATGTCACCATCTTTAACATTGGTAATCTTCACAGGCTTACCATCTTTATCGCCCACTTTGATGTTGTTGCCATCAGCTGAAATTTTCGGACCATTATCACCAAACTGAACGCTAGTGAAGTTCACATTCTCTGCTGTTGCATAGGTTACTTTACCGTTAGCATCTTGCTTCACAGTCAAGTTTTTACCGGCAGCCATATCAATGGTATCCGCAGGATTGATTAGCTCATCATCACCTGAAATCTTCGTGCCACCGTTTGCACTGGTTTTGAGTGTGAAGCCGGTTCTATTAACCGCTTCAACCACATCTGCCACAGTTGCGACTTTATTCGGAGCCGCATCTTTTGCTTTTGTAAGCTCATTGCGTGCATCCTCAACATCTTTAGCCGCCTTGATCAAATCATTGACATTAGGATTTTCTTCCTTAGACAACTGTTTCAATGCATTTTCCGCCGCGGTGACTTTCTCTCTCGCCGCTGCAGTATCCGGGTCAAGAGCTTCTTCTAACTTAGCTAAAGCATCTTGTGCCGCTTTCAAGTCATTTGCAGCCTTGATCAAATCATTGATATTGTCAGGGTTAGCCGCCAAATCCTTAACAATCGCTTGTTTTTCTTCTACGGCTTTCTCCGCATCATCAAGAATCTTGTCAATGAGTTTGCCGCCATCTGCGTCCATATCGCCTTGGTCAATATCCACTTTCACCACAGTTTTCGTTGAAACTTCACCGTTTGGATCGATGGTTTTCACCGTACCGGTGCTCACTGTTGTGCCTTTACCGTCTGCAAAACGAAGCTCATCGTTCGGGTTCACTTTCTCATCTGAGTTATTGAAATCAACACTTGATGTATCGGTTTCTTTACCCACAGTGAAGCCGGATTCTTGGATCGCTTTCGCTACCGAATGACCATCTACGAACTTGTCACCGTTGTTTACAACGTTCTTACCATTGTTACCCACAACGTCATTGCCAAGTGCGGTTGTACCCTCTTTCGGTTTACCTGTTGTCGGATCAATATCTTCTTTCTTGAAGTATTCGCCCCCAACTTTAACCACATCAGTGTCTTTACCGTCAATCTTAACAGTACCTTCGTTAACACCAATTACCTCACCTTTTTCAAGAGAAACGGTAATCTCACGAACGCCGTTTGCTGTTGTTTTACCGGTTACAGAAATACCGTTTTCACCTTTGAACTCTACTTTATTCGCATTTTTCACTGTGTCGGTATATTCATTACCGCTTGCAGACACAATCCAGCCCATGTTAGCAATATCGCCTACAGTGACTGCTGAAGATTCCCATTTCGCTTTTGCTGCTTCATGGGCTTCTTTCTCTTCGTCCGTAGCATTCTCTGGTAATGTCGGATATGTCAAATCAACCAACGTATCTGTACCTACCGCACCCTCTTTACCTGTAGGTTTCGTTTCCACTTCTTTCGTGTCTAACGCTGACGCAATGCCGTTGATTTGGCTATCTTTACCGTCTTTGTCTTTCACACTTAACGCAGTCGGTGCAGTTG
>NZ_CAMEFX010000020.1 GCF_945915845.1 uncultured Actinobacillus sp. | reverse complement strand
CAAACAAACAAACAAACAAACAAACAAACAAACAAACAAACAAACAAACAAACAAACAAACAATATTTTTAGCAGCAAATGAACGCTATGCGGATAAAGTATTAACAACCATTAAATCAGTTTGTGTTCATAATAAAAATATTGATTTTTATTTATTAAATAAAGATATTTCGCCTGAATGGTTTGATTATGTAAATCAGTTTTTAAAACAGATTGATTCTTTTCTTTTTGATGTGAAAGTGAATTATCAATTGGATAAATATAAAACTTATGAACATATCAATTCAGAAACAACCTATTTTAGATATTTTATATCTGAAGTGATTAATGATAGAAATGTGCTTTATTTAGATGCGGATTTAGTTGTAAACGGCTCTCTTGCGCCTTTATTTGATATTAATCTGACAGATTATTTTATCGCCGGCGCTTTAGACGATTTAGCACTAAATTTTTCTCAAAATGAGGGGATGTTCAATGCAGGTGTTTTACTCATTAATACAAAATTATGGCATGAGCAAAATATTCCTCAGCAGGCATTAGATATTACAGATAAATATTCGGAAAAATTAAGGGATGGAGATCAAGAGGTTCTTAATTTTTTATTTAAAGGAAAGTGGTTGGAATTAAATAATAATATAAATTACTTAGTAGGGGCAGAGTATCTTTATAACAAAAAAAATTTGCCTCAGTTTATTCATAGGCCGGCGGAGATACCGCTCATTTTACATTTTAATACTGCCTATAAACCTTGGCTTCCAATTAGTGATTTACCATTCAGAGAATATTATTGGTATTATTATCGCTTAACCTTTGATGAAATTATTCAAAAGCATAAACAAGAAATTTAAAAAGAGATAATTATGGCATTACTTCAAATCGCTGAGCCGGGACAAAGCGCAGCACCACATCAACATAAATTAGCAATTGGTATTGATCTTGGGACGACAAATAGCCTTGTGGCAGCTGTGCGTAGTGGTCAATCGACTATTTTGTTGGACGAGCAAGAACGACCATTAACGCCGTCGATTGTTCATTACGGTGATGAAATTACCGTAGGTTATGAAGCTGGTCGTCTAGCCGTACAGGATCCGAAAAATACGATTATTTCGGTAAAACGTTTGATTGGTCGTAGCCTGATGGATGTGCAACAACGTTACCCCAATTTGCCTTATGACTTTGCGCAAACGGAAAATGGTTTACCCTTGATTATGGCAAACAAAGGCGCGGTTAGCCCGATTGAAGTATCCGGTGAAATTCTAAAAAAATTGACCGCACTGGCGGAGAAGCGTCTAGGCGGTGAGTTACAAGGTGCGGTTATTACCGTACCGGCTTATTTTGATGATGCTCAACGTCAAAGTACAAAAGATGCCGCTAAATTAGCCGGATTAAATGTATTGCGTTTGCTTAATGAACCCACAGCGGCAGCAATCGCTTATGGCTTAGACAGTGGTCAAGAAGGGGTGATTGCAGTTTATGATTTAGGTGGTGGAACCTTTGATATTTCTATTTTACGGTTATCGAAGGGCGTATTTGAGGTGTTGGCGACAGGCGGTGATACGGCATTAGGTGGTGATGACTTTGATCATTTGTTAGCAGATTGGATTGCTGAAAAATCAAGTATTCAAGCACAAACGGAACAGCAAAAGCGGCAACTTATTGAATTAGCCACACAAACCAAAATAGCGTTAACAGAGAATCAAAGTGCGGTGATTTCTTATGAAAATTGGCAAGGGGAAATCAGTCGTGAAGAATTTAATACTTTAATTTCTCCGTTAGTAAAACGTTCATTATTAGCTTGTCGCCGCGCTTTGAAAGATGCAGGGATTTCTACCGGAGAGGTGCGTGAAGTCGTGATGGTGGGCGGTTCGACCCGTGTACCTTATGTGCGTGAGCAAGTGGGCGAATTTTTTGGTAAAACCCCATTAACTAGCATCGATCCGGATAAAGTCGTGGCATTAGGGGCAGCCATTCAAGCGGATATTTTAGTAGGTAACAAACCGGATAGTGAAATGTTGTTGCTTGATGTCATTCCGTTATCCTTGGGAATTGAAACCATGGGCGGTTTAGTTGAGAAAATTATTCCACGTAATACCACCATCCCAGTGGCACGCGCGCAAGAATTCACGACCTTTAAAGATGGTCAAACGGCGATGTCTGTACATATCGTACAAGGGGAACGCGAAATGGTAGATGATTGTCGTTCTTTGGCGCGTTTTACGCTACGTGGTATTCCAGCTATGGCAGCAGGCGCGGCACATATTCGTGTGACTTATCAAGTGGATGCAGACGGTTTATTGAGCGTGACCGCGATGGAAAAATCAACGGGGGTGCAATCGTCCATTCAAGTTAAACCTTCCTATGGGTTAACGGATGATGAAATTACGCAAATGCTCAAATCCTCGATGGAAAATGCTAAGCAAGATATTGATGCCCGTTTATTGGCGGAGCAGCGTGTAGAAGCTCGCCGTGTGGTTGAAGCCGTGCTTGCAGCGTTAGATCATGATCAAGATCTATTAAATGCAGAAGAATTAAGTGCGGTGAAAAATGCGTTAATTTCTTTAGAGCAACGACAACAAGGTACGGATATGCTTGCGATTAAACAAGGCATCAAAGACCTTGATCAAGCTACTCAAGAGTTTGCAGCACGCCGAATGGATAAATCTATTCGTCAGGCGTTAGCGGGTAAATCTGTGGATAATTTGTAATTTTTTAATAGGAAAGTGTTATGCCAAAAGTTGTTTTTTTACCTCATGAAGAATTTTGCCCTGAAGGCATGGTTGTGGATGCAGCAACAGGAGATAATTTGCTCGATGTTGCTCACCATGCAGGGGTTGAAATTCATCATGCTTGTGATGGATCCTGTGCCTGTACAACTTGCCATGTTGTGATACGTGAAGGGTTTGACAGTTTAAATGAAACGAGCGATCAAGAAGAAGATATGCTAGATAAAGCTTGGGGATTAGAAATGGAGAGTCGTTTATCTTGCCAATGTGTCATTGGTGATGAAGACTTGGTTGTGGAAATTCCAAAATATAATATTAACCATGCTAATGAGGCGGCACACTGATGAAATGGACGGATGCCCAAGAAATTGCGGAAATGCTTTATGATCGTGATCCTGATTTAGACCCGAAAACCGTCCGTTTTACGGACATGCATCGTTGGATTTGTGAGCTTGATGGGTTTGATGATGATCCTGAAGCGAGTAATGAGAAAATCCTTGAAGCCATTTTATTGAGTTGGCTTGATGAATATGAGTAGATAATGTTCAAGTGCGGTGAGAAAAGCGGATGTTTTTCACCGCACTTTGCTTCTTAACCCTATGAAAAATCCCTAAATTCCACTATAATTTCGCCTAATTTTAAGCAAATAGAGACACATTATGTCAAATTCATCTTGTATCATTATTGGTATTACCGGCGCGTCTGCTTCAGGTAAAAGTTCTATTGCCCATGCCGTTCATAGCGAGCTTTGTGCAGAATTGGGTTGTGAAGATATTGGAATTATTGCGGAAGATAGTTATTACAAAGATCAAAGCCATTTGGATTTTGAAACTCGAACTAAAACCAATTATGACCATCCTAATTCAATGGATCGCGATTTATTAATTGAGCATTTGAAAGCACTAAAAGCCGGAAAAGCAGTTGATATTCCTGTTTATAGCTATTCCGAACACACAAGAACCCATGAAATTACCCATTTTGAACCACGTAAAATTGTCATTGTAGAAGGTATTTTGCTTCTAACCGATGAGCGTGTACGTCAAGAATTGGCCATGTCTGTGTTTGTGGATACCCCTTTAGATATTTGTTTTATCCGCCGTTTACAACGAGATATGGTGGAGCGAGGTCGTTCTATGGAATCGGTGATTGAACAATATCGTGCGACAGTTCGCCCGATGTTTTTACAATTTATTGAGCCAAGCAAACAATATGCGGATGTGATTATTCCTCGTGGGGGTAAAAATCGCGTTGCGATTGAAATGCTAAAAGCGCAAATTTTAAAATTATTGGGCAAATAGGAGAGTGCAATGAGATTATGTGATACGGATATTGAGAAATATTTAGATGATGGCGTGATTACCATTTCTCCCCGTCCCGATAATAGTAAAATTAATGGCGCGACTATTGACTTGCGCTTAGGCAATTCTTTCCGTGTTTTTCGTGAATATTCTGCGCCTTATATTGATGTAAGTGGCCCGCGTGAAGAAGTGACTGCACAATTAGATCGTGTCATGAGTGATGAAATTATTATTGGGGATAACGAGCCTTTCTTTTTGCATCCTGGGGAACTTGCTCTTGCAACAACGATGGAAAGTGTCAAATTGCCTGCTAATATTATTGGCTGGCTCGATGGACGTTCCTCTCTTGCGCGTTTAGGTTTAATGGTACATGTTACCGCGCACCGTATCGACCCGGGTTGGGAAGGGAAAATTGTGTTAGAGTTTTATAACTCAGGTAAATTACCTTTGGCTTTACGTCCTAATATGATTATTGGTGCATTGAGTTTTGAAATTCTCAGCGGATATGCGGCACGTCCTTATAACGCACGTCAAGATGCGAAATATAAAAATCAACAAAGTGCGGTAGCAAGTCGTATTAATCAGGATCAGTAATATGATGAAAAAGTTAGGCATAGGGTTACTTGTGGTGGCTCTAGCCTTTTTTACTTTTTTATGGGTAAAAAAAGGCAAAATAGAAGATAAATTGACCGCACTTTTACATAATCAACCTGTGCAAATTGAGCAATTGTCTATAGGATTTTTGCCCTTACCAAATTTGTCATTGCAAAACGTAAAATATACCATTAACGAGCATCATCAACTCAATGCAGAGCGGCTGAATATTCAGCTGAATTGGTGGAGTGTCCTGCAAGGTGAACCTGAAGTCTCAATGATTAAGATAGCGAATGGAACATTATGGCGTGAGGCTATTCCGTTGCTAAAAAATATCAATAGCACTATTAAACCGGCTCAGTTTTCACTTACTCAAATTTCTACATTGATTGAACAATATAAAAATAGAGAAGCTCGGGATACATTGTGGCCCAAGATAAGTGTAGAACTCTCGGCAGTAAATCGTGAAAATGATCAATTTAATCTGCAAATTGACCAATTAACTACCACACCAAATGCAATAAATTGGCACAATCTTCAGGCTGAATTGAAATTACAGAATAAGCGTTTATTTAATACTCAGCAGTTGGTGATTTACGCCCAAAATGGGACATTAAACCAATTTGAGCAGCATTATAAAGTGCGGACAGATTTGACATTAAATAAGCTGCAATTTAATCACGTGGAAGGATGGATAGATTGGCGTTCTAATATAGAAGGTACTTTGAAATTGATAGGCTCAAATGGGGAAAATGCAGACTTATTTATTTCGCCGAACTTATTCCAATTAATGGGAAAACAACTTTCTGTACAAGCTGTGCTAGAAACATTGAATATACCTGTTTTAGTGACAGGTAAAGTGGATGCCCAAGTGCAATTATTCACTAACAATTTTTTACCCTATCAAGGTGAGATATTGGCTGAGATCACAAATGGGACGGTAAATGGTTTGAATTTATTGGAATTAATTAGCCAATACGCACCGATAAATTACGATGAAGACAAACTTTCCCAGGAAAAAACAACGACTTGGTTTGAGCGTCTTGCAATGCATTTTTATTGGGAACCAACGAGACTTCAAATTAAAAAGACAGAATTAATTCATCCACGTTTCGTCGTGCACAGTGTGGGCAATATCGATCTGATTCATGGGCAATGTGATGTGAATTCAGAGATCTCACTGAATGATACACAGTATGCCAACTTAAGGCTGCCAGTGCATTTCTTTGGTGATTGTAAATCGCCACAATATAAAGTGAAATTTAACCGCGCTTTTCGTGAACAATTAAAAGAATTTATTAGAGAGAAATTAAAATAATGCAAAAACATAAAAAAGCTGAACGTTTAGGTTATTTTAGGGTAGTGGCAATGGCATTTGCCGCTTTTATTTTTAATACAACAGAATTTGTTCCGGTGGCGCTACTTTCTGATATTGCTACAGGCTTTCATATGGAAGTCCAACAAGTTGGACTCATGATTACGGTTTATGCATGGATTGTTTCATTGGCTTCGCTACCTTTAATGTTAGCGACATCTACCTTGGAACGCCGCAGCCTACTCTTGAAACTATTTGTACTTTTTGTTGCAAGCCATATATTGTCTGTATTTGCTTGGAATTATTGGGTGCTATTGATTTCACGAATGGGCATTGCTTTCGCTCATTCTGTCTTTTGGGCAATTACTGCTTCTCTTGCCATGCGTGTTGCACCAAAAGGCAAACAAACTCAAGCACTCGGCATGATTGCTATGGGGTCAGCTATGGCAATGGTATTAGGATTACCTTTAGGGCGAATTATCGGTCAGTGGTTAGGCTGGCGTGCGACTTTTGCGGTAATTGGTGGTGCAGCATTCATCATTATGTTAATCCTCGCCAAATTATTGCCTCATTTGCCAAGTAAAAATGCAGGTTCTTTATCGAGTTTACCGCTTTTAGCAAAACGCCCTTTATTGCTTGGTATTTATTTGGTCACAATGATCATTGTTTCAGCTCATTTTACTGCCTATAGTTATATCGAACCATTTGTTAAGAATATTAGCAATATGGGCGAAAATACGGCAACAGCTGTGTTACTCATTTTTGGATTAGCCGGTTTTGCCGCAAGTTTTTTATTTGGACGGATTTACCGTTTTTTCCCTGCGAAATTTATCACTGTCGCTTCGGGTATTATTGCCGGTGCCTTGTGTTTGCTTTATATCATGAGCGATTACAGTTTAGCGATGTTCTTCTTGGTGTTTATTTGGGGAATTGGTATTTCAGCCATGACATTAGGTTTGCAAATGCGCGTATTGCAACTGGCACCTGATGCAACCGATGTGGCGACAGCCATTTTCTCTGGCATTTATAACATTGGTATTGGCGGAGGGGCTTTAATTGGCAACCAAGTGATGCAACATTTAGGCCTACAATATATTGGTTTTGTTGGTTCATTAATTGGTATTACGGCAATGCTTCTATTTATTACGATACATTTAAAATATCGACATACCTTAAGAAACCAGAATTAATACCTATGAAAAAAGACATAGTAGATGTTAGGTCTGCTATGCCTTTTGATTACCATTAGGCAATAATTACCTGAATACCTTTAGCCATTAGAGCTTGATGGATATCCTCTTTAATGTTGCTATCTGTAATGACAGTGGTGATTTTTTCCAAAGGACAGACAATATTCGGACTGCGGCGATTGAATTTTGTTGAATCGGTTAAAACAATAATCTCACGGGCTGCATGACACATTGCTTTACTTACGCCGTGGACTTCATTAAATGTTGTTAAACCGACATTTAAATCAAATCCATCGGTACCAATGAATAATTTATCAAAACTAAATTTTTCTACCGCACTTTCTGCCAAGATCCCATGAAAAGAACCTGATTTAGATCGATAGGTTCCACCACACATTAACAGTTCAAAATCCGTATTCAATGATGTCAACGCATTAATAATATGCAAACTATTGGTCATAATTGTCAGGTTTTCGAACTGAGCGAGATTAGGTACCATTTGAAGAACCGTACTGCCTTGATCCATAATGATGGAATCACCATTCTGAATCAAATCAGCCGCCGCCTTGCCAATTTTTATTTTTGCAGCAGCATTGATGGTAGTTTTATTTGTAATGGGTAAATCAATATCATCACCGGTTTGAGTAAGTACGACACTACCATAGGTTCGTAGCACTTTATTCTCATTTTCTAATGCAGTGAGATCTTTACGGATAGTGGTTCCCGTAGTTTGAAAATGTTCCGCAAGTTGTTCCACAGGCGTTCGCCCATGAATTTGTAGATAATCTAAAATAGCTTGTTGGCGTTCTCTTGGTTTCATTGCAAAATTATTTTACTTGAATGGCTTCGGCAAGGGCTTCTTGCGCATTTTTATTCATCGGAAAAATCACTTGCGGATCGATTTCATCATAATGCAAACCATTTAATTCGGGTATAGATTGCGGCTTTGAAAATACCGTCCATCCTTTCATTACGATATTATCGACAACATAGTGATTCTCATTAAAAGCAAGTGCAATGACAACTTTGGCTTTAAACCGTCCTTTAGTTCGACCTATCCCCACATTTCCTTGCTTACTCAGCAACATAAACGCTTGATTAAAACGATTAACTTGCCACCACCCCAGTATAATTTGTAGTACCCAAGCGATGATAGCTAAAAGAATAAAAACATTTGTTGCATTTGACATAGATTATCTCACAAGTTAAAAGAAAAAATTAGTGCTAATTCGCACAAAATGAAACAAGGTATCATTGAACTAAGTTTTGTTAATGACATTTAAACTAAACTCTGGCGCCCAAAAGTGCTTTTCCAGTCCATTTCAAATTGATCTACAGCAGCAAAGACAGCAGGATCGCTTAAAAATGACTCAGCCACATCGGGTGGAATGGTAATCGAACCACAGCCAATTAATAAACAATCTAATGCCTGACGTGGAGTGCGAAAACTAGCGGCACAAACTTTGGCATTAACCTGATGTTGTGTCAGTAAGGTTTGTAACTCAGAGACCGTTTCAATCCCATTACCGCCTTGCGCATCAATACGATTGACATAAGGTGCAATATATTTTGCTCCGGCTAATGCGGCTAAAAAACCTTGTGCCGCGCCATACACGGCAGTCCCTAAAGTAGGAATACCTAAGGTTGAAAGTGCTTTAATGGCAGCTAATCCTTCCGGAATAACGGGGACTTTAATAATAATATTGGGGAAACGCTCACGGAGCGCCAATGCGTCAGCAATGATTTGTTTTTCAGAACGCCCCATAGTTTGTGCAAAAAGTTGTTTATCTTCACCCAAAATGGCTTGAATGTCGCTTAATACGTCAAAAATTTCACGTTTTGATTTAGCAATAATGCTAGGATTGGTTGTCACCCCCGATAACGGTAAAGTGCGGTGAAATTTTTCAATGATTTTGACATCAGCCGTATCTAAGTAGAGTTCCATTACTATTCTCCAGAATAAATCGGGCGGAAGAGATTATCCGCCCAACGATATTAATTAAAACATCACTTGACCGCCAGTAATATTAATCGATTGCCCCGTACAATAGGAGGCGTCTTCACTGGCATAGAATTTTAAAACATTTAACACGTCTTGGTAATCACAACCGCGTTTGAGCGGCACTTTGTCGATATAAACTTGTTCCACTTCGCTTTCAGGAATACCCAATTTGGCTGCGTATTGCGGAATTAATGATTGGAACATCGGTGATTTTAATAAATTCCCTAACATTAAGGAATGAACGGTAATGCCTTTATCCGCTAAGTCCAATGCTAAAGATTGTGTTAAACCGACACCACCAAATTTTGCCGCACTATAACCTGAGTTATATTTGCTACCCACTTTACCTGATTTTGAGTTAATTTGAATAATCCGACCTTTTATTCCATCACGGATCATCAAGCGGGAGAAGTGTTTGGCTGACAAGAAATACCCCACTAAATTGACATTGACTGACACATTAAAATCTTTTAATTCAAAATCCCAAATCGGGGAGGCTTTTGCTGTCCCTGCACTATAAACCAGCAAATCAACTCGCCCAAATTTATCATCTGTGGCTTTGGCTAAAGCTTCTACGCTAGTTTCATTTGTGGCATCAACTTGAACCCCCAAGGCATTATCGTTACCATATTTACGATTAATCGTATCGGCAACATTATTCGCATTTTCACCATTTAAATCCGCTACCACGACGCGGTAACCTGCTTCTGCAAGTCCTTCCGATAAAAATGCACCAAGGGTTTGACCACCGCCAACAACAACGGCAACTTTTTTTACATCATTCATAATATTTTCCTTTCAATTTATAAAAATCTATCATTCAGCACGTTTAATTTTCAAAACGCTATTTTCTTTGACTGCACTTGGTATTTCACCAAGTACGTGAATCGTTCCTGGGTATTCAGCCGTGGTTGCGCCATCAAATCGCCAAGTGACATGGCCCAGTTCTTTCAAATTAAAGCTTGCTACGTCGCCAACCGCTGTAATGGGATAAGTGACACCATCAAATTCGGCAATATCGCCTACTTGTAAATCCGAGGTAAGTTCACCGTGGCTATGAATAAAGCAGTAATCTTCTAAATCAGCAGGTGCACCTTGTTTAAAGGTGATCAACATATTTTCCGCCAGTGCATCGCGTGCGAAATTGCCTACTTTAGTAAATTGAGTTTGATAAAGAATTGTCATTTTCGCTTTCCTTATTACTTCTAGAATGGGTGGGCGAGCAAGCCCACCTTGTTATTTATTGATAAATAAAGGCAGATACCGCCCAAGCTACCAATACGGTTGGCGCGCCTGTTAAGAAACGGCTCACTAATACAGAAGGTACACCGACGCGAACAGTATCTTGTTTAGCTTCCGCCATAGAAAGACCTACCGGTATGAAGTCACAAGCGGCTTGAGCATTAATGGCAAATAATGCTGGCAGCGCAAGAGCAGGCGGAATATTGCCTAAACCAATTTGAACTCCTACAAGCACACCAATGACTTGAGCAATGACTGCACCTGGCCCTAAGAATGGAGAAAGTAATGGGAATGAGCAGATAAGAGCCAGTGTCACTAACCCAATAGGGCTGCTAGCAAGTGGCGTTAAACCATGTGCAATCCAGTCACCTAAGCCTGATGCGATGATGATCCCGATTAATGCGGAAACGAATGCCATAAATGGCAGAATGGTTTTTAATACGGTATCAATAGTGTCTCGCCCCGCTTGGAAAAATACGGCAACGATAGACCCCATTCCCATACCAATACGCGCAAGCAAACCATCACTTTGTTCAGTAATTTTTTTCGAACTGTCGTAATCTTTGACCGCACTTTTTTCCACTTTAGGTGCTGACGCAGGTTCTGAAAGGGGAATATCTGCATCAATCAATTTGATGTTGTTGTCTTTTACTGCAGAAACATAAATATCTTCCACAATAAATTCCGCAAGCGGACCTGATTTTCCTGTAGCATGAATATTAATTGTTGGAATACGGCGTTTTGGATATAAACCACAACGTAATACACCTCCGCAATCAATGATCGCAATACCGATTTCTTCTGCTTCAGGTTCGCCATTTTTGAAACCATCTACCGCTTCCCATCCAGTCAATTCCACCAGTTTGTCAACAATACTTGGACGAGTGCCTGCAGTCATATAAAGAATTTTTTTTCCTTCAATAATTGGTAATGTTAAAGGACCACCCCAACCACCATTACCTTTTTCAATATAAATGGATTTTGTCATAATTTGTTACTCCTGCTTAAGTTGAGCCAATGCTCAAATTTCTTTATCTTGGCTCAACGCCACACTGAATTATTTACTTAAATTAACAGTTCGATCTAAGGTAATACCCATGCGTTTTTCAAAGAATGCAGTGGTAAAGTCAGTAATCCAACCACGGAAGAAATTGGTCACCATACCCACTAATAGATAGCTCACTGCAAGTGGACCAAGAGGTAAGCCTAAAGTGGTTAGCCCATTTGCAATACCAAGGTAAACAAATAATTCACCTGGATTAATATGTGGGAATAAGCCGTTCATGCTATGGCAGCTATAAGATGCAGCCGCGTAGTAACTTGGTTTGTAATACTCAGGTAAAAAACGACCAAGACTTAATGTCATCGGATTACAAAAAACGAATGTGCCGATAACAGGTAAAATCAAATAACGAGAGATAGGGTTACCCGCACTACGTTGTGCTAGGCGTTCAATACGTTCTTGACCAACAAATTTAATCAAGGCATTCATAACAACGAGAAGTGAGATAAGTAATGGCAAGATCCCCATTATCATTCCGACAAAGGTTTCGCCACCTTTTTGAAACAGTCCAATGAACCATTCCGCGCCATGTGTGATGTATTCCATAATACAACCTCATAAGTTTCAGTTTGAAAGAATTTGTCTCTGATTAATTCATTAATGAATGAGTAATACTTAATCATTGGCGGTAATGGTAATTTAAAATGAGAACAATAACTGTGATATAGATCACAAAATAAGAAAAATATTTCAAAATAAAATATTTTTCTTTTAATTTATTCTTGTGGTTTTGATGTGAGAATAAAATGCGAGAATGGGATTGATGAAGTGACATTGCGGGTAAATGAGCAAGTTAAGTTGTTGAGCGGGGGAATTGAAATCTTTTTTGGGTTTCAAACTAAAAGGACTAAACCTTGCAAAACACAAAATTTAGTCCTTTATTTTTAATCACTATACTGATTATTTATCGCATTTTTCGATATCAGTACATTTACCATATAAGTACAAGCTATGAGTCTCTAATTGAATACCATGCTCTTTACTGATTTCTTTTTGGCGATCTTCGATAACTTTATCGTTGAACTCAAAAACCTTACCGCAATCGATACAAATGATGTGATCATGATGTTCGGTAGGGGCTAATTCAAAAACAGATTTATTGCCTTCAAAATTATGACGCATCAAGATTTTGGCTTCGTCAAATTGATTTAGAACACGATAGACAGTGGCTAAACCAATTTCTTCCCCTTTGCTGAGCAGCAATTTGTACACATCTTCCGCTGAAAAATGTTGCATGTGATTTTCTTGCATCAATGCCAAAATGGTTAGGCGTGGTTCAGTAATCTTTAACCCCGCTTTTTTCAGTAACTTGATGTTTTCTTCTGACATTGCCAGCTCCTTATGCAAGTTCAGCTAAACACATTTCATCGTAAATTTGTTTAACCCAGTTTTCAACACGTGCTGAAGTTAATTCAGGTTGGCGATCTTCATCGATACATAAACCTACGAATGTATTCTCATCATTGAGTGCTTTTGATGCTTCAAAGGTATAGCCTTCTGTTGAAGTTTGACCCACAATGATAGCACCGCGTGCTTCAACGATATCGCGAACGGTTCCCATGGCATCGCAGAAATAATCGGCATAGTCTTCTTGGTCACCGCAACCAAAAATAGCTACTAATTTGTCTGTGAAATCAATGCCTTCTAAAGTAGGGAAGAAATCGTCCCAGTCCGCTTGAGCTTCACCATAATACCAAGTCGGGATGCCGAATAATAAGAAATCGTAGCCTTCGATATCTTCTTTTGTGCTTTTAGCGATGTCACGAATGTCAACTAATTCATTACCTAATTGTTTTTGGATCATTTTCGCGATGTTTTCAGTATTACCTGTATCGCTACCATAAAATAAACCAACGATAGCCATTTTTTTGTCCTATTTTGATTGAATATTTAAATGAGTTTGTAAGATATTTTCAATGAGTTCAGCTCGGCTGAGCCCTTGTCGTATCGCGCGTTCTTCTAATTGCCGAACTAAATGCGTATGTAACTTCAATTCAATCCGCTTTAATCCACAGGCGCGATCACGGCGAAGTTGATTACGCTTATTAATGCGAATTTGTTGTTCTCGACTCAACGGATTTGATTTTGGTCGCCCTACGCGGCGTTCATCAGCAAACAGATCTAATGTAATGCAATCTAAGTCTTGTTTTGCCATATTTCAAATTCATTGATACATTTGCTAATCATTCTTATGGTGAGAATGATTTTCCGATTTAAAAAATTCGCCTGAACTATAGCATAATTCCCTTTTGATTAAAACACTAAACCATGATTAATTTGATTGAAGAAATCTTGTTATCGCGCGAATAACAAGCTCTGGTTTTTCTGCATGAACCCAGTGTTGCGCGCTTTCTATTGTGAAAGAAGTGGCTTTGGGGAATTGGCGAAGAATTTGTGCTGTGTAATCCGTTAAAATGTAATCGGATTGCCCGCCTTTAATAAATAAGGTTGGTTTATCGTAATACAGCGAATTCCAGCCCATAAGATGAGAATAATTTTGCTCAAGTGCGGTTAAATTAAAACGTGTTTTATCTTGTTGTTGTGCATCAAATGCCTTGAGTAAAAATTGGATAGTGGCAGGTTCTTTGATGTATTTTTCTAAAATGGGTTTAGCTTCTTGACGTGTTTGGCAATTGGCTTGTTTTACTGCATAAAGCGCGACAAATTCTTGCGCGTGTTCATTGTGAGAACGCGCAATGTTGTAATCCACCGGTGCAATATCAATAACCACTAACTTATCCACTAAATCAGGGCGCAGTGCGGCGGCGGTCATTGCTGTTTTTCCACCCATGGAATGACCGATAAGAATTGCCTGATGAATGGATAAATGTGTCAGTAATTCAATAAGATCTTGCGCCATAAGGGAATAATTCATTTCATCACAATGAAAACTTTGCCCATGGTTACGAAGATCAACGCGTAAAATAGAGTATTGCTCACTAAATGCACGAGCAATGACACCGAGATTATTTAAATCGCCAAAAAGCCCGTGTAAAAAAACTAAAGTGGGTTTTGATGAGCCTTGTTCTGACGGTTGGAACTGATAATTTAAAGTCATAATATACTGTATTTTTTAATAGCGTTTTTCAAAATATGTGGGTATAATGCGAAAAATCTTGTGGCAGATCAAGTAGAAAAGGGGAATAAAATGAAAATTATTGAAGTGGATGAAGAACTGTATCAATTTATTGCAAGCAAAACTCAATCAATCGGAGAAAGTGCTTCTGATATTTTACGCCGACTTTTAAATTTATCTGCCTCTAGTTTGAATTCAAACTCACTGGATTTACAGTTGTCGCTTTCTGCCTCAGAAAATATTAAACAACCTCAACGTGAGAGTGCAGAAAAAAATGCCATTATTTCCGCCCCAACGTCTGTTTCAACCGAAGTCACAAAATCTACTTCAAAAAAACAGCCGGAGCAGGCGAT
This sequence comes from uncultured Actinobacillus sp., assembly GCF_945915845.1. Classification (GTDB taxonomy): domain Bacteria; phylum Pseudomonadota; class Gammaproteobacteria; order Enterobacterales; family Pasteurellaceae; genus Exercitatus. The sequence goes on along the minus strand of NZ_CAMEFX010000020.1, from coordinate 16,255 downwards.
TCAAAAATTAACAGAAAAAGTACAAAATTTATTGGATTCTGCTTCATTTCAAGAGGAAACCAAAGCGGTAGTGCGATTTTTAAGTATTTTGACCGCGCTTTACCGAACTAATCCGGAAAGTTTTGCCGTGGCAATTGAAAGCGAACAAGTTCAGGGGCGAACTCGAGTCTATTTTGCCCGAGATGAAGCGACATTATTGGCTTCAGGAAATCATACAAAACCGAAACAAATTCCTGATACACCGTATTGGGTGATTACCAACAACAACAGCGGACGCAAAATGATTATGCTTGAAGGTGTGATGCGTGAAATGCACTTGCCGGAAAGTCTAATTGATCATGTTCGTGACTATTTTGTTATAAATTAATATGTTTATTTGGCAACAATACGCGAGAACGCAACCTCATGACATCGCCTTGCGAGATTTTTCGCAGGGCGCTGTTTTTACTTGGGAAGAGCTGAATCAGCTTATTTCAACGCATGCTGTAAAATTGCGTGAAAATGGCGTTGGGTTAACATCGATTATTGCAATTCAAGGTCGAAATCATCTTGATTACATCACTTTCTATTTGGCTGCGCTTTCTTTGGGGATGCGCGTATTGGGGTTAAATCCGGCGTTTTCTCGGGAAAAATCCACCGCACTTTGCCTGGCTAATCAAGTAGAATTGTTGATTGATTTATCTCATGAACAACCTGAATTTGTTCCTTTTTTCTCAGGAGAACGAATCAGTATTCCTGTGATGACCTTTAAGGAGGGGACAAAATCGGATGATGTTGAATTAAATCCGGTCAATATTGCCGTTGAGTATGCGAGAACCTTTACATTGACATCGGGCTCAACGGGATTACCTAAAGCCGTGATTCATGATATTTCTGCTCATCTTGAAAATGCCAAGGGTGTTTGTGAATTGATGGATTTTAATGCTCAAAGTTCATGGTTGTTATCGTTGCCGTTATACCATGTTTCAGGTCAAGGTATTGTGTGGCGTTGGCTATTACAAGGCGCGGAGTTGCATTTACCAAGCCAGAATTTTTATGAGGATTGTTTACAAGCTTCACATCTTTCTTTAGTTCCCACACAGGCATGGCGTTTGCTTGAATTGATTGAACATAAAGATAAAAGTGCGGTAGCGATTCAAGCGATTTTATTGGGTGGAACAGCAATCGCGCCCGAGTTAACACAAAAATTGCTTGCTTGTGGTATTCAGGTTTATGTGGGCTACGGCATGACTGAAATGGCATCCACGGTATTTGCCAAAAAATGTGATGGCAAATTAGGCGTGGGCAAACCTTTGCTCGGGCGAGAATTTAGAATTGTTGATGACGAAATTTGGTTACGTGGCGCAGGTATGGGACGAGGTTATTTTGTCGATGGCAAACGAAAACCTTTTGTTAATGATCAAGGTTGGTTCCAAACAAAAGATTTAGCTGAATGGGACGGAGAGAATTTACTCATTCATGGCCGAAAGGATAATATGTTTATTTCCGGTGGTGAGAATATTCAACCTGAAGAAATTGAAACACTTTTACTTCAACATCATCATGTTAACCAAGTTTATGTCGTCCCAAAAGATGACCAAGAATTTGGTCAGCGTCCGGTTGCATTTGTGGAATTTCTAACGGACTTTAATGAAAGTGCGGTGGAAAATTTACGCATTTGGTTGTCTGGTAAAATAGAGAAATTTAAGCAACCGGTGGCTTATTTCCCGTTGCAAAAACAGGATGGTGGGCAGATTAAAATTTCGCGCCATGAGTTAATACAACAAGTAACACAGTATATAGGTAAATAGAATGCGAACGATATTTTTATTGTTAAGTTTGATTTTTGCTGTCTCAATCACTGCGGTAGCAGCGGATTTACCGTCAGTGAAAACCATCCAAACAGAATTGGATAAAGCAAAAAAAGCAGAGCAAAGTGATTCAAATAAGGCAATAGTCAAGAATTATGAAGACACATTAGCCTTATTGGATTCAATCACCAAGCAAAAAAATGAAACAGATGCACTAAACAAAGCTATTGCGAATGCCCCGGCTCAACTGAAAGCGAGCCAAGAAAATTTGGAGCGTTTAAAAAAACGTGAAAAATCCCCTGAGCAGTTACAGGCTGAGCTAACTAAGTTGGCACTCAATGAGTTACAAGAAAAATTGCTTGAGACACAAGATGCTTTGCTCAAAATACAAGAAAATTTAACCGCACTTAATGGGCAGTTATCCAGTCAAAAAAGCTTACCTGAACGCGTTCAAGCTGCGTTAACGGCTAATGCCACTAGAACACAAGAAATTAATACGGCGTTAACCGCTACAACTTCAACCCCATCGCTAAAAACGAAACTGCAAGTTGAGCTAGAGTATTTGGGGGCGAATAATGCATATAATCAATTAGCCTTGTCTGCTAATGATCAGTTGACTTCGCTTTATGCGAGTCAAGTGGACGAGAAAAATTTGGCGCAAAGTCAAGCACAACAAGAGCTTGCGGCATTACAAACGGTGATTAACAACCAAAAATTAGCAGAAAGTCAAAATCAAGCCAAGCAAGCAACAGAAGTTCAACAGAATGCTGAAACCACAAACCCAAGTATTCAACGAGAATTAGCCTTTAATACGCGTATATCCGAGAGTTTGGTAGAGCAAACCACACAATTAAATGCACTTTCTCAGGATAATCTACGGATTAAAACAGCACTTGATAATTTACAGCAAACTCAGCGTACCATCGAAGAGCAAATTAGCGCATTGCAAGGAACATTGGTACTTTCGCGCATCATTAATAAGCAGAAACAGCTTCTTCCACAAGATGAAATGGTCAAAGGGTTGTCAAAACAGATCTCAGATTTGCGTGTGAAGATTTTTGATGTGACAGAATTTAAGGATAAGCTGACCGATATTGATGCTTATATCACCAATCTTGAAAAATCAGATAAGGTGACTTTTACCACAAAAGAAAAGTCGCAATTGACTTCAATTTTGCAAGAACGTAATAAAATGCTGACTGATTCGGTTAAGATGATGAATGATCAGCTTAATTTAGCTATCAATATCGAGCTTAATCAGCAACAAGTACAAACCATCAGTGATACCCTACAAAGTAAATTGCAGCAACAAAGTTTCTGGGTGAAAAGTAACGATGAAATGAGTTTGAAATGGGTAGAAGATTTGCCAGCTCGTGTTGGTTGGCAAATCCGTATCATTGCGAATCAATTTGATTTTTCAAATTGGCGTGATAATTTACCCTTAGCTATCTTTCTTGTGGGCGGATTACTTGTTCTGACTTGGTTGATTTCGCGCCAAAAAGAAAAGATCAAAAAACGTCTTACTGATATTAACAATCAAATGAAAAGCTTAGAGACAGAAAGCCAGTGGCATACGCCTACGGCGATCTTTTGGACGTTGATTTTAAGCTTGCCGACAACCTTTATTTTCTTAGCGGTATTTATTGTTATTACTTATATCTGCTTTCAAGAACCGACTACTGTATGGCGTTGGGGGCTGCAAATGGCCGGTTACTGGTGGTATTTTGCTTTTATGATGGCGTTGTTACGACCGAACGGCATTGCTTACCGTCATTTTAAAATGCCAAAAGAAAGTAACGAAAATTTCCGCCGAATTTTGAAAAAATCAGGTTGGATTTTGGCGTTAATGTTAAATGCATCTATTTTTACCCATCTAGAATCAGGGGTGGCTTACGATATAATTGGTCAGTTAATGGCAGTGGGGATGCTGTTGTTGATGATTTTTATGGTTACACCTGAAATGCGTAAGGCCATTGAAAAATATCAAGGTGTCGCGAAAAAAAGCAGCTTTATGCTGAGCATATTGCGGATTATTTTGTTATTTGTACCCATTGCCTTAATTATTTTAATTTTGAGTGGTTACTATTACACCGCGTTAGTGTTAATTGAGCATTTCGTCGCCACTTATTTTGCGATTACTACATGGATTATTTTACGTGCTTTGGTTTATCGTGGATTTGAAGTTTCAGCACGTCGCTTAGCCGCAAAACGTTTGCGTGAAAAACGTGAACAATTACAGGCTAAAGTGGAGGCAGAAAAAGACGCAGACAAAGATGAAAGCGCGGTTGAAATTGTTAAAGAATTGCAACATCAAAATGAAAGTTTGACAATCAATGATGTTAAAGCCCAAGTGCTTCGCATGGTGGATTTTGTGCTGTGGATCGGTTTGTTTGTTATGCTATATTGGGTTTGGGCTGATTTGTTAACGGTTGCCTTTTATTTGGATGGCATTACCTTGTGGCAACAAAGTGTGACCACTGATGCCGGCACCACTATGGAAGCGGTGACATTGCTGAACTTACTGATAGCCATTATTATTTTGACCGTTACCGTGGTACTGGTGCGAAATATTGGTGGGGTGTTGGAGGTTCTTGTTTTTTCCAATGTAAAACTTTCACAAGGAACCCCTTATACCATTACAACCTTATTGACTTACGGTATTATTGCGCTCGGCGGTATGTTTGCCTTTGGTTCTTTAGGGATGTCGTGGTCAAAATTGCAGTGGTTATTTGCCGCCCTTTCTGTTGGTTTGGGTTTCGGTATGCAAGAAATCTTTGCAAACTTTGTTTCGGGCATTATTATTTTATTTGAGCGTCCTGTACGTATTGGTGACCAAGTGACCATTGGCGAATTTACAGGGACAATTTCAAAAATTCAGATTCGTGCCACAACTTTGTTGGATTTTGATAAAAAAGAAGTGATTGTGCCAAATAAAGCGTTTGTGACAGAACGCATTGTGAATTGGGCATTAACCAGTTCAATGACGCGTTTAGTGATTCGCGTTGGTGTGGCTTATGGTTCAGATTTAGAATTAACGAAACGTTTGTTGTTACAAGCTGCGGCGGAAAATGAGAAAGTGTTAAAAGATCCTGCGCCGGCCGCTTACTTCTTGACCTTTGGGGCAAGCACACTGGATCATGAATTGCGCGTTTATGTGGGACAAATTTCCGATCGAACACGGACCATTGATGCGCTTAATCGCCGAATTAATGAGTTATTTGCTGAACACAATATTGAAATTGCGTTCAATCAATTAGACGTATTTATTAAAAACACTGTAACCCAAGAAGAATTTAAAGTGGGTTCGGAAAAATTAGCATAAGGATAGAACATGGCAGGAAATAGCATTGGACAACTTTTTCGTGTAACAACTTTTGGTGAATCACATGGAATTGCGTTAGGTTGTATTGTTGACGGTGTGCCGCCTAATATGGCGTTAACAGAAGCGGATATTCAACCTGATTTGGATCGCCGTAAACCCGGCACTTCACAATTTACCACCCCTAGACGTGAAGATGATGAGGTACAGATTTTGTCAGGGGTTTTTGAAGGTAAAACGACAGGTACCAGTATTGGTTTAATCATCAAAAATGCCGATCAGCGTTCGAAAGATTATGGCGATATTATGGATAAATTCCGCCCAGGCCATGCGGACTATACTTATCAACAAAAATATGGCATTCGTGATTATCGCGGTGGTGGTCGTTCGTCTGCTCGTGAAACGGCTATGCGTGTTGCGGCAGGGGCGATTGCGAAAAAATATTTACGCGAACAATTTGGTATTGAGGTGCGCGGGTATTTGAGCCAAATCGGTCATGTCAAAATCGATCCACAAACAGTGGCAGATGTCACGAAAATTGATTGGGGACAAGTGGCGAACAACCCATTCTTTTGTCCGGATCCTAGTGCGGTGGAAAAATTTGATGATTTAATTCGCGCATTGAAAAAAGAAGGGAATTCTATTGGCGCAAAATTAACCGTAGTGGCGGAGAATGTGCCTGTCGGTTTAGGTGAACCTGTTTTCGATCGCTTAGATGCGGATCTGGCTCATGCCTTAATGGGCATTAATGCGGTAAAAGCGGTGGAAATTGGTGATGGTTTTGATGTGGTCGCCCAAAAAGGGACTGAACATCGTGATGAAATGACACCTGAGGGATTTCTCTCAAATCATGCCGGGGGAATTTTGGGTGGTATTAGTAATGGTCAACCTATTATTGCGACCATTGCCTTAAAACCCACTTCAAGTATTACGATTCCGGGGCGTACAGTGAACCTCAACAACGAACCGGTAGAGTTAATTACAAAAGGTCGTCATGATCCTTGTGTGGGTATTCGTGCAGTGCCTATTGCAGAAGCGATGGTTGCTATCGTATTGTTAGATCATCTATTGCGATTTAAAGCGCAATGTAAATAGATCCTAAAACTGACAAGAAGAATATGATGAAAAGTTTAAGTGCGGTTGTTTTTTTTACTCTTTTTATGTCTCAGCCTGTTATCGCTGCCCCGGCAGATTGGCAGGCAATTCGTTCTCCTATAGCCAGTCAAAATGGTGAAGCAGAACCTATCGGTTCCTATAGTAATGGGTGTATTTTAAGTGCAGAAGCTATGCCGGCAAAAGGTGAGGGCTATCAGGTTATTCGTATGAATAAAAATCGTTATTATGGTCATCCTGATGTAATTAATTATTTAAAACGCTTAGGCAAAAAAGTCAAAGAAGCCGGTATGCCTAGTATGTTAATTGGTGATATCTCTATGCCGGCCGGTGGGCGATTTTTAACGGGGCATGCGAGTCATCAAATGGGATTGGATGTTGATATTTGGTTGCGCATGGGGGAAATGTCGGCAGTAGATGCTGAAAACTCAGACGGCAAAGGGTTGCTTGTAGTCAATCGTGCAACGCAACGCGTGGATGAAAAAATTTGGAATAGCCACCATTTCAATTTAATAAAATTAGCCGCACAAGATCCGCAAGTAACACGTATTTTTGTGAATCCGGCTATTAAATTGAAACTTTGTCAAACAGAACAAGCAGATCGTCATTGGTTACGCAAAATTCGACCATGGTGGGGGCATGATAGTCATTTTCATGTACGCTTAGAATGTCCTGAGGGGGCCTCTTACTGTGAATCTCAAGATCCTGTCCCCATGGGGGATGGTTGTGGTGACGAGTTGTATTCTTGGTTTGAACCTAAAGCACCAAGTACCACGGTGAAGAAAACACCTGCACCAGAACATTTTATGTGCCAACAAGTCATTTCATCACAAAAAAATAAATAAAGGACAGCACAATGGAAATCAGTGTTGAATTGATCTTAATATTATTTGCCGTAGCTGCCGTGGCCGGCTTTATTGATGCCTTAGCAGGTGGCGGTGGCTTAATTACCATTCCTGCACTATTGATGACAGGTATGCCCCCAGCCATGGCGTTAGGGACAAATAAATTACAGGCTTGCGGCGGATCTTTTTCAGCAAGTTTATATTTTATTCGCCAAAAAGCAGTCGATCTGCGCCAAATGTGGTTTGTTTTGCTTTGTACCTTTATTGGTGCGGTGATTGGTACGGTGCTCATTCAAATGGTCGATAGCACGTTGATTAAAAAAGCCATTCCGTTTTTAGTTCTGGCAATCGGTTTGTATTTTTTATTCACGCCGCAATTGGGTGATGAAGATCGGCGTCAACGTTTGAGCTTAGTGCTATTTGCGGTAACGGCAGCATTTACTATAGGGTTTTATGATGGCTTTTTTGGTCCGGGGACAGGCTCGATTTTAAGTTTAGTGTTTATCACCTTGTTAGGTTTTAATTTAACCAAAGCCACAGCTCATGCTAAGGTACTGAATTTTACCTCAAATATTGCCTCTTTGATTTGTTTTTTAATTGGTGGGCAAATTATGTGGACGGTTGGGCTGGCTATGTTATGTGGACAGGTACTTGGCGCGCATTTCGGTGCTAAAATGGTATTAAGTAAAGGTAAAACATTGATCCGTCCAATGGTGGTCATGATGTCATTTTTAATGACAGCAAAAATGGCATACGAACAAGGTTGGTTTCATTAATGTCTGAAGAAAGAAGTAAACGTTATACATGGCAAGTGGGGTATGAACCTCGTTTTTTATGGTCTTTTTTACGCCCTAAGTTTTGGGGAATTTGGCTTGCTGTCGGACTTTTAATTATTTTTGCCTTTATCCCATTTCGCCTTAGAGATGCTATGGCTGCTACAATTGGTCGGTTAATCGCTAAGCGTCAATCGCGTTCTCGCCGTCGTGCTGAAATTAACTTACGCGAATGTTTTCCTCATTGGTCAGAAGAAAAACGCGAACAAACGATTGTGGAAATGTACCAATGTGCCGCGCAGGTCTTGTTGGGATTTGGTGAAATTGCGGTGCGTTCTAAAAAACGCTTACAAAGTCGTAGTGAATTTATTGGTATTGAACATATTCAGCAGGCAAAAGCCACTGGGATAAATATTATTTTAATGGTGCCACATGGCTGGGCAATTGATGCTTCGGGGATCATTTTGCATACGCACGGTATGCCAATGACCTCAATGTTTAACCCACAACGCGATCCTTTAATTGACTGGTTATGGACAGCGGTACGGGAACGCTTCGGTGGCAAAATGCACGCACGTCAAAATGGTATTAAACCCTTTATTTCGATGGTGAGAAGTGGCGATATGGGATATTACTTGCCCGATGAAGATTTTGGTGAAGAAGCCAGTGAATTTGTGGATTTTTTTGCTACTTACAAAGCGACTTTACCCGGGTTAAATAAGTTGGCGAAACTATCGAAAGCCGTGGTGATTCCTATGTTCCCACGCTATAACGCCGAACGTGGAAAATATGAAATGGAAATTCATCCGCCAATGGCTTTACCGGATGATCCTGTATTATCCGCACGTGCAATGAATACAGAAATAGAAAGTTTTGTTACGCCGGATCCGAAACAATATGTTTGGATTTTACAGCTCTTAAAAACCCGTAAAAACGGGGAAGATATTTATCGCTAATTGTGATAAGATTCAAGCCTAATTAACCAAGGTTAAAATCGCTTTAAAAAAAGCGCTAATTCTGACCTCACTTTGACTTTTAATTATGAATAAACAATTAGAACTGATTAAAAATTCCATTAAATCTATCCCGAATTATCCAAAAGAAGGGATTTTATTCCGTGATATCACGAGCCTGACTGAAGTACCTGAAGCCTTTTGTGCCACGGTGAATTTAATTGCAGAGCAATTTAAAAATCAAGGTATTACTAAAATTATTGGAACTGAGTCTCGTGGATTTATTTTCGGTGCGCCTGTCGCGGTTGCGCTTGGTTTACCTTTTATTCTTGTGCGTAAACCCGGCAAACTACCTCGCGAAGTGATTTCTCAGGAATATCAACTCGAATATGGCGAAGATAAATTAGAAATTCATGCAGATGCGATTTCAGCAGGCGATAATGTACTCATTATTGATGATTTATTAGCAACAGGGGGCACAGTAGAAGCTTGTATTAAGCTGGTTAGTCGTTTGGGCGGTAACGTTAAGCATGCTGCATTTGTCATCAGTTTGCCTGATTTAGGTGGTGAAGAACGTTTACGTCAATTAGGCGTAGAGCCTTTCACATTAGTGGATTTTGACGGCCACTAATCCTTTTGAATAGGAAAAATTAAGCGTGAGTTATCAAGTTTTAGCTAGAAAATGGCGACCAAAAACCTTTAGCGATGTTGTCGGACAGGCGCATATCCTGACCGCGTTGGCGAATAGTCTAAAGGAAAACCGTTTGCATCACGCTTATTTATTTTCAGGCACCCGTGGCGTAGGAAAAACCTCCATTGCGCGTTTATTTGCGAAAGGGCTAAATTGTGTACATGGCGTAACCGCAGAGCCTTGTGGCGAATGTGAGCATTGTAAAGCCATTGAAGAAGGGCATTTTATCGATCTGATCGAAATTGATGCCGCTTCGCGTACAAAAGTCGAAGACACACGCGAATTATTAGATAACGTGCAATACAAGCCGGTACAAGGGCGTTATAAGGTTTATTTGATTGACGAAGTCCATATGCTGTCTCGTCACTCTTTCAATGCGCTATTAAAAACCTTGGAAGAGCCGCCTGAATACGTCAAGTTTTTATTGGCAACCACGGATCCACAAAAATTACCGATTACCATCTTATCTCGCTGCATGCAGTTCCATTTGAAGGCGTTAGATACCAAATCGATCAGCCATCATTTGGCGCATATTCTTGAACAAGAAAAAATTCCCTTTGAATTGACCGCACTTGATAAATTAGCCAAAGCCGCACAAGGCAGTATCCGCGATAGTTTAAGCTTAACGGATCAGGCAATTGCCATGTCAAATGCGAATATCACCCTTGATATTGTGAACACCATGTTAGGCTTGTTGGACGAAAATCAGTCCATTGAGATCTTGTATGCGTTACAACAAGGGAATGGCGATAAATTGATGCAGCTTGTGCAAGCCGTAGCAGAAAAAGGGGCAAATTGGGATGAATTATTGGTGGAATTGGGGGAACAATTACATCAAATCGCCATGCTCCAATTGTTGCCTAATCGTATTGATGAAGACAGTCAACTGGGATTTTTGGCCCGCCATATTGCGCCGGAAGATGTGCAATTCTTCTATCAAACTATGGTGACAGGGCGTAAAGAACTGGCATTTGCGCCGAACCCGCGCGTTGGGGCAGAGATGACCTTATTGCGTGCCTTAGCCTTTCATCCCAAATTAATCTCATCAACACTTTCTACCCAAGCGTCAGAAAGTGCGGTGCAAAAAACAGAAAAAGTGGTTCAAATGCCTGTGTATTCGCAGGTGATTAGCTCGCAATATAAAGCGCAGCAACAACCGACTGCTCAGCCTGCTCAGGGCTTTGAGATGCCAGCCACAACCACACCCACAACCACATCGCCAACTTCGACAGCTGCCTTAAATGCCATGGATCAAATTGAGCGTTTACGTGCAAGTCTCGGGCAATCGACATCCAGCGAAAAAAAAAACACTAATCTCAGTGAAAACAACGGCTTAAAAGAATTACCCATTATTGTAGCGCGTCCCAAAAATAAAGGCAAAACGGATTTAATTGAACGTTTGGCAACCCTAACAACCACATCACCAACGGAAACCCCAGCGACAGAAACCGAAAACTCAGACAATGCGGATGATGAAGAGAGCAGTGCGAATGACGAAAGTTATCAATGGGAATGGCGCAATCCGGAATTAGCTAATACGGAAATCGGTATTCGCCCATCGGATATTAAACAAGCGATTTTGCAGGAAAAAACGCCGGAGTTAATTGAAAAAGTCATTCAACTTTCTACGGAACGCGATGAATGGGCAAAAACCATTGAAGCCTTAGATTTAGACAATTTGAAGTTAGTCAAACAAGTGGTACTAAATTCCGTGTTATTAAATAAAGATACACAGCATATCAAATTAGGGCTGCGTTCAAATCAACAGCATTTAATTCGCGAAAAATCACTGGAAGTTCTACAGCAAAAACTCAGTGAGTTTTATCAAACAGACATCACCATTGATATTGAGCTTAATGATGACGAAAACCTATTTACCCCTTTAGATCATCGCCGTCAGATTTATCAAGAATTAAGCGAACAGGCGCGTTTAGATTTACAAAAAGATAAACAATTAAAACTGCTACAGCAGGCGTTTGATGCCAAGTTAGATATGGCAAGTATTCGGCCGGTGTAAGTAGGGCATATATGCCCTTTACATTTATTCCACAGCCGCCGTAATTACGATTTCCACTTTCCATTCAGGCAACGCAAGTTTCGCTTCGACACAAGCGCGACAAGGGGCATTTTCCTTGTCCACCCACGCATCCCAAGCGCGGTTCATTTCCGCATAATCCGCCATATCTGCAAGAAAAATTTGCGCATTTAAGATATTGGCTTTGCTTGAACCTACCTCAGCCAATAATTGATCGATTAAATTTAACACATCTTGTGTTTGCTCAAATGCTGTGCCATTTGGTGTGTTCTCCGGTACTTGACCGGCAAAATATGCCACACCTTGATGAAGTGCTACTTCACAATAACGTCCGCTGACATGAAAACGTTGAATATTTGCCATTTTTACCTCCTAATAATTGACTAATTTGATCGAGTAAATACAATGAAACAACCTCATATAAAAAGCATTTTTTTACGATGAAACTCCTTATCTCAAATCAACACGGCGCGATTGTAATGGCATTACTGCCCTTTTGCTATGGCACATTATTAGGCAACCCTACTTGGCCCCACCTTTTTTTATTATTGGCTTGGTTTTCGCTCTATTTAATGAGCTATCCATTGCTTAATCTCTTTAAGCCACAAGTTAAAGATAAACAAGAATATCGCCGCTGGACAGTGATTTACGCCGGCTCAAGTGCGGTCTTTTCTCTCCCTGTTTTATGGATTAATTGGCATATCGTCTTTTTCGGTCTCGCCATGTTACCTTTTATGGCAATCAGTATTTACTACACAAAAACCAAAAATGAACGCGCCATATTAAATGATTTAGCCGGAATTGGCATTTTTGCCTTAGCCGGCATGGCGGCGTATTATTTCTCAATGTATCGCTTTGATCATCTCATTTGGCAAGTCGCCTTTTACCCAACGCTCTTTTTTATCGGCGTCACCCTTTATGTCAAATCCATGTTACGCGAACGAAAAAATCCCCATTATTATTGGGGATCGGTCATTTTTCATGGCGCATGCATAGGCATGTTTATCTTATGGCAGAATGAAGCTTTGTCATGGGTATTTGTTCCCCCTTTACTCCGCGCCCTATTTTTGCCCCACTTCAAATTATCGGTAAAACAAGTAGGACTAATCGAATTTGTCACATCCGCTCTATTTTTGCTGACATTACTTTGGGCAACGTGATGAATAAACAGCTCCTAAAGTTTCCCATTATCTTTATTTAAATAGTAGAGTTTGACATATTTGGTCATCGTATAAAAATAATGATTAACAGATAAAATCCAGCCTAATTTGCCATCTAAAAAGCCTTTATTAATAAAATAAACCTTAATAAACGCCCATAATGGACGCAATAGAATATCTTTGACAAAAGAACATTGCTTCCCTTGGTCTTGGCTTTTTAATGCCGCCAAATTAGTATAATTATTAAATTTATTAAAATATTGATTCCAATTATCATAAGTATAATGGTACATCACCTGTTTTAATTTTTGATTTTCATAAGGGGTAACAATGGTAGGGTGAACAAAGCCTGTAACATAGGAACCCTTAGCCGGAAATAAACGGTTTACATAATCAGGACGCAAAACACCATGGGTAGCCTTATTATGATGAAATTTATTTTCTCTCCGGATCCAATAGGCTTTCTCTTCCCCCTTTTCAACCATCGCCACAATTTCTTCTGCTAATGGGGCAGAAATTCGTTCATCGGCATCAAGAAACAAAACCCATTTATGGGTGGCTTGTTCAATAGCAAAGGTTTGTTGACCGCCCCAATCCCCATTCATACTACGCTGAATAACACGCGCGCCTAAACGCTCTGCAATTTCTTTGGTTTTATCTGTACTGAAATCATCAATAACAATAATTTCATCGGCAAACAACACAGTTTGAATACAATCTTCAATATTTTGTTCTTCATTTTTAGCTAAAATTAAAACCGATATTTTCCCCATCATTTCATCCTCATATTTAGTCTCTTTCAAACACAACAAACAGGCCCCAATTCTAACAGATTATCTTGAAACACGCCTAGGTTATTTACACCACAGTGCAAAACATGATGGCAACATCCCTAAAATTTGCTGATTTTTGCCCCTTAAAAAACACAATTAAAATCAATAGGTTAATTGATAGGTTGTTGGGGGGGGGTAAAATAGTCAAAACCTATCAATAACGAATTTATTCCGAGTTTTGTCAAGACAGTGTAAAGATGACAAAAGCGGAGTGATAGCAAAAAAATGCTTAACCCCTTTAAATTACTAGTATTTATCGGTTTTTGTTATCAAACTAATGGCTATTTTTTATCAATTTTATCTTTACATTTCTTTACATTTCTCAAAATTCTCTCTTTTTTCATCGTATGGGCTGGTTTGTCCAGCTTCCTCTTTTGTGGTATTTTTACGCGTCGACATATATAGCTATGCCTATTATGCATATGCAGTTAAGTTTTTAATAAATAAAGAATATAAAAAGGCTTGTTCATGAACAAAATATTTAAAATTATATTTAATCGCACGACCAATCGTCTTGAAGTGGTCTCTGAATTAGCAAAATCTAAGGGAAAAATCTCTTCTTCAACAGATCAACGCAGTGAAGTTGTTGGGTCTGTTTCATCAAAAATTTTCAACTTTAACCATATAACAAACTCCCTAATTTTAAGTTTAGGTTTATTTACTTCAGATATAGCATTAGCGACATACTTAGGAACCGGAGCAAAAGATAATAACGACTGGACGAACGTTGCCATTGGTGATGAGGCTAACGCCCTAAACTTTGGGGGAACCACATCAGGGTATAATGGTTCTGGCAACGTTGTTATTGGTTATAAGGCAAAAACCGTTAATGGTGGCGCTTTGCCGGGTAGTGCTCAAGGTCTGGGGAATGGTAGCCACGCAGTTATTCTTGGTGCAGAAGCACAAGGGGTAGAAGGTGCGGTTGCAATTGGTTATAAAACCAATGTAGAACGCTTATATGGTGTAGGTATTGGTCGTGCAGCTAAAGCTGGTGGCGAATATTCAGTTGCTATTGGTTCAAATGAAGAAGCGAACAATACAGAAGCTCTTGGCACGGCGTCCTTAGCAATGGGTAGAGAAGCCAAAGCTCGTGGCTACGCTTCTGTTGCTTTTGGATTTTCTTCCCAAGCAAATCAAACTTCAGCACTTGCAATGATGTATGCCTCTCAAGCAAACGGAATTGCAGCAACTGCTATTGGTCGCCAAGCCATTGCAAATAGTAAACACGCAACGGCACTGGGTGGTGGAGCCAATGCATTAGGTCTAAGATCCATTGCTTTAGGTACAAGCAAAGATGCTGATGATAGTTATTCTAAGGTCGGTGCACAAGCAAAAGATGAAGACACAATTGCAATCGGTACGAGCAGCCAAGCTATCGGAAATAATGCAACAGCAATCGGTCGTGAGGCTAAAACCAATGGCGTAAATGCCACAGCATTAGGAACAGGCTCAAATGCCAGTGCAACAAATGCCACCGCAATTGGCGGAGGGGTAACCAATAAAACTGATGCTATCGCAATTGGTGCCGGTGCAACCATTAATGGCGAAGGCGGACAAGGCGCAGTCGCTATCGGTAACGCTTCAATCGTAAGTGCTGATTACGGTGTTGCGCTTGGCTCAGATGCTCAATCAGCTGGCTATTCTGTGGCGGTAGGTAAAAGCTCACGCGCAACTAAAACCGGCACATCTGCATTCGGCGAAAATGCCAACGCTACAGGCGAACGCGCAACGGCATTAGGTAACAACGCTCAAGCGACTGCCGACACCAGCGTTGCTTTAGGTAACCACTCTGTTGCCAACGTTGCCGCACGCGTAACAGGCTGGAAGCAAGATAACGCTGCAACAAGCTATTCCAATTTAACAGGTAATATTTTAACCTCAACCGCAGGTGCCGTTTCCGTTGGTAATGGCACAACAATCACACGTCAAATTACGAGTGTCGCCGCCGGTACTAACGACACAGACGCTGTAAACGTCGCTCAACTACGCTCATTAACCCTTGGTGTAAGTGGCAACAATAACGCTCGTGGCAACGTTACCCTTTCTAACGAAATCCTTGAAATTGTCGGCGCCAACGGCATTACGACTAGCGTAACTGATACTAATGGTAAAACGACTGTAACTATCACCGGAAGCGGTGGTGCAGCCAGCGTAGGCAATTTTATTTGGAGTGCGGACAATAAAAACGGTAATAATTATGTGACCAAAAGCAAGCCAATGTCTTCTGATGTCAACTTCTCCGTATACACCACAAAAACAGATGGAAGCAACGACCAAATCACCTTGGGCAGTGGCGATAGCGCACAAGTTTATAAAGGTGATAACCTAAGCGCATTTACCACTGATCGAGGTATTTTCATCGGCTTAAAAGAAAACGCCACATTTAAATCCATCAATATCACCGATGGCCCGACCCTCAATGCTAGCGGTATCAATATGAACGGTGACAAAATCACCAACGTTGGCCCAGGCACAGCGGATACTGACGCCGTGAACGTGTCGCAATTAAAAAATTTGGCGTGGAAACTAAAAGAGGGAAGTGAAGCCCCCAATGCAGGCTTCAGTGTAGGTAACGGCACAACGGTTTCACTCAACGACACCGATACCATCGATGTTACTCGTACCGATGGTAATGTCAAATTTGACGCAAAAACCACCGCACTTTCAGTAACCAACACAGGCAATATTTCAGCCACAACCGGCGGCGCATTAACCAACGGCACACAAGTGGCTAATGCTATCA
>NZ_CAMEFX010000019.1 GCF_945915845.1 uncultured Actinobacillus sp. | reverse complement strand
ACGAATTCTCACAAGTGCCCACACAGATTGTCTGATAAATTGTTAAAGAGCAAAATAAATTGGTCGGCGAGATAGGATTTGAACCTACGACCCACTGGTCCCAAACCAGTTGCGCTACCAAGCTGCGCTACTCGCCGATAGATGGGGTGGCTAATGGGACTCGAACCCACGACAACTGGAATCACAATCCAGGGCTCTACCAACTGAGCTATAGCCACCATCTCGTTGATATTGCATTAACCTGGCGCGCTCGACAAGATTCGAACTTGCGACCTTTGGCTCCGGAGGCCAACGCTCTATCCAACTGAGCTACGAACGCGTTACATTTCATTAGTGCGTCGCAACGGGGGCGTATATTAATGATTTCCGACATCCTTGTCTAGCACTTTTTTACATTTTTTTTTACAAAATAGATCGCTCGCCTTAAATTTGTTCAATTTGGTGAAAAATTCATATTTTTCTGACTGTTTTTTAGTTTCCAGATTGATTTTTCTTGGCTTCTAATTCTTCCCAGCGCAAAAATGCCGATTCCAATTCTTGTTCTTTTTCTGCCAATTCTTGTAATTTAGCCGAAGTATATTCATGAGATTGTTCAAAAAATGCCGGATTACTCACTTCATCTTGAAGTGCGGTCAAATTTTCTTCCAATTTTTCTAATAACTGCGGCAACTGCTCTAATTCTCGCTCTTCTTTATAAGAAAGTTTTACCATTCGTTGACGATTTGATTGACGCGTAGGTTGAGAAACGACTTTCTCTTTACTCTCATTTTCAACTATTCTTTTCTGTTTGACATCATCAACCTCTTTTGTTGCCAACACATTGGCTTGCTGTTGTTTCGCATCAAAGAAACCGCCCACATATTTATTCAGTACACCATTTCCTTCAAACATATAACATTCAGTTGCAACATTATCAATAAATTGACGATCGTGACTCACGATCAATAACGTCCCCTGGTAATCGGCTAAAATTTCCTCTAACAACTCCAAGGTTTCCACATCCAAATCATTAGTCGGTTCGTCTAAAATTAACAAATTATTCGGCTTTAACAACAACTTCGCCAACAACAACCGATTACGCTCACCACCCGAAAGTGCTTTAACAGGGGTCATCGCGCGTTTAGGCGGAAATAAAAAGTCTTGCAAATAGCCCAATACATGACGTTTTACCCCATTGACTTCAATATCTTGTTTTCCGTCCGCCACATTATCCATCACCGTTTTTTCAGGATCGAGATCGACACGATATTGATCAAAATAAGCAATATCTAATTTGGTTCCGCAACGAATAGAGCCTTCCGTTGGTTTTAACTGCTCAAGCAACAACTTAATAAATGTGGTTTTCCCACAGCCATTCGGTCCAACCAAAGCAATTTTGTCCCCGCGCAAAATTGTTGTACTAAAGTTCGACAACAATTTTTTGCCTTCAATTTCATAGCTGGCATTTTCCACTTCAAACACAATCTTACCTGAACGGCTTGAAGTATCTAATTGCAATTTAGCCGTTCCCAACACTTCTCTACGCTGACGGCGTTCTTCGCGCAAGGCTTTTAATGCGCGAACCCGCCCTTCATTACGTGTTCGTCTTGCTTTAATCCCTTGACGGATCCACACTTCCTCTTGGGCTAATTTTTTATCAAACAATTCATTTTGTAAGGCTTCAACCCGTAAGTTTTCCTCTTTTGTGGTCAAATAGGTGTCATAATCTCCCGAGTAAGACACCAACTGCCCACGATCTAAATCCACAATACGCGTTGCCATCTTGCGGATGAAAGAACGGTCGTGCGAAATAAAGACAATACTTCCGTCAAAGCCCAACAAAAATTCTTCCAACCACTCAATAGCTTCTACATCCAAATGGTTTGTCGGTTCATCCAATAACAACACATCCGGATCGCAAACCAACGCTCGTGCTAATGCGGCTTTACGCAACCAGCCGCCTGAAAGATCTGAAAGCAAGGTGTTCGGGTTTAAGGCTAATTTACCTAACACTTCCTTAATTTTATTTTCAAACTGCCAGCCATTTTCATGCTCCAGCTTGGCTTGCACTTGCGATAATTGGTTCAACAAATTTTCGCTGTAATCCGTTTCAAGTGCGGTGGAAATATGATGATATTCTTTGAGCAAATCGGATAAATGCCCAATGCCTTCCGCCACATAATCAAATACATTGCCTTCCGCATGACGTGGCGGATCCTGTTCCAAACGCGAAACCACTAAATCGCGCTCAAATTGTAATTTCCCGTCATCCATAATCACATCCCCGGCCAAAATTTTCAGCAAGGTAGATTTCCCCGCGCCATTGCGCCCGACCAAACAAACGCGTTCGTTCGCTTCAATATGTAAATCAGCGTGATCTAATAAAGGGGCATCACTAAAAGAAAGGTATCCATTGGTTAAACTAATTAGTGCCATAATTCTCAAATTCTGTTAGAAAAATTGTGTGCGATCTTATAACAAAAGTGCGGTCGAAAAAACGAGAATTTTTCTGACCGCACTTTATTTTTTCAGCACTTATTGCTTTGGTATAAATTTCAACAATCGATTTGCATTACTTGCTACGGTAATGGAAGAAAACGCCATCGCCGCACCACCGATCATTGGATTAAGCAACCAACCGAACAAGGGATAAAATAAGCCTGCTGCCAGTGGAATACCTAAGCTATTATAAACAAAGGCAAAAAAGAGATTTTGTTTCATATTGCGCAATGTGCCTTTTGATAAACTCAGTGCGTCCGCCACCGCCTGCATACTATGACGCATTAAGGTTAACTCCGCCGTTTCAATGGCAATATCGCTCCCTGATCCCATCGCAATACTCACATCAGCTTGCGCTAAAGCAGGGGCATCATTAATACCATCCCCCACCATCACAACTTTGCGCCCTTGAGCTTGAAGCTGTTGAATCGCCTGCGCTTTACCCGCCGGCAATACGCCTGCAATGACTTGGTGAATACCCAATTCCGCGGCGATGGCTTGTGCGGTTTTTTCTTGATCCCCCGTTAACATCACCAACTGATAGCCTTGAGATGCCAAACGTTGCAAAGCTTGTGCGCTGTCTTCTCGCAAAGGATCCCGAATGGCAAAAATAGCTGCCAGCTGATTTTCCACACTTAAAAACACCACTGTCGCCCCTTTCTCGCTTTCTTGTTGAAACAATGGCTCCGCGGCATCGAGAGAAACGGCAAATTGCGTCATTAAAGTGCGGTTGCCTAAAGCAATATTTTTTCCTTGAATAACGCCGGTTATGCCTAATCCTTTCAAAGTACGAAACTCAGTAACCTTTTCAGCAACGCCGTCATTTAACGCCAAAATCGCCTTTGCCAAAGGGTGATTAGCCCCCTGTTCTAAACCAGCCGCCAAACGCACCGCACTTTCTTGCGTCATGTCGCCAAAGGTATAAAGTGCGGTGACTTTAGGCTCACCTTTCGTCAACGTGCCCGTTTTATCAAAAACAAGGGTATCTGCACCGGCTGCTTTTTGTAAGGCATCCGCATCACGCACCAAAATACCCAACTCCGCGGCACGCCCAACGCCCGCAATAATCGACATGGGGGTCGCCAGCCCTAAGGCACAAGGACAAGCAATGATCAACACCGTTGTTAACACCATAAATGCGTAAGAAATATCTTGCGTTACGCCATACCAAATCAACGCCACAAGCAACGCGATTGCCACCACAATCGGCACAAAAATAGCGGCGATTTTGTCCGCCAATTGCCCTAATTGCGGCTTGCTGCTTTGCGCTTGACGAACCAACTTAATAATATTCGCCAACAGCGTTTGATTACCGATTTGCTCCGCTTGAAATAACGCCGCACCATCTGTCACCACTGTCCCTGCACTGACTTTATCCCCTGGATTTTTTTGCACAGGCAAAGGTTCGCCAGTCAACATACTTTCATCAATCCAAAGCGATCCTTCCGTCACAATGCCATCAACCGAAACGCGATCGCCTGTTTGCAGACGTAAGGTCATCCCTTGTTGCACTTGACTTAAAGGAATCTCATGCATCCCCTGCTCATCCACCACTTTCGCGGTTTTCGGCGTTAAATCCAACAAACGCTCTAAGGCTTTAGACGAACGCTGTTTTGCCTTCGCTTCTAACATTTTCCCTACGTTGATCAAGCCAATAATCATCGCGCTACTCTCAAAATAAAGATGTCGCCCGCTTTCGGGGAAAATCTCAGGGGCTAATGTCACCGCCATGGAAAACAACCAAGCGGCTCCCGTTCCTAGTGCCACTAAGGTATCCATAGTCGCTGTTTTGTTTAACAAATTTTTAAAGGCGCGTTGATAAAAATGTCCCCCGGTAAAGATCATCACCGCAAGAGTCACCAAACCGACTGCCAGCCAATTTAAGCGATTATCTGCGGTGGCCTGCGTCTGACCGCCTGCCAAGCCCCAAAACAACAAACCAAACCCAACCACTAACGCCACAATAGATTGCCATTGACGGCGTTGAATTTCCTGTTTGGCTTGTGCTTGTTGTTTTTCTCGGCTTGTTTTTTCATCTTCAATGATTTCAGCCCCGTAACCGGCTTGAATAACTTGTTGTACCAAGCGTTGAGCGTCAACATCCCCTGTCACAAAAGCCGTTTGCTCCGCTAAATTCACGCTAACACTTTCCACGCCTTCAACACCCTGTAACGCACGCTCAACTTTCAATACACAAGCGGCACAGGTCAACCCATCCAACAGTAACGAAATACTCTTATCACTCTTGGCTGAAGCGGGTTTTATCTCTTGTTCTAACACTACCGACCCAGACGAAGGCAACACCGCTAATGGTGTCGGTAGTTCAGACTTTGGGCTTTCATTCACAAAATGCGCCTCAAAGCCTGCGGCAATAATGGCAGCGATCGCCGCTTGTGGATCCGCTGAACCATAAATTTTGGCTGAAGTTTTGCTGACCTCAAAAACATCTATATTTTCCACCGCACTTAAGGCTTTTTCTGTGGATTTAATACAATGCCCGCAATTTAATCCCGATAACGCCAGCTCAAAATCAGGCTGGGCCAATTCTGCGCCGTAGCCTGCGGCAACAATAGCATCAATTAAATGTTGCGCACTCACGTCCCCCATCACTTTCGCAAAATGCAAGGTCACTTGCACCTGTTCAACGCCATCAAGTTGCTCTAACACAGCTGTCACGGATTTCACGCAATGCCCACAAGATAAGTCTTTTAAAGCTAAAATAGTCACTGTCATCATCTTTCTCCTGTTGATTTATAACGGTTGCTATCATAAACCTTACCCCAAGGACAAGGTCAAGCAATGCGTGAATTTGGCTTTTTACTAAAGTAAGAGTAAAATACGGCTCTTTTTTACATTTACGATAAAACATCACGGACTATAACCATGACACAAAAACAAGAACGCCAAACTTGGTCCAGCAAATTGACTTATATTATGACGGTAGCCGGGGCAACTGTCGGCTTTGGCGCAACTTGGCGCTTTCCTTATCTCGTAGGCGAAAACGGCGGTGGCGCGTACGTATTGCTATTCTGTCTCGCCATGTTTGTCATCGGAATTCCCATGATCTTAGTGGAAAATGTGATCGGTCGCCGTTTACGCGTCAACTCTATCGATGCGTTTGGCGATAAATTACAAGATAAAGGCATTTCAAAATGGTGGAAAATTCTCGGTTATATGGGATTAGCCGGCTCTTTTATTATCATGGGTTATTACATGGTATTAGGTGGTTGGGTAATGAACTACATTGTAAGCCTAATTAGTGGCAGCCTAGATATTTCAACGCCAATTACAAAAGACACCGCAAAAGAATTCTACGATCTCAGCATTGGCAATAGCCCATTACAAATCGCCATTTACACCTTTATTTTTGTAGCCGCAAACTACATTATTCTTGCTAAAGGTATTATCGGCGGTATTGAACGCTCGGTAAAATATTTGATGCCACTCTTATTTATCTTCTTAATTGGCATGGTGATTCGCAATATCACCTTACCGGGGGCAATAGAAGGCATTACTTATTATCTCAAACCTGATTTCAGCAAAATTTCAGCGGAACTTTTCATCAAAGTCTTAGGACAAGTTTTCTTCGCCTTAAGTCTTGGTTTTGGCGTATTAATCACCTTATCAAGCTATCTCAGCAAAGAAGAAAATCTGATCCAAACCGCTGTGATTACAGGGTTCACCAACACCATTATCGCTGTACTGGCCGGCTTTATGATTTTTCCGTCATTATTCAGCTTCGGTATCGCACCAAACTCAGGCCCGACTTTAGTATTCCAAAGTTTGCCTATCGTATTTTCCCATTTACCTTTCGGTACATTCTTTGCCGTTGTGTTCTTTGGATTACTCCTTATCGCCGCACTCACTACGTCCATCACTATTTATGAAGTGATTATCACCGCGCTACAAGAAAAATTACGTATGCGCCGCGGTAAAGCGATTCTGCTCACCCTTGGTAGCATTTTTGTGTTAGGTAATATTCCGGCGGTATTGAGTGATAATATGTTGAAAGATATTCGCCCATTTGGGATGAGTATTTTCGATTTCTTCGACTATCTCAGCGGCAATATTCTCTTTTTATTAACCGCACTTGGCTGTGCTATTTTTGTGGGATTTGTGTTAAAAGACAAAGCCAAACAAGAACTGTCAGATACGCCAAATTCTACGTTCACCACAATTTGGTTTAACTACGTCAAATACGTTGTGCCACTCATCATTATTGTGATTTTTGTGAGTAATCTCATGTAAGCAAAAGCCCGAGTTTTTACGCTCGGGCTTTTAATTCGATAAAATGCTTCAAAAATTAACCTAATTCTTGAATTTTCTTAATCACATTACTGGTTGAACAGCCATTTTCAAAGTTAAGCACCTGAACATCACCGCCATTTGCCCACACTTCTTTTGAGCCCGCAATCTCTTCCGGTTTATAATCGCCGCCTTTAACGAGTAAGTCAGGTAAAACTTCGCCAATCAAACGTTGTGGCGTATCTTCATTAAACGCCACTAACCAGTCCACTGAAGCTAATCCTGCTAATACCGCCATACGATTATTCAAGTCATTAATTGGTCTTGTTTCACCTTTTAAACGTTTTACCGAAGCATCAGAATTTACAGCAACAATTAAACGATCCCCTAACTTACGAGCATTTTCTAAGTAAGAAACATGTCCTGGGTGTAAAATATCGAAACAACCATTCGTCATAACAATTCTTTCACCACGATCTTTGGCTAATTGCACCGCACTTTTGAGTTCGGATTCTGTCATAATGCCAAATCCTGTTGTGGTTCTACCATGAATTGCATGCTCCAATTCAACATTTGAAACCGTTGAGGTTCCCAATTTACCCACTACAATACCGGCGGCCACATTAGCCAAATAACAAGATTCTTCTAATGAACGACCGTCTGCCAATGCTGTTGCCAATACAGAAATAACGGTATCACCCGCCCCCGTTACATCATAAACCTCTTTGGCTTCGGTTGGTAAATGAAAAGCCGGCTGATTTGGACGCAATAATGTCATTCCTTTTTCTGAACGCGTCACTAAAAGTGCGGTCAAATCAAAATCCGAAATCATTTTCAGACCTTTTGCAACAATATCTTCTTCACATTCACACTTACCCACTACCGCTTCAAATTCGGACATATTCGGGGTCAATAAGGTTGCACCACGATAACGTTCAAAATCCGTCCCTTTTGGATCAATTAAAATCGGCACATTGGCTTTACGCGCAATCTGAATCATTTGTTGAACATCATTTAGCGTCCCTTTACCATAATCAGACAGGATTAAAGCCCCGACATTTTTTACCGCACTTTTTAATTTTTCGAGTAAACTTTCGCTATGAATATTATTAAAATTTTCTTCAAAATCAAGACGTAACAATTGTTGATGACGAGATAAAATACGCAGCTTCGTAATTGTCGGGTGGGTATCTAATTTCACAAAATCGCAATGAATTTTCTCATTCTCGAGTAATGTTGTTAATGCCGAACCTGCTTCATCATTACCCGTTAACCCTAACAACTGCACAGGTACATTCAACGAAGCAATGTTCATTGCCACATTCGCCGCGCCACCGGCACGCTCTTCATTCTCTTGTACACGAACTACGGGTACAGGGGCTTCAGGAGAAATTCGATTAGTAGCACCAAACCAATAACGATCAAGCATAACATCACCAAGCACAAGCACTTTGGCAGTAGGAAATTGAGCAGAATACTGAGCCATAAACTATCCTTATAGAAAAATTTAGCCTGATTTTACCATAGTACATCAGGCTTTTCTTAAGTTTTCTCAAAATTTGCGTTAAACTAACCGCACTTTAAAATGGATGTATCACAATGTCTAAAAATCATTTACCACAATTTAAAAAATCCTATCTTCACCCTAAACATTGGGGGTTTTGGCTCGCTGTTGGTTTATTTTGGCTTATTTTATGTTTGCCTTATCCCATTTTACGCCATATCGGCAAAGGGCTTGGAGCATTGTTTAGCCGATTAAAAGTGGGGAAAAAACGTGCCAAAATTGCACGCCGTAATTTAGAATTAGCCTTTCCTGAAATGCCCGAAAGTCAACGAGAGCATATTTTGCAGGAAAATCTCCAATCTGTTGGCATGGCGATTATTGAAACAGGCATGGCATGGTTTTGGTCAGATCGCCGAATCAAAAAATGGTCTAAAATAGAAGGTCTGGAACACCTTAAAGCGTATCCCAATAATGGTATTTTGTTTGTGGGCGTACATTTTCTTACCCTTGAACTGGGCGCACGAATTGTCGGTATTCATCACCAAGGTATTGGTGTTTACCGTCCCAATGACAACCCCATTTTAAACTGGCTTCAAGTTTGGGGACGTTTGCGCTCCAATAAAGATATGTTGGATCGCAAAGATTTACGCGGCATGATCAAAGCATTAAAAAACAAAGAAACCATTTGGTATGCACCGGATCATGATTACGGACGAAAAAATGCGGTATTTGTGCCATTTTTTGCTGTACCGGATGCCGCCACAACGACAGGATCTTACTTTTTACTTCGTTCAGCCCCTGATACTAAAGTGATACCCTTTGCGCCTTTACGCAATCAGGATGGTACAGGCTACACGGTGAGAATTTCACCCGCAGTGGATTTTAGTGATTTAAGCAATGAAACCGACATTGCAATACGAATGAATAAAGTGGTAGAAAAAGAAATTATGCAAGGAATTGAACAATATATGTGGTTACACCGCCGTTTTAAAACGCGCCCCGATGAAAATGCGCCAAGTTTGTATAATTAAAATCCACACAGAGATAGACAATTTCTCATTAACCGCGTAATATATAGAAGTCGGGGCAGTTCACTACGCCGCCCCTTGCTTGCCACTTACGAAGCTAGATATTCTAGTAATTGAAATAGAGTGAATATTTCAATCGCTGCACCAACTGCAGCAAGGAAAATTAGCAATGCTAAAAATCTTTTCATTCGTAAGCCTCCTTAACGCTACTAAGGATGATTTAGGCTCACAGGCTACCGACATAGCCCGACACCGAGCCTACCAGTAGCGTGAAAAGGATTATAACAAATAAAGCCGTGTTAATCACGGCTTTTTCATATATATTTATACATCAATTAAACATCTACTAAAATCAAAATTGCCGCATCGCCGCCCCATTCTTTTGGAGCTTGATGCAAAGCACGAACTCTTGGATGTTGAACTAACCAACGCGGAATTTGCTTTTTGAGCGTAAAAGTACCATAACCTGTCATAATGCTAGCGCAATAAATATGTTCATCCACACAAGCCTGCAACAAACTTGCTAATTCTTGTTTAGCTTGCTCACGGGTTAACCCATGTAAATCTAAAAATAAGTCAGGGGAAAAATCGCCGCGGCGAAGTTGTTTTAATAAATAGCTGTCTTCATTTTCGCGCAAATATTTCACCGCACTTTCTTCATCTAACAAGGGTTCATATTCATCGGAAAAATAAAATAAAGTATCTTGTTTTTCACGAATTTCACGTTGTTCAGATTTTTTCTTTGTATTGACTAAGCGTTTCGCCACAAAAGTGTCTTGTTTAATTTTCTTCGTGCCTTGAATATTTTCTCGAAATAAGGCGATATCTTCATCGTTTAACATTCTGCATTCCTTTTCGTTTTGACGTATAATAGCATAAATTCTTTCGTCTTTTTAAGGACATATCTATGACAACACACAACCAAGAACTTATTGAACTTATCGCTTCAGATGATGTACCTAATAGCCTACAAACCATTAAAGATTTCCTTCGCTGGACCTTTAGCAATTTTAATCGTTCTGATATTTATTATGGCCATGGTCAAGATAACGCTTGGGATGAAAGCCTGCATTTGGTGTTAACAGGTTTAGAATTACCAATGGATTTACCGGATAATCTATTCGATACACGCTTAACCTTATCGGAAAAACAATTATTAGTTGGTTTGGTGACCGAACGCTTGGCAAAACGTGTTCCTGTTGCCTATTTAGTTAACAGTGCATGGTTCTGTGGATTAGAGTTTTATGTGGATGAACGCGTTATTGTGCCACGTTCACCTATCAGCGCACTCATTGAAGACAGCTTCCGAGGGCTATTACACCACAACCCAACACGTATTTTAGATCTCTGTACAGGCAGTGGTTGCATTGCCATTGCTTGCGCAGACAAATTCCCGAATGCGGAAGTGGATGCGGTGGATTTATCCTTTGATGCTTTAAATGTTGCTGAAATCAATATTGAGCGTCATGGCATGCAAGATCGCGTCTTTCCATTACAATCTGATCTATTCAGCAACCTCATTGGTGACAAATACGATCTTATTGTGACCAATCCACCTTATGTCGATTTAGAAGATCTCAGCGATATGCCTGAAGAATTTCATTTTGAGCCCGAACTGGCACTTGGCTCAGGTTATGACGGTTTGGATATCACAAAACAAATTCTCGCTCATGCAGCAGATTATCTCAATGATAATGGCGTACTGGTATGTGAAGTAGGCAATAGCATGGTACATTTAATCGAGCAATACCCAGATGTGCCTTTTAATTGGGTTGAGTTAAAAAATGGCGGCGTAGGCGTATTTAGCTTAACCAAAGCACAGTTAGAAGAATATCGAGATTTATTCTGTTAATTAATCCTAAAAAAAGTGCGGTAGATCTCACCGCACTTTTTCTATAAGTTCTATAACCGCATCTAATTATGCTTCACTAATGAATTTTACGCCATTTTCGATTTCTGTACGTAAAATAGGTAACATTTCATCTAATGCGGCTTGTTCAAAGGCACTTAATGGACCTAATGGTAAGAATTCCTCCACACCTTCTTTGCCTAAACGCACCGGTTGTGCAAAGAATGGTGCAAATTGACCATCACCTTCCACATAAGAACAAATCGTTACATTTTCACCTTGTGCAGCGCGAACTAGAGCAACGGCAAAACGCATTGCTGCATAAGCCATTGATAAAGTTGCAGAACCTGCGCCGGCTTTTGCTTCAACCACTTCCGTACCCGCATTTTGGATACGATAAGTTAATGATTTAATTTCTTCGTCGCTAAATTCAACATGCTGAACTTGTGATAACAATGGCAAAATTGTGGTACCGGAGTGTCCACCGATTACACTCACTGAACCTGAACGCAATTCAGTATTTTTTAATTCCGCAATAAAGGTTTCTGAACGGATCACATCTAACGTCGTCACGCCAAATAATTTACGTTTATCGTAAACCCCGGCTTTTTTCAATACTTCTGCTGCAATCGGAACAGTCGCATTCACTGGGTTCGTGATAATACCAATACGAGCATTAGGACAAACTTCCGCTGCTTTTGCCACTAAATCACGGACAATACCTGCATTAATATTAAATAAATCGGCACGTGTCATGCCCGGTTTACGTGCCACACCGGCAGGAATCAACACAACATCAGCACCCACCAAGGCTTTACCTAAATCATCGCCTGAAAAACCTTCTACTTTAACATCCGTCGGGATATGGCTAACATCTTTCGCAACACCAGGGGTAAATGGTGCAACATCATATAAACTTAATTCGCTTCCAGCAGGAAGATTTAATTTTAATAATAAAGATAATGGTTGACCGATGCCACCCGCTGCACCTAATACAGTTACTTTCATAGGACTCTCCTTGCTACATAAATCTAAATAACTTGAATGGGTTATAAGTTTACGGATGATTTCACCTAATTTCAAATAGGAAATATGAATTTTGCGATCTAGGTCAAATTTTTTATTTACCATGTCAAAACAAAATCAAAATTCCATTGCATATTTCTGCATTTTTATGCAAACTTTATGCAAAGTTTATGCACTTTGTATAAGGAATTTTTATGACAGAGAAAACCGATAGCTTATTAAATGCTTTCAAAGAATTATTAGCTCAAGAACGTTTTGGCTCTCAAAGCGAAATCGTTGCAGCTTTACAGGATTTAGGTTTTAGTAATATCAACCAATCCAAAGTATCACGAATGTTGACCAAATTTGGTGCTATTCGTACCAGAAACACACGAATGGAAATGGTCTATTGCTTACCCAATGAATTAAGCGTACCGAATACCAGTAGTCCACTAAAAAATCTCGTATTAGATATTGACTATAATGATTTGCTTATTGTGGTTAAAACCAGCCCGGGTGCGGCACAACTTATTGCTCGCTTGCTTGACTCAGTTGGAAAAGCGGATGGTATTTTAGGAACCATTGCAGGCGATGATACCATTTTTATCACCCCAACCAAGGGAACCTCTATCGAGCAATTAATGATCAATGTACAACAACTTTTTGAAAGCTCCCTTTAAATGAACATTCTCATCACAGGTGCAACAGGGTTTATCGGCAAAGCATTAACTCAAAAGTGGCTTGCCGATAATCATCAAATTACCGTCCTTTCACGCAACCCCAAAAAGGCAGAAAAGCTTTTCCAACATGCGATAAGTGCGGTAGAAAATCTGGATGTTTTTTCTAACCTGAATGAATTTGATGCGGTGGTTAATTTGGCAGGTGAACCAATTTTTGATCAACCTTGGACAGCCAAAAGAAAATCCACTCTTTGGCAAAGTCGTCTCCATTTAACCCAAAAATTGACCACACTTATTAACCAAAGCGCTCGACCGCCAAAGGTATTTATTTCCGCATCTGCCACTGGTTTTTATGGTCATGGTGGCGAACAAAAATTAACAGAAATATCCCACAATAGCACAAGTTTTACAGGCCGGATTTGCGCTCAATGGGAACAAAGTGCATTACAAGCCAATACACGCGTGTGTTTATTGCGCACAGGAATGCCGTTGGATTTATCAGGTGGCGCGCTAGCAAAAATTTACCCATTTTATCGTTGGGGTTTAGGTGGGAAATTAGGTGATGGACAGCAATTTATGCCTTGGATTGCCTTATCAGATATGATCAACGCGATTGATTTTCTAGTCAGGCATGAAAAATGTCAGGGCGCATTTAATCTTTGCGCACCTAATCCTATTCGTAATACGGAATTCAATCGACATTTAGGATTACATCTAAACCGACCGCACTTTATGGCTATTCCTGCCTTTATACTAAATTTACTGCTCGGTGAACGTGCCTGCTTGGTGTTAGACAGCCAAAACGCCAAGCCGCAAAAATTACAAGAAATGGGGTTTCAATTCGAGTTTGAACATTTTGAAGACTGGCTTCGTGCGAATATAAATTAGGATCTGTTTATCTTTCACTAGCCGCCACTAAGAAAGTTGCTTGTAAACTTTCAAGGCATAAGCATCGGACATTCCTGCCATATAATCGCAAATCACGCGTTTTTTACCTTGTTCTGTCGCATTCAACCAACGATTCACGGTATTTCGAGGTAATAAGCGTGTTGGATCGCTATCAAAAATTTGGAACATTTCCGTTAAAATACGCTGCCCTTTATATTCAATACGTTGAGTTTCCACATCTCGAATGACATATTTGAACACAAAAGCCTTTAAAATATTTAACACGCAAATCACATCCTCTGGTAACTCTGCGTTATAACGCAATAAAGGATCTGCAAAATCCGCGCTCAATTTCCAACGAACATGGGTAATAAAATAATTCACCAAGGCACCAATGGCATTTTTACGTTCGTAATGGTAATCAGAAAATAATTTTTGCGTCAGTTGATCCACCTGTTCACGCATCCAATCTGATGAACATTGTTTTAATTCATCATAGGCTACTTGCCACAAACTTGGCGTAATCATACCCACTACAATAGCATCTTCTAAATCATGCACACCATAAGCAATATCATCCGCTAATTCCATAATACTGCAATCCAAGGATTTAAATCTGGTTTTCAAAAACTCATCAGGTTTTGACCGCGCTTTGGCAAAAGAAGTGAAAAGGCAACGATCCGTCTCATTCAACGGCTCAAGCAACCAATTCATCATCGCCAAATCATCTCGATATAATCCTTTGCTTGGTCGCCAATCTATGCTACGTAAGTTGTGGGAATCCGTATGCACCGGTAAGGATAACGCGGAATATTGTGGCGATGCTTCATCTAAAATAGCCGGATATTTAACCAATCCTAACATAGTACGGCGAGTTAAATTCATACCGGCATTAGGCGTATAAGGCTCAAGTTTGGTGATAATTCGAAAAGTTTGTGCATTCCCTTCAAATCCACCGTGATTGCACATCATTCCATTTAGTGCCGTTTCACCACCATGCCCAAAAGGCGGATGCCCAATATCATGAGCAAAACACAAGGCCTCAATTAAATCAGGGCTAGGTAATAAGGGTTTTAATTGACGTTGTAATTCTTGTTTATCTTGTTTTAATTGAGTTGAAAGTGCGGTGAAACTTTCGGCAAATTTGAGTTGTGATGTTAAACTGCTACCAATTTGAGCTACTTCTAAAGAATGGGTTAAGCGTGTGCGGAAAAAATCATTCTCACCGACAGCATGAATTTGAGTTTTCGCTTGTAAACAACGGAATGCCGCACTATGTAGAATTCTGGCGCGATCACGGCGAAATGGTGGACGAAAATCTTTTTCACGAGCGGGGTCAGGTAAAAAACGCTCAAGCCAACGGCTATTAATCAAAAGTGTATTCGTTAACAATGTCATAAGGCAAAATAGATTAATTTAAAGACAAATGGAGCAAGAATTGAGCTGATAATACCACAAAGCACTAAAGAAATTGAACTATAACTCCCCGCTTTTTGATCCACTTCCATCACCGTTACCGTGCCCAAAGCGTGCGACATTGAACCAATGGCTAACCCTGTTGCTTCCGCATTTTTAACCCGTAATTTTTTCAAAATCAAATAGCCAAACATGGAACCTTGTAAACCGGCTAAGACGACACCGACTGCAGCAACAGCCGGTACACCACCTAAATGACGAGAAATTTCCATCGCAATCGGTGTCGTCACAGATTTAGAAATCACCGTTGCCACAATTTCAGGATTGGCTCCGAGCAAAATTGCCATTAACGCCCCTGAAGCCATTGCCAATAATGAAGCCACGGTTGTCGTCATTAAGATGGCTTGCCAGCGTGCGGCAATTTGGCGCAATTGTTCATACAACGGCAATGCCAACGCCACCACACTCACGCCTAATAAATTATTTAACGGCGCATTTCCTTGCATATAAGTATCATAAGGAATATCTGTCACAACCAGTAATACCACCAAAATGAGCACCGTTAAAACAAAGGTATTCAATAACATAGAACGTAAACGTTTATTAATTTGTATGGCAATAAAAAAGGCGGCAATGGTTAATAGCGAAAAAAGATAAATCATGCGTTCTGCTCCTTAATCCGGCGTTTAATCACTTTCTTACGTAAATGTTTAAATGAATTTAAAGAAAAGAGATAATCGCCTAACAATCCGACAACAATTAAGGTCACCATCGAACTAATAAAATTTGGAATGAGTAAGGCCTTGGCTTGAGATAACAACAAGTCAGAATATTTCATAATTCCGACACTCACAGGTACAAACAAAATTGCCATGTACCGAATAATCAAATTCGCCCCGAAAAAAATCCAATGCACACGAATAATTTGAGTGGTTAAACAAAGGAATAAAATCAGCAAACCAACAATGCTGGCAGGGATACCAAGAGGAACTAAATTCGTCAACCACTCGCCAAGAAACAACATTAAGTATAAAATGGCAATGGAACGGATTAACTCGAAGGTATTCTGGAATAATTTAGATAGCTTCATAGATTCAACTTTTTTTGAATTTTTGTACAAATATTTTACGCCAAAAATACCAAAATTGTTACTCTAATTTAATAGAAAAATTTGATATAAACCAAAATTATGTTGAAAAAATTCCTTTTTTATTCACTTGTATTCTTCACCTTTGCCTGCCATGCGCAGCCACAACGTACTTTAGATTGTTTGGTTGTTGGAATTTCTGATGGCGATACCTTTACCTGTTTAACCACAGAGCATAAACAACTTAAAGTTCGCTTAAATGAAATCGATGCCCCTGAAAAATCTCAAGCATTTGGCAATAAATCACGCCAAACGCTTGCCCAACTCATTCACAAACGCCCTGTTCATTTAGTCATTGCCGGCTATGATCGCTATCATCGTATCATTGCAACGGTATATAACCGGCAAGGGGAAAATATCAATTTAAAAATGGTCAAACTGGGCATGGCTTGGGCTTATACCCAATATATGAAGCACGAAGAATATTTAGTCGCCCAACATCAAGCGAAACAGCAAAGAATAGGATTATGGCAAGATCCCAATCCTATTTATCCTAGCGATTTTCGTCACCACAAACGTAAAACTCAGGAATAGTCACCATGTTTAATCACGAACAATTTCGCTTAGCCTTTCCTTATTTCACGCAATCGGATGCGGTGGTGTATTTAGACAATGCGGCGACAACCCTAAAACCGCAAGCACTCATAGATGCTACCACGGAATTTTATTGCTCCGCAGGCTCAGTGCATCGTAGTCAATATGATGCCAAACAGACCGCACTTTACGAACAAGCGCGTTCCAGAGTACGTCAACTTATTAACGCAGAAAGTGACAACACAATCATCTGGACAAGCGGTACCACTCAAGGGATCAATACCGTGGCTCATGGCTTAATTCCGTCTATTCAAGCGAATGATGAAATTATTATCAGCGAAGCCGATCATCATGCCAATTTTGTCACATGGCATGAAATCGCCAAAAAGTGCGGTACAAAAATTCATGTTTTACCCTTATTAGATAATTGGTTAATTGATGAAAAAGCCTTACTATCCACGTTGAATGCTCGCACAAAAGTAGTGGCACTCAATTTTATTTCCAATGTCACAGGAGCAGAACAACCCATTGCCCATTTTATTCGTCTTATTCGCCAACACAGCTCAGCACTCGTTTTAGTGGATGCGGCACAAGCCATTAGCCATACTAAAATTGACCTACAAAAACTGGATGCCGATTTTATCACCTTTTCCGCCCATAAAATCTATGGGCCCAATGGCATTGGTATTTTAAGTGGAAAATTAACCGCACTTGAGCAATTACAACCGCTCAATTACGGTGGAAAAATGGTGAATTTTGTCTCAAAAGAGCGTATTCATTTTGCCGACTTACCTTACCGCCTAGAAGCAGGTACCCCCAATATTGCCGGGGTTATCGGATTTAATGCTGTGCTAGAATGGTTGGAAAAATGGGATATTGAGCAAGGGGAACAACATGCGGTTCAATTGGCAGAGCACGCCAAAGTGCGGTTAAAAAATTATCCAAATTGCCGCTTGTTTGAAAGCCCACAGCCAAGTTCCGTGGTAAGTTTTGTGTTTGAGAAAATTGCTACATCCGATATCGCCACATTACTAGCTGAACAACAGATTGCCTTACGAACCGGCGTACATTGTGCCATGCCCTATTTAGCTCGTTTAGGCGTGGCTAGCACATTGCGGTTAAGTTTCGCCCCTTATAACACGCAAGCAGAATTAGAAAGATTTTTTACAGCACTCGACAACACCTTGGATTTATTACAATAAAATGAACATTGAAGCCATTAAAAATGCCCCAACTTGGGAAGAAAAATATCGTCAACTCATTCAGTTAGGGAAAAACCTCACAAAACCTACGGAAAGCGAATTAGCACAATGGCAATCGATTTCAGGTTGTGAAGTGAACTTATGGGCAAAAATCAGCTTAAATCCCGACCGCACTTTACAATTAAACGCCTACAGCGAAGCGCGCATTATGAATGGGTTATTAGCGATTTTGATCCATGAAGTCAATGGCAAATCCATTGATACTTTAGTAGATTTTGATATCACAACGCGATTTAATGAATTCGGTATCGCGCAACGTTTGAGCGATAGCCGCCTAAATGGTTTAAAGCAAATTGAGCAAAAAATACGTGCATTAGCCTAGGGGCTGTTTATCTTTTAACCAAAAACAGCTGAATTACACAAACACCAGTTGCACCAATAGCATATACAGAATAGTCCCCACTGCCATGGATAAAAACATATTTTTCTTCCACAGATGCAACCCTAACGTGACTGCACCTGCAATAAAATCAGGTAAACCATGATGCCCTTGCAAAAGATCCACATTTTTATACACATAAATCACCAACATGCCAAACATGGCTGCAGGTAAAACCTTGCCTAAATAGCGAATATATTCAGGCACGGGGCGATTTGCCGGAAAAACCCAAAATGGAATTAAACGGCAAATTTGCACGCCAACTACCCCCATGGCAATCGTGATAATTTGTTCGTTAAGCGTCATTTTTAACTCCATTTTGTTCAGACTTCGCATTTTGCTCAATTCGTTCTAATTTGCTAGCCAATTTCGGACGGCGTAAGGTTAGAATTCCCCAAATTGCAAATAAGGTTGGGATAAGAAAGTTCTCTTTGCCTATTACGATTAAGAAAAATAATGTGATCCCTAAGCCAATTAACGAGCTTTCATGAGAGGTTTCTTTCATCCAGTTTTCCGCAAAAATCACAATAAATAATGCGGTCATCGCAAATTCCACACCTTGAAGACTAAAAGGCAAAATATTACCAAATAAATTACCAATTACCGCACCGCTCACCCAATAAATCTGCAAAAATAAAGTCACCCAAAAGTAATACCAACCTTTATCTAAGTGCGGAGGAATTTTTGCCATATAATTCAGCGAAAAAGATTCATCCACTAAGGCAGAAATTAAATACCAGCGTTTTCTACCATTTTGTGCACCATATTTTTCCAACATGGATATACCATAAAAAATTTGACGACCGCTCACCATTAACGTCACTAACAAAGTAGAAATAGGTGCAAAAGGGGCGACAAGTGACGCTGCAATAATAAATTCCACAGAACCGGCATAAATCAATAATGCAGCAAAAAAGGGATACCACACATCAAACCCCAAGGCTTTCATATAAACACCGTAGGAAATGCCTAAAAATAAAAAGCCCGAGATCATGGGGGACGAATAAGGAAAAGCAGCTTTAGCGGCTGCCCAAATTTGTTGTTTTGTTGCCACAGTTACAACTCCAATACTGACAAACCCGGTAACGTTGAAAAACTTTGTGTTTTGACAGTTTCGTAAAAATCGTCCATATAAGCACGATTTACATCATTTTCACGAAAAGCGCAGTATAAATTACTCTGCAAACCTTTTGAGGTAATTTTACGTGCCACCACATAGCCTCGTTCTAAATAAGGTTGTACCGCCCAATAAGGCAATGCTGCTACACCTCGCTTACTGGCTACAAGCTGAATAATCGCAATGGTTAATTCACTGGTACGGCGAGCAGGGTTTATGCCGGCAGGTTTTAATACCTTACGCAAAAGATCTAACATATCATCAGGTACAGGATAGGTTATCCAAGTTTCATGAGCAAAATCTTCTGCCTCCCAAACTTCTTTCGTTGCCAAAGGGTGATCCTTCGCACATAGTCCGACCATTTCATAAGAAAACAATGGCTTATAAATGACCCCTTCGGTTTCTTCCACTTCTGACACAATCGCCCAATCCGCACGATCACTCAACAATAAGCCGACCGTGTCTGTATGGAACCCTGACACAATATCTAATTCCACCAACGGCCAATGGTGACGAAAATTATCCATCGCCGGCATTAACCAATCAAAACAGGTATGACATTCTACCGCAATACGCAACTGCCCTGCTTCCCCATCACGCACACGAGACAACTCTCGTTCCACTTCAATCACTTTCGGCAAAATATCATTGGCGAGTTGAATCAAACGTTCCCCCGCTGAAGTAAAACGAATCGGTGAACTCTTACGTTCAAACAATGGCAAACCGTATTGTTCTTCAAGAGCTTTAAGTTGATGAGAAAGTGCCGATTGTGTGAGATACACAAGTTGTGCCGCCTGCGATACAGAACCTGTGGCTTTAAGTGCTAATAAAGTGCGTAAATGGCGTAATTCAAGAAAAGTCGGTTTCATTAAAATCATTCACATTAATAAAATCATTAATGAATACAATTCTAACGTAATTTAGACCGCGCTTTAAGATTTAAAAAAACTTTTTTTCTCCCCAATTTGTGACAATGCTCACGGTAATCCTCAGAAAAATACCTTAATATAAGCCTAAATTTTTTCATTACAGGAGTACATTATGAAATTGAAATCCCTTTCTCTAGCCGTAATGAGCGCGACTATTTTAGGCGTTGGTATGATGATTTCACCACAAGCCGAAGCCAAAGGACGTTTAACCGTTTATTGTTCCGCCACCAATGAAATGTGCGAAGCTGTCACTAAAGCATTTGGCGAAAAATATGACGTAAAAACACAATTTATCCGCAACGGTTCAGGCTCTACCTTTGCCAAAGTGGAAGCGGAAAAAGGTAATCCACAAGCTGATGTTTGGTATGGTGGTACCTTTGACCCACAAGCTCAAGCTGCTGAAATGGGCTTACTTGAACCTTATCGCTCAAAAAATATTGACGATATTATGCCGCCATTCCAAGACCCGGCAAAAACCAAAGGCAACTATGCTTCCGCCGTTTATATGGGAATTTTAGGGTTTGGTGTCAATACAGAACGTCTTGCTAAATTAGGCATTAAAGACGTCCCTAAATGCTGGAAAGACTTAGTAGATCCGCGTTTAAAAGGTGAAATTCAAATTGCAGACCCACAAAGCTCCGGCACCGCTTATACCGCAATTGCCACTTTCGTTCAACTTTGGGGAGAACAAGCCGCCTTTGACTACTTCCGTCAAATTCACCCGAATATTTCCCAATACACCAAATCAGGTATTACCCCATCTCGTAACGCCGCGCGCGGTGAAGCTACGATAGGGATTGGTTTCTTACATGATTACGCGGTAGAAAAACAACAAGGCGCACCGCTTGAGTTAATCGTCCCTTGCGAAGGCACGGGGTATGAATTAGGCGGTTTAGGTATTATTAAAGGCGCGCGCAACTTAGACAACGCGAAATTATTCGTGGATTTTGTACTTTCACCTGAAGGCCAAGAAACCGCATGGCGCAAAGGCAATGCCCACCAAACCTTAACCAACACCAAAGCCCAACAATCCCCAACCGCTTTCGACCCAACCAAATTAAACTTAATCAATTATGATTTTGAAAAATATGGTGCCACCGAAGAACGGAAACGGTTGATTGAGAAATGGGTTCAAGATGTAAAATTGGCGAAATAGTTGTTCTGTATAAAGTTGAAATGACGGTTGGTGAGCTTGTCGAACCATAAGTCATTTCAACGCATTGCACAAGACTTGCGTTTCGACAAGCTCAACGAACGTCTTGTGCAACTACGACATAATGCCACTATTCTGACCGCACTTATAAAAAGTGCGGTTAATAAAATCAAGGAAAACTGCTATGAAAAAAACTATGCAAATCTCAAAAATTGCTTTGTCACTTTCTACGGTTTTATTAGGAAGTTTAACTTTTACACAACCTGTTCAAGCTGACTCAGGACGCTTGGTGGTTTATTGTTCTGCACAAAATACCATGTGTGAACAAGAAACTCTCGCTTTCGAGAAAAAAACAGGCATCAAAACAAGTTTTATCCGCGGTGGAACCGGGGCTATTTTAGCCAAAATAGATGCTGAAAAAGCCAACCCACAAGGCGATGTGTGGTATGGCGGAACCTTAGATCCCCACAGCCAAGCGGGCGAAATGGGCTTATTAGTTCCTTATAAATCCCCTAATTTGCAATATATTCCTGATGAGCTAAAAGATCCTGCCAAAGTAAAAGGAAATTACTCATCTGCAATTTATCTTGGCGTATTAGGCTTTGGTGTTAATACGGAACGCCTAGCAAAACTCAATATTCCCGTTCCAAAATGCTGGAAAGATTTAACCGATCCGCGCTTAAAAAATGAAATTCAAGCTGCAGATCCACAAAGTTCAGGTACCGCTTATACCGCCCTTGCCACATTTATGCAACTTTGGGGCGAAGAACAAGCCTATGCCTATTTGAAAGAATTACACAAAAATGTTTCCCAATACACGAAATCAGGCAATACCGCTACTCGTAATACGGCACGTGGCGAAGCTTCTATTGGTATTGGATTTTTACATGAACACTCTTTGGAAAAAGAAAAAGGCGCACCGGTGGAGCTTGTCGTACCTTGTGAAGGCACAGGCTATGAAATTGGTGGTGTAAGTATTATTAAAGGCGCTCGCAACCTTGAAAATGCGAAAAAATTTGTGGATTGGGCGTTATCAAAAGAAGCACAAGAACTTTCTTGGCAAAAAGGTGAAACCCATCAAATTTTAACTAACGTTCAAGCGAAACAATCGCCTTATGCGCTAGATTTTAAATCCATCAACTTAATCAATTATGATTTTGATAAATATGGTTCGAGCGATTTACGCAAACGCTTGATTACAAAATGGGTTGACGAAGTAAAATTAGCAAAATAAATTAATGCTATTCGATAATCGAACACGGACAGGCTAATGCCTGTCCTTACCAATAAATAAACATTCATATTGCGAGGTTGTATGAATTCCGCAAAAATACCTTTTACGCAATCGCCAAATTTTTGGCTGTTATTATCAGTAATCGCCTTTCTCGTATTACCATCTCAAGCACTTGACTATGGGTTACTCGAAAGTACAGCTGATGAGTTTTATGCTGCCATGGGTTGGTCATCACTTAACCTGACGAGTTTATGGTTTTTACCTTTAATCGGCTTTTTTATTATTCCTAAACTCAATTTAAATGTTGCCACACAAGCTAAAGCAGAGCTTATTTTAATTGTCTCTACCACATTATTTGCTTTTGTGACCGCAACAATTTACAAAGTTTCCATGGGTTATTCGGTCATTATTTTATTAACAACTTTGACCGCACTTGCCACCTTTGCCTTGGCTAAACTAAAAATCATGCAAGGCGATAAATTTATTATCGCATCACTATTAGCTATCATCTTGTTGATTTTCTTCTTTATCGTCTATCCGACATTGGCAATATTAATTTCCATGTTCTATGACGGAGATACCTTTGCGCCACAACAAGTATTGCGTATTTTAAGCCAAAGTTATATTGCCCGTGTTATTACAAACTCTCTTGCTTTATCAGGCTTTGTGGGTGTGGTATCCACAATATTTGGTTTAGCTTTTGCCCTTTATACTACGCGGATTGCTCGCCGTACGGCGTTCATCGGTAAAATCTTTTCCATTTTACCGATTGTAACACCTCCCTTTGTGGTGGGATTAGGTGTCACCTTAATGCTTGGTCGCTCGGGTTATGTCACCGAATTTTTAACTGAACATTTAGGTTTTACCAACCATAACTGGTTATATGGTTTCAATGGCATTGCTATCGCACAAATTTTAGCGTTTGCCCCGATTTCATTTATGATTTTAGACGGTGCATTGAAATCTATTCATCCATCAATTGAAGAAGCCTCTTACACATTAAGAGCGAACCGCTACCAAACTTTCTATAACATTATTTTCCCACTACTTCGCCCTGCATTGGCAAATTCATTTTTAATTGTTTTTGTTCAATCCTTGGCTGATTTTAGTAACCCATTAGTTTTAGGGGGAAGTTTCGATGTTATTGCTACCCAAATCTATTTCTACATTGCAGGTTCTCAATTAGATTACGCTTCCGCAAGTACACTGGGATCAATTTTATTAATCTTCTCATTGCTCATTTTCGTAGTGCAATATATGTGGATCGGTAATCGTTCCTATGTCACGGTTTCAGGTAAATCTTACCGCGGTGATGTACAAGATCTTCCAAAAGGATTGAAATTAACCATTATCGCTATGCTGGGTTTCTGGGTTCTTTTCAACCTAGTACTTTACGGTAGCATTTTCTACGGTAGTTTCACCGTAAACTGGGGGGTAGATTACACCTTAACAACTCGCAACTACGAACTTATGTTCGGACAAGGTTTCAGTGACGGTGCATGGCCATCACTCTTGAATACCATGTTATATGCAGGAATTGCCGCGCCATTGACCGCACTTTTCGGCTTATTAATTGCTTATATCGTTGTGCGTAAAGATTTCCAAGGTAAAAAAACCTTAGAATTCTTAACCATGCTTTGCTTCGCAGTACCGGGCACTGTTGCCGGTGTATCTTACATTCTCGCCTTCAATAATGCGCCAATGTATATCACAGGAACAGGGATCATCATTATTATCTCAATGGTAATGCGTGACTTACCTATTGGTATGCGTGCCGCTATTGCAGGTCTTGGTCAACTTGATAAATCCCTTGATGAAGCTTCACTTTCCTTGAAAGGTTCTTCATTTAAAACGATTTGGTTTATTGTCTTCCCATTATTAAAACCAGCCTTACTCTCTGCGCTCGTTACGAGTTTTGTGCGTGCAATGACAACAGT
This sequence comes from uncultured Actinobacillus sp., assembly GCF_945915845.1. GTDB lineage: Bacteria > Pseudomonadota > Gammaproteobacteria > Enterobacterales > Pasteurellaceae > Exercitatus. The sequence goes on along the minus strand of NZ_CAMEFX010000019.1, from coordinate 13,369 downwards.
GAGTGCCATTATTTTCTTAGTCACTGCAGATACTCGTGTGGCAACGGCATACATCCTAAACCGTGTTGAAGATGGTGAATACGGCGTTGCTATTGCTTATGGTTCAATCTTAATTATCGTGATGATGGCGATAATCTTATTCTTTGACTGGATTGTGGGCGATACACGGATTGCAAAATCGAAAGCGAAAAAATCTGATTAATTTTAACCGCACTTTTTACAATAAATTTCGGGCAAAGGATCTTTGCCCAATCACTCAATATAAAATGGGCAATGCAAATGCCCCAAGAAATAAAGGCAGTACCAAATTATGACAACAAAAAATGATGATTTCTTAGTATTAAAAAATATCACCAAATCTTTTGGCAAAGCGACAGTCATTGATAATTTAGACTTAACCATTAAACGTGGCACAATGGTCACTCTACTCGGCCCTTCGGGTTGTGGTAAAACAACAGTGCTTCGCTTAGTGGCCGGTTTAGAAAACCCAACTTCAGGGCAAATTTTCATTGACGGCGAAGATGTCACTAAATCCTCTATTCAAAACCGTGATATTTGTATCGTATTCCAGTCATACGCACTCTTTCCCCACATGTCCATTGGCGACAACGTGGGTTATGGTTTACGTATGCAAGGCGTGAATGCAGAAGAACGTAAACAGCGCGTTAAAGAAGCATTGGAATTAGTCGACTTAGCCGGATTTGAAGAACGCTTTGTGGATCAAATTTCAGGCGGTCAACAACAACGCGTGGCACTTGCTCGTGCGCTTGTATTAAAACCGAAAGTGTTGTTATTTGATGAACCATTAAGTAACTTAGATGCCAACTTACGCCGTTCAATGCGTGAAAAAATCCGTGAATTACAACAGCGTTTAGGTATTACCAGCCTTTATGTTACGCACGATCAAACAGAAGCCTTTGCCGTGTCTGATGAAGTCATTGTCATGAATAAAGGGAAAATTATGCAAAAAGCCCCGGCAAAAGAACTCTATTTACGCCCTAATTCCTTATTCTTAGCTAACTTTATGGGTGAAAGTAGTATTTTTAAAGGATCGGTTTCCCATAATTCAGTCACAGTAAACAACTATCAATTTACCCTATCCCATGCACCAGATTTTGGTATTCCCGATGGCGAATGTTTAGTCGGTATTCGCCCTGAAGCGATCTCATTACAAAATCAGGGGGACGAAGCGCAAGCCTGCGAAATTAAATCCGCGGTTTATATGGGCAATCATTGGGAAATTGTCGCAAGCTGGGGCGGTAAAGATTTGCTAATAAATAGCAATCCTGAAAATTTCAACCCCAATACCCAAAAGGCTTATGTTCATTTAGCTGAACATGGGGTATTTTTATTGCATAAAGAATAGGGTCTGTTTATCTTTCAATAAAAAACTGCGTTGTCGCCTAAAAAAGCCATCGGCTAGGCGTAAAACGCAGTTAATAGCAGGACTATTGACAAGTTTTACAACAACGACGATGGCTTTTTTAGGCACAACCCGAAGGGGCGGGTTTATTTTTTGTACTCGAAAGATCAATACGCCCTATTAAAAATTACAAATTATTACGAAATTTTGATATATTCACACTAACAAACAAACAAACAAACAAACAAACAAACAAACAAACAAGAATAGCATAATCTTTTGATAAATAAGGGTATTTTGTTTTAAGGCTAAGTAGGTAAGAAATGAAGAAAATAATTATTGTAGGACATAACCAAGAAAACAACGAAAAATTGGAAACGCTTTTCCAACATTTCGGAATGAAAAAAGCGCTCCCCTCGCGCCGAGAGGGATTAACCCCTATTCAAGTGGGGGAATTGCTGAATAAAGCAATCAAGAGCCAAGCACCTCAAATTCAGGAAATTGACGAAGAAGAACTTCCGAAAAAGCTCCCTACCCCTATTAGCAAACGCCGTTTAAAGAAAAACCTCAAAAAACAGCAAAATACACAGCCAGCCAGCGCACTCCCTAAATCTATGTGGGATTACATTCCAATGGATTTAATGATCGCTAATATTGATAGCGAATTTTGGGGTTGGGCGGATAAAAATGCTTTAGAGAACTTAGAATACTGGAAAAATTTAGATCCTTCTATTTATTTTGTTCTAACTTATGATCACCCACAATCTTTACTACTTAAATTAGAAAGTGAAAATGAAGAAATAAGTAAAGAAATTATTTTAGAAAAATTAGACGATTGGAATGCTTATAATACAAAAATGCTGGATTTCTTCGAGAAAAATCCGGAGAGAGCTATTTTAATTAACAATGAAAGGGTTAGACAACAAAATAATAGCTCACTTAAGGCGCTTTATAGTCAGGTTGTGCCAAATGAATTTAATCGTCAAGAAATTGTGAGCTTTGAAGAATTATCGATGGATCAAGCTGTTAGCGAATCACCTATTTCTTCTGTTCTTGTTAATACTATTATTCATAATTCGCCGGAAATTTCTAAAACTTTTTCTAGATTAAATCAACAGGCTGATTTTCCATCGGTAGAATATTATAATAGCGATATTGATAGCGTTATTGAAGCTTGGAGAGAAAATTTTTATAAAAATAAAAAATTAGAAATGAAAATAAAAGAAAATGAAGTTAAATCAATGGAAATTAAGCGGAAGTCTAATGAATTAGAAATGATAAAATTAGATAATAATAAAAAAGAAGAAGAGCTTAGCCATACTGTAAAATATAATAACACGCTGCTTGAACAAATTTATACTATACAGAATAAATATGAAGAGATTTATTTAGAAAATAAAAACACACAGAAAAAAATAGAAGAAATTGAAAGGGAAAAAGGAGATGTGTTAATAGAGAATAATAGAAAATCAGAGTTGTTATCTAGCTATGAGGGAAATATACAGTTATTGCAACAAGGTAAAGATTTACTTGAGAATAAAATAGAAACTATAGAAAATGAAAATAAGTTATTATTATCGCAATTACTTTTTGTTCAAGAAGAATTAGAACGGATATTTAAAGAAAAAGATAGTCCAAGAAAGGATGATAAATTATTATTTGGTGCGGCTGATAGAATAAGAAAGCAATTAGACTATAGAATAGGTTCAACATTGATTAGAAATAGTTCTAGTTTTTTAGGATGGATTAGTATTCCTTATTCTTTATTCTTGACATATTATGATTATAAAAAGAATAGCTCTAAAGAATTAGCTAATTTACCTCCTATTGAACAATATCAAGATGCTAGTGAAGCAGAAAAGTTAAAAAAACATTTATCCTATAAATTGGGAGTCACTTTTATACAGAATATCAAAAACCCTTTTAAATGGTTAATATTACCATTCGCATTATGGAAGGAAATTCTAGAATTTAGAAGAAATAAAAAGCAGAAGTAAAGTGAATTTTTATCTTCATAAAAATTTGGAGCGTATATTATGAAACATAACATATTAGTTGTTGGGGCTGGTTTCTCTGGAGCTGTTATTGCTCGTACATTGGCAGAACATGGTTATAAAGTAAAAATTATTGACAAACGTAATCATTTAGCTGGGAATTGTTATACTAAACGAGATGATGAAACAAATATCATGGTTCATCAATATGGTCCTCATATTTTTCATACAGATGATGAAGAAATATGGCAATTAATTAATAAATATGGGGTAATGATTCCTTATATTAATCGAGTAAAATCTACCGTGAACGGTCAAGTTTACTCATTGCCTATAAATTTACACACTATCAATCAGTTTTTTCATAAGAGCTTTTCTCCAAAAGAAGCATATAATTTTATTCTAAATGAAAAAGCAGATAAAACTATTGAGGAACCAAAGTCATTTGAAGAACAAGCATTAAAATTTGTTGGCGTTGATTTATATGAGGCTTTTTTCAAGGGATATACTCAAAAACAATGGGGGATTAGTCCAACTAAATTACCTGCAAGTATTCTAAAACGCTTACCAATAAGATTTAATTATGATGATAACTACTTTTTTCATAAATTTCAGGGAATACCTAAAGAAGGTTATACTTCAATTGTAGAAAATATGTTAGAACATGAAAATATTGATGTTCAGTTAAGTACAGAATTTGATGGTAATATTAAAAATTATGAGCATATATTTTATACTGGTCCTTTAGATGAATTTTATAATTATCGCTTTGGTAGATTAGGATATAGAACTTTAGACTTTGAACGTTGTATTGATAAGGGGGATTATCAAGGGTGTGCTGTAATGAATTATGGAGATGAATCTGTTCCATTTACTCGTATAGCAGAACATAAGTATTTCACTCCTTGGGAGAATCATGATGATACAATTTATTTTAAAGAATATAGTCGTCAGTGTGGAGAAAATGATATTCCTTATTATCCTATTAGACTTATTGATACTATAGATATGCTAGAAAAATATATTAATCTTGCTAATCATGAGGTTAAAATTACTTTTGTTGGGCGTTTAGCCACATATCGTTATTTGGATATGGATATTACAATTCGCGAAGCTTTAAATGTTGCCAATGCATTTATATCAGCAAAAGAAAATGGTGGTATTGTAAAATCATTTTATGTTTCAGTTTTATAAATAGAGGATGTTAGACCTAATGAGTAATTTTAATCAAGTCGCAAAAGCAAATAAGTTAATGAATATAGGAAACTATTCAGAAGCATTAGCTATATATAAAAATCTAATTTTACAAGATGAACGCTTAGAAAGTATATTTAAGTTAAATATAGATATATGTGAAAATAGGTTAAAAGGTATAAATTCTTCTAATAAAATAAAAAGCTATATAGCTCCTAAAATATCTATTTTAGTTCCTACATATAATGTAGAATTATATATAAAGGAATGTTTGGATAGTCTTATATCTCAACATAATATAGATGAATTAGAAATTATTTGTATTAATGATGGTTCTACAGACTCTAGTATTGAAATATTATATCAATATCAAAGTAAATATGATTTTATTAAAATTATTAATCAACCTAATTCTGGTTATGGAGCTGCACTTAATACAGGATTAAAACATGCTACAGGAGAATATATTGGTATTGTAGAGCCTGATGATTATATATCATCTAATATGTATCAAGAGCTTATTAAATTAACTTATGAAGAGGCTAATATAGATATTATTAGGGCTACTGCCATCGCATTTACTAAAGATGGTCCGCTTGATGGTCTATATGGATTGCCTCCAAAAGGGAAATTTGACTATTCTTTTAATACAAATATAAACCCTCATATTTTAACTAGTCCACCAGCAATTTGGACATCTATTTATAGAAGAAAATTTCTTATTGAAAATAATATTATTTTACCTGAAAGCCTGGGAGCATCTTACCAAGATGTATCATTTTTTATACAAACAATGATACATGCTAAAAAAATTAAAGTTACTTGGAAACCTTTCTATTTTTATCGCAATGATAATATGTCAGCATCTCGTTTTAGCAAAGGTAAAGTAGATGTTATTTTTGATATGTATGATTGGTTAAGTAATAAATTAGATTTATATAATTCTTCTTGGAAAAGACAAATTGTTGACCGGATGATGAATGATTTTAAATGGAGTTATGGTAGGGTTGATGATATTTATAAGAATCGTTATTTGAATAATGTAAATGTATATATCAATAAATTTGATAGTTTAAATATTGGAATAAATGATTTTGATCCAAAATTCCATTCCTTTTACAAAGAAGTTACTCAAAAAAGTAATTATAGAAAAAGGGGTTGTGGTGGTTTTACTATTCAAAAAGATCAACCAATTATTAGTTTAATTACACCTATATATAATGCTCAAAACTATATTAAAGAGTTTTTAGATTCTATTATTAATCAAGATCATAGTGATTATGAGATTATACTGGTAAATGATTTTAGTAAAGATAATACGTTAGATATTTTAAATAGTTATGATTTTAAAACATTAAAATATAAAATTGTATCGCTATCTCAAAATAAGGGAGCGTCTAATGCTCGTAATGTAGGATTGAATTATGCCTCAGGAATTTATATAAGATTTATTGATTGCGATGATATTCTTCCTGAAGGAAGTTTGGGATATATGAAGTCTATGGCCAGACAATATAGATCAGATATTTTTAAGGGCTATTTGTATGGTTATGATTATAAGTCTGGAAAAGTATTTCAAAATCTATGGGGGGGAAGAAATTATCAATCTCAATTATCTATTAATCAATTACCAGAAAACTCTCCTGATTGTTGGAATTTATATGATCATCAAGCTTTTTTAATTAGAAGAGATTTGATTGAAAAACATAAAATTGAATACCCAATTTTAAAAAATTATCAAGATCCACCATTTATTGCAAAATGTTTATCTGTTGCAAATAAGGTTACTATTTTACCTAAGGATGTCTATCATTTAGTATGTAATAGAGGTATTAAAACTATTACTCGTAGTGAGTGGGATATTGATAATTTTAGAGCTTTAATCAGTGGAACAAAACAAGCACTTAACATCTTAAGTGAATCAGGTCTTTATATGATTACTAAGCATAAAATTATGTCATTTATTCCAGAATGGTTTGATAAATTAACTATTATTGGAAAATGGGAGGATAAAAAGCTTAGAGATGAGATTTTTGATAATATAAGAAGTTTTCAATTAGATTATTCAATATCATTATTTAACATTAATAGTGAACCTAAATATCAAATTTTGGCTTTTATGATTGCTAATCAAAGATATGATGATGCTTGTGAATTTCTAGCAAAAGTTAGAAATATACATAAGCCAGATAAAGCTTATTTATATTATTATCCATTCTGGGATGAGAAGAATCCGTATTTAAATAAAGTATATGGTGGAATATCAGATTTAAATGGACGAGGAACAATTATAGATGCAATAGTTAGATGTATGAATGTAAAAAATCAAGTGACTGTATTCCATTTACATTGGACTGATTTATATATTCAAAAAGCAAATATTTTGGATAAAGTAGAGGCACATAAAGCTGCGTACTATTATATTTATTTATTTGAACTATTCAGAAAATTAGGAGGGAAATTAGTTTGGACAATGCATAATTTTCATCCACATGAGTTGAACTACATCACTCCAGAAAAAATCTTAATGGATGGTATTTTAAAATATTCTAATCATATTATAGTTCATACAGATGAGGGAAGAAGATATTTACTTGATAATTATAAATTTGATGAGAAAAAAATTATTATAGCAAGGCATGGTCATTATATAGGTTGTTACAAGGATGACTTATCTATTTCTCAATCTAGGGAAAGCTTTGAATTACATGAAAATGAGATTCATTTTGTATTCTTTGGTCAAGTGAGAGCTTATAAAGGTATTGAACAATTAATACAAGCATTTAATAAACTTGCATTAGAGTATAATAATATTAGATTGACAATTGCAGGATCTTTTCCTGATAAGAGTTATAAAGAACAATTACTAGCTATGGTTGAATCACAATCAAATAATTTGATTATGTTTAAGGAAGGTTTCATAAAAGATGATGAATTGCAGCGTTATGTAAAATCATCTGATTTTATTGTATTACCATACAAGAAAATTTTAACAAGTGGCTCAATTTTATTAGCATTAAGCTTTGCATCTCCTGTCATTGCGACCAAATGTGATGTGGTTAATGATCTTATTCAAAATGAAGTAAATGGATTTATTTTTGATAATAATCTATATGATATTTTACATAAGGCATATCATTTAAATAGAGAAGATAAAGAGAAAATGAGACAGAAAGCTTATGAAGTTGCGCTTAGAAATGATTGGAAACCTATGCAACAAACTATCAATGATATTTTAACTGGTTCTATTTAATATATAATTAATTCTTATGGTGGACAAAAGTATGAGTTACAATTTTACTATTGGTTATGAACGAAATACTTATGCAGAAGAACGTTTGTTTATTAATAAATGCTCTTCTGCTATTTATGAAAAAGTGAATAGTATAGAATTTCCCTCCTATCCTGAATTCTTTAATCAAAATGAACTATTTAATAGTTCTTGGATTAATAGAAACGATAAAAAAGTTGATCTAGTTCACTATTTTAATCAAATCAATTTTGGTGATATGCCATTTGTTGTCACTTATGAAACTAAAGTTCCTAGATTTTGGACAAAAGATGCTTTTGAGAAAGGGATAGAGATTTTATTAAGTGATACATGTTTACAAATTATTTCTATGTCAAAATCATGTTATGATATACAGCAATTGGCACAATCGTATTTAAGTGATAATGATAAAAAGATTTTAATAGATAAAACATTAATTCTTCATCCTCCGCAAGAATTATTACCAAATAATATAGAAAGATTTGAACATATAGAAAAATTGAAATTAGTTTTTGTTGGTAGGGATTTCATTAATAAAGGTGGAGTTCCTATGTTACTAGCATTAAAAAATTTAATCAATAAAGGCTTTCCATTAGAATTATATTTGGTTTCTAATTTAAGAATTATTGATAATACTACAAATAGTACTGAAAAAGATATTGAATGGATAAAAAGCTTTATTAATGAAAATAAATCATGGATTTATTATTATCAAAGTTTAACTAATAGCGAGGTCTTATCATTAATATCATCTTGTCATGTTGGATTATTACCAACTTTAGCTGAAACATATGGATATTCTGTATTAGAAATGCAAGCAGCAGGAGTTCCTGTAATTTCTACAAATATTCGAGCATTGGCTGAGATTAATCATATAAATTGGCAAATCCCTCTTCCTTATACTATGAGACCAATTATTAAAGATGAGACTTCTATTCCATCTTTGTATGAAGATGTCAGGACTAAATTAGAATCTATACTTGAAGATATTTTTCATAATTTGAGTAGTTTGAAACAATTATCGTACCTTAACCAAGGTAGAATTTATGCTGAGCATAATTTAGAGCAATATTCAAATAAACTATATGATATATATAGTAAAGCATTATAATATTATTTAAATAGAGTGTAATATGAGTATTATTTATGAAGATCATCACCTGCAAGTTCTTTATATTAATAGAGGGGGAAAGACTTTATTAGTAACTTTTGGAAATATGTTAAATAGAGCTAATGGTATTAATATTTATGCGGGTATTATTGCAGAAAAATTACATATCAGTATTTTAGGTTTTATGCCTAAAGATGCTAATTGGTATCCTAGTTCTAGTATATATAGTTCTTTAAACACAATATATGATATTCTGAATTCATATCCTGTAAAAGTGGGCTATGGAGGAAGTATGGGAGGGTATGGATGTTTAAAATATTCGAAATTACTAACATTAAATAAAGTAATAGCTCTGGACCCTCAATTTTCAATCAATATAAATGATATAGATGATAATACATATTATAAATATTATAATCCTGATCTTCATCAGGATATGAAAATAAATGAAATGGACATCTCTAAAGAATGTAAATACTATGTGGCTTATGACCCCTTTTATTCAACAGATGTTAAGCATGTATTTAAAATAAATCAAGTGATTAATGATTTAAATATTATAAATATAAGTTTCTCATTCCATTCTTCCGAAAATATTATAGCAAATACATCTACAATGAAATATCTTTTACTTGAAGATATCGAATTGTCTGTAATTAAATCTAAAATTAGATATTTAAAACGAAATAAACCATTTCATATTTCCCATTTGTTAAAAAAGATATTTTTGAACAGAAATAATAGATTCTTTTATCTTTTGAAATATAGTAAATTCAACTTTAAGAATATCGAATTATCAATTAGAGAGAAAGCAATAAGACAGTTAATTGTTGAGAAGGGGGGGGGGGGGATTGAGCAACTCCTAAAATTGTCTTCAGGTATCAATGTTATGCAATCTTGGCTTAGAACTGTTCATGGTCAGGTCTTATGCTATAATTTACTGGTAAATAGGTTAGAAACATATTCTGAAGATATTATTGAGAATCAACTTACGAAAGATATAAAACCTATTATATATCCTATACTATCTGATGATGGTTATTTAGAAATAGATATCAATGGAATTTATTATTTTATATGTATGAAAGATGATAAATACTATATTTTTAATAAAAATAATAAGATACATAGTAATGTTCTATTTCCAGTGAAAATATCCACAGAATTAGGTGTTTATATAAAATGTGGAGATAAATTTCTTACGCCATTGAAAGATGGTTCTATATCAAATAAAACAGAGAAGCTAGATAGATGGGAGTATTTTAAGCCTTTTGAAAAATTTTTAATATACAGTTTGAAGCTTTAAGAAAATATTCATAAAAATTATATTAATTAGAAAGTAATTTATAGTTAAGAGTTAGCAATGATGAATTCGTTTATTGTGATAAAATAATTAAAATCATACTTTAATATTAAGAATTAAACAAGTTTATTTTAATAGAGATATTTGTATATCTTTGTAAGTAGGATGTAGGTTATAAACTATTAATATTAGATTTTTAAGTGATTTTAATTTTTAAAGCATTGTAAGGAGTTATAATGTTTCAACCAATTATTATGGCTGGTGGTACTGGTAGTCGTTTATGGCCACTTTCTCGTGAATCATATCCGAAGCAGTTTCAAAGGCTCTATGGTAATACGAGTATGCTACAGGCAACAATTCAAAGATTACAAGGCTTAGATTGTTTACCGCCACTTGTTATTTGTAATGAGGAACACCGTTTTATCGTTGCAGAACAGTTGCGTCAAATTGATATGTTAAATCACAATATTATTCTTGAGCCGATTGGTCGGAACACTGCACCTGCAATTGCTCTTGCTGCGTTTATTACAACTTATCAACAAAAAGATGTAAACCTTCTTGTTCTTGCAGCCGATCATGTCATCACTAATGTAGGAGCATTTCAAGAATCCATCCGCCAAGCACTACCATATGTAGAGAATAATAAATTAGTTACCTTTGGGATTGTGCCTAAATCCCCTGAAACAGGATATGGCTATATTCAATGCGGAGAAAAACTGGAACATGCCGGCTTTTTAGTAAATAAATTTGTTGAAAAACCAGATTTAGACACCGCACAGCATTATTTAGAAGATGGCAATTATCTTTGGAATAGTGGAATGTTTGCATGCAAAGCAAGTGTTTATTTGTCAGAATTAAGAAAGTATCGTTTTGATATATATGATCACTGTCAGAAAGCAACAGAATGTTTAGAACATGACTTAGACTTTATTCGTATCAATGCGAATATTTTTAGACATTGTCCTGAGGATTCTATTGATTATGCTGTGATGGAACATACCTCAGATGCTGTAGTTGTACCTATGGATGCTGGTTGGAGCGATGTAGGGGCTTGGTCATCGTTATGGGATGTGTCTGAGAAAGATGAACAAGGTAATGTTAAACAAGGTGATGTAGTATGCATTAACAGCCCAAATAATTATATTTTCTCGGAAGTTGGGCTAATTACTACAGTAGGAATTCAAAATGCTGTTGTAGTTCAAACAAAAGATGCGGTATTAGTTACAACAAAAGAACATTCTCAAGATGTTAAATTAATTGTAAAACAATTACAGGCTGCTAATCGCAAAGAAACCAAACTTCACAGAGAAGTGTTTAAACGTTGGGGAAAACAAGATTCCATTGATGTTGGCTCACGATATCAAGTTAAACGAATTACCGTAAGACCAAATGAACGACTCTCAACACAAATGCACTATCATCGTTCTGAACATTGGATCGTTGTTGCAGGAACGGCTAAAGTTAATATTAATGGCATAGAAAGCTTACTAACAGAAAATCAATCTATCTACATTCCGATTGGTGCCACTCACTATTTAGAAAATCCAGGAAAAGTTCCCCTTGAGCTTATTGAAGTGCAAGTGGGAGGATACTTAGAAGAAGATGATATAGTAAGGTTTAATAACTAAGGAAATTCTATGAAAAAAATAACAATTGCCGGTGCAGGTTATGTTGGGTTATCCAATGCAGTATTGCTTGCTCAGCATAATCAAGTAATGCTATTTGATATTAATAGCGAACGGGTTGAGAAGATTAAACAATTTCAATCGCCAATTTCCGATGACTTATTAGAAGAATATTTAGCAAAAAAAGCATTAAATTTAACCGCTAGCACAGATCCAAAATTAGCTTATCAAGATGCGGATTTTGTGATTATCGCTACACCGACGGATTACGATCCAAATACTAATTTTTTCGATACGTCAAGCGTAGAAAAAGTCATAAGTGATGTGTTGGAATATAATCAAAATGCGGTAATGATTATTAAATCAACTATTCCGGTTGGTTTTACTGAAAAAGCAAAAACAAAATTTAATACTCAAAATATTATTTTCTCGCCGGAATTTTTGCGTGAAGGAAAAGCCCTATACGATAATTTATATCCTAGCCGAATTATTGTGGGGGAACATTCTGAAAGAGCAGAAATTTTCGCCGCACTTTTACAACAAGGTGCAATTAAAAAAGATGTTCCGATTCTTTTTGTGGATAATACTGAAGCAGAGGCGATTAAATTATTCTCAAATACATATTTAGCAATGCGAGTAGCTTATTTTAATGAGTTGGATACTTATGCTTCTATGCGTGGTTTAAATACTAAGCAAATTATTCAGGGCGTAAGTTTAGATCCGCGAATTGGTGAGCATTATAATAATCCGAGTTTTGGTTATGGTGGTTATTGTTTACCAAAAGATACTAAACAATTATTAGCGAATTATAATGATGTACCACAAAATTTAATTCAAGCAATTGTGCAATCAAATGATACACGTAAAGATTTTATTGCCAACGAGATTTTAAAATATAATCCTCAAGTTGTTGGTGTCTATCGTTTGATTATGAAATCAGGTTCGGATAATTTTAGAGCCTCAGCTATTCGTGGCATTATTAAGCGCTTGCGTGGCGAAGGTGTTGAAGTTGTTATCTATGAACCGCAACTTAACGAAGATATGTTTAATGGTATTAAAGTTATTCATTCTTTAGCCGAATTTAAACAATATACAGATGTTATTATTGCCAATAGAGTTGCCGAAGAATTGCTAGATTGTATGGATAAAGTTTATTCCAAAGATATTTTCGGACGAGACTCATAGTTTTTGATGGTATTTTTAATAAGTGCGTTTATGCGCACTTCAGATTGCTGACAACCCCAAAATAAATAGCGGTATTGTAGGGACGCCACGCTTGGCGTCCATTACAAAGACGGAGTGTGATTTATGTTTATCAGCAGTTCGGGGGGAAACGCACCTTTTTAAATAAGGAAATCACAATGTCTTTTTTTAGAAAAATCTTTCCTAAAAAAGAAAATGCTACGTTGCATTTATTAGCAAAAGAGGAAAATATTCCGCAAAAAGAGATTGCTTTATTAAAACTGGGCTTATATAAAGCTATTCTTTCAGATCCTAAATATAAAAAT
>NZ_CAMEFX010000018.1 GCF_945915845.1 uncultured Actinobacillus sp. | reverse complement strand
ACAGCATTGATGAAGTATGTCAAAAATACGCAGGCAACATCATCAGCGTGCAAACGGTTCCAGGTGTGTTTGCTAAAATTATGGGCGAACACGGTATTCTGGCTCGTACAGAAACCATGGAACAAATGCACGAAATCGTTCATTTTGCCCAAGAGAAACAATAATTTAAACAACTTCTCTCTTTGAAGATTATTGTAGAGACGCCACGCTTGGCGTCCATTTTAATTACAAGATTGACCTTTTTTTACGGACGCCAGGCGTGGCGTCCCTACGGAACAATAATCAAAAAGAGGGGATTTTTAATTGTAAGAGGATAAAAATGCACTTTGAAAGACGTAGCCACTGGAGTGGCGAATTAGGACGTGAAATGCATTTCAACGTCTATGGACACGCAGGTAAACCTGTTATTGTGTTCCCTTCATCAGGCGGAAACCAAAACGAATACGGCAATTTTGGTATGATTGATGCTTGCCGTTCTTTTATCGAACGTGGCTTAATTAAATTCTATACCCCCGACTCTTTTGATAGCGAATCTTGGCTGGCAGAATGGAAATCGGGACACGATATGGCACAAGCGCATAACGCTTACGACCGCTATATTGTGAATGAATTAGTGCCATTAATCCGCCATGAATCTCATTGGAGCGGCGCAATGATCGCAACGGGTTGCAGTATGGGCGCATATCATACGATTAACTTTGCACTACGCCATCCTGATCTGTTTGATACGGCAATTGCGTTAAGTGGTGTTTATGATGCACGTTTCTTTACTAATGAATACTACGGCGATGAAGCGGTTTATTTTAACTCACCAATTGACTACCTTTGGAATCAACATGACAGTTGGTTCTTAGATCGTTACCGCCAAAATCACTATATCGTTGCCGTGGGACAAGGCGCATGGGAAGAGCAACATGTTGTTGATACTCGCCGCCTACAAGCTGCCTTTGAAGGTAAAAGTATTTTAGGTTGGTTCGATTACTGGGGGCACGATATGGCACACGACTGGCCGTTATGGCGCATGCAAATGCCGTACTTCCTTGGTAAATTAGAAGAGCAAGGGATTATCTAATCAAAATTAATCGAAAAACAACCGCACTTTGTAAGGGCAAAATATTTTTGCCCTTATTTTTTCGCAATTATTTGGAATGAACCCTAGAGGGGAATATCGGGCGAAAGATGTTTCGCCCGTACAGTACCAAAAGCCACGACATCATCCCCTACCGATTCAACAACGAAAACCGTAAAAACTCTACGAAGTGATCCGCCCAATGCATTTCGTGGTGAATTTCATTTGCCATAATTTTCAAGCGGATATTATCAATAGGATGCCCCGTACGTAACAACGCTTGATAATAACGTAATGTACAATCAATATAAGCTTGGTTCATATTAGAAATAAACATCGCATCAGCATCATCACCTTCATTTGTTCCCACTTGAATAAATACCTTGCTTGATTGACTTAAGGGATGTGAATGAATAAATGCCATAAAAGCAGGTTCACTAAACCACGAAGCCAGTGAAAAAACACCTAAATGCCCAAATACATCCGGATATTCTGCGCCCATATAAGCGGTAATAATCCCACCCATCGAACTCCCTGCAAGTAAAGTATGCTCACGATCCGGTTTGGTACGATAATGATGATCAATAAAAGGCTTCACGGTTTCCACTACCCATCGCCCATATGCCATCCCATAACCACCTGCATTTTGCGTATCCGGTGTTGATCCTGTGTCCGTTTGCCAAGGACCATATTCATCAAGGCGATCCGCCCCGGCATTATCAATCCCAACAATAATGATTTTAGGGAATTCTTTATGATGTTTAATCGTTGGAATCACTTTCCAAGAATAGCCCGAGTAAGATTCTTTGCTGTAAAAAACATTCTGCCCATCGTGCATATAAAGAACCGGATAATGACCGGCTTCTTCACGATAGCCCTTTGGTAATAGCACCCGAATTCGGCGCTGCTGATTCAAATAAGGCACATTAAGGTAATGCTCACGCATTTCAAGGAAATAATATTGAAGAGGATCTCGCATTGTAAAAGGTCTCGAGTAAAAAACATCCTGTAAAGCATATCGCCGGTATTAACGGACAGGCATAAAACCTGTCCCTGCAATCACCACACCATAGATGTTGTTAGTATGACATGGTGAGTGTCGTATTAGTGAATTACATCACACGACTACCTGCTTTTGCGCCTGTATCCACATCAAGCAAGAACAAATCTACGCCACCGGTGCCGGCGGATAAAATCATCCCTTCTGACAAACCAAACTTCATTTTACGTGGTGCCAGGTTTGCGACAACAATCACATGACGACCAATCAGATCTTCGGGTTTGTTATACGCGGCTTTAATACCTGAGAAGACTTGGCGTTGTTCAAAACCTAAATCCAATTGGAATTTCAACAACTTATTGCTTTCCGGCACCGCTTCACAGTGAATAACTTTTGCTACCCGCATATCAATTTTGGCAAAATCATCAATACTGATTTCAGCTTCCACAGGCTCAAATTCGGTAGAAACTGCGGTGGATTTTTCCGGTGTTTTTTCTGTTTTTGGCGCGCTATTGGCTGCAGCATTTTCCGCTTTTGATGCTTCGATCATCGCGTCAATTTGTTTTGGATCTAAGCGACTGAATAAAGCTTTAAACGGTGCAATTTGGTGAGCCAATAAAGGTTGCGCAAGATTTTCCCAAGTTAATTCTGCTTGTAAAAATGCTTCTGAACGTTCCGCTAATTTTGGTAGTACCGGTTTCAAATAGCCCATTAACACACGGAACATTTGAATCCCTTGAGAACACACCGCTTGTAACTCAGCATCGCGCCCTTCTTCTTTCGCAATCACCCAAGGGGCTTTGTCGTCCACGTATTTATTGGCTTTATCCGTTAATGCCATAATTTCACGGATGGCTTTACCAAATTCACGATTTTCATAATAAGTCGCGATTTGTTCCGATTGTGCAATAAACTCATCAAATAAAGCTTGATCATCTAATTGCACGGCTAATTTGCCGTCAAAACGTTTTTGGATAAAACCTGCGTTGCGTGAAGCCAAATTCACCAATTTATTCACTAAATCCGTATTCACACGTTGTACAAAATCTTCAAGATTCAAGTCTAAATCATCAATACGATTGCTTAACTTCGCGGCGTAGTAATAACGCAAACATTCAGGATCTAAATGTTTGAGATAAGTGGCGGCTTGAATAAAAGTACCACGCGATTTTGACATTTTCTCGCCGTTCACTGTCACATAACCATGTACAAAAATATTGCTTGGTTTGCGTAAACTTGCCCCTTCTAACATCGCCGGCCAAAATAAACTGTGGAAATACATAATATCTTTACCAATAAAATGATAAAGCTCTGCACTACTGTCTCTTTTCCAGAAAGTGTCAAAATCAATCTGTTCGCGTTTGCATAGGTTTTGGAAAGAAGCCATATAACCAATAGGCGCATCTAACCAAACGTAGAAATATTTATTTTCTGTGCCGGGGATTTTGAAACCAAAATACGGCGCATCACGAGAAATATCCCATTGTTGTAAACCACTATCAAACCATTCTTGCATTTTGTTTGCCACTTCGGATTGCAACGCGCCAGAACGGTTCCATTCTTTAAGCATCGCTTCAAAACTCGGTAAATCAAAGAAGAAGTGTTCACTCTCTTTCACTACCGGCGTTGCACCCGATACGGCTGAACGTGGGTTAATGAGTTCCGTTGGGCTATAAGTGGCTGAACAAACTTCACAGTTGTCGCCATATTGATCTTCCGCTTTACATTTTGGGCAAGTCCCTTTTACAAAGCGATCAGGTAAGAACATGGATTTTTCAGGATCGAATAATTGCGAAATAGTACGGCTTTTAATAAAACCGTTTTCTTTTAAACGCGTGTAAATCATTTCAGATAATTCACGGTTTTCATCGCTATGGGTAGAATGATAGTTATCAAAACTAATGTTAAAACCGCAAAAATCCGCATAATGGCTTTGTTGTACCTCGGCTATTAATTGCTCCGGTGTAATGCCCATTTGATCCGCTTTTAACATAATAGGCGTGCCGTGCGCATCGTCTGCACAAACAAAATGAATTTCGTTACCACGCATGCGTTGGAAACGTACCCAAATATCCGCTTGAATATGTTCAAGCATATGCCCTAGGTGAATGGGGCCATTTGCGTAAGGTAACGCACAAGTAACAAGGATTTGACGGTTTTGTTTTGACATTGTAATAACCTTAAATTTGCTAAAAATTGCGGGAATTTTACCTGAAGTGCGGTATTTTTTCCAGTTGAACCCAATTTTACTTAACAGTTTAATCCGTTCATGTTTTAATAACAGAGAATTTTACTCTAGTGTTTAGGAAATATTATGTCTATCCAATTTTCAGCCAATCTTCAAGCTGATCAACAAGCTCAACTTGAGCAAATCTTCAAACAGTTTCAACACCCAAGCTTACAACAAGATTTAATTGCTTTAAGTGCGGTGAAAAAAATTGAAAAAGGTGGGGATGTTTTACGCATTGAACTGCAAATGCCTTTTGCGTGGAATACCGCCTTTGAACAACTCAAAGCGGAATTATCTCCTGCATTATTACAGACAGCAGATGCCAAAGAAATCAAATGGGCGTTGCATTATCAAATCGCTACCTTAAAACGTGCCAATAATCATCCTGCCGTTAAAGGGGTAAAAAATATTATCGCCGTTACGTCCGGCAAAGGGGGGGTTGGGAAATCCACCACTAGCGTAAACCTTGCTCTCGCCTTGCAAGCACAAGGGGCAAAAGTGGGGTTGTTAGATGCGGATATTTATGGGCCTTCCATACCGCATATGCTTGGCGCAGCGGATCAACGCCCGACTTCCCCGGATAATCAACATATCAACGCCGTCATTGCCCACGGTTTACAAACCAATTCCATTGGTTATTTAATGGACGCCAATAACGCCACCATTTGGCGTGGGCCTATGGCAAGCAGTGCGTTGAGCCAACTGCTCAATGAAACCTTGTGGAATGAATTAGATTATCTTGTTATCGATATGCCACCCGGCACAGGCGATATTCAATTGACTTTGTCGCAACAAATTCCTGTTACAGGTGCCATTGTGGTGACGACACCGCAAGATATTGCCTTGTTAGACGCTGTGAAAGGTATCGCGATGTTTGAACGGGTTTCTGTGCCTGTATTGGGAATTGTGGAAAATATGTCCATGCATATTTGCTCAAACTGCGGCCATCATGAACCGATTTTCGGCACAGGCGGCGCAGAAAAAATTGCGGAAAAATATGGCGTGAATGTATTGGGGCAATTACCACTACATATTTGCTTGCGTGAAGATTTAGATAATGGCGTTCCGACCGTGGTATCTCATTCAAATGAAGAAATCCGTCATGCCTATTTGCAATTAGCGGAAAAAGTGGCTAGCGAATTATATTGGCAAGGTGCTGTCATACCCGGGGAAATTATGTTTCGAGAAGTGAAGTAACTCGCTTTGGGCTGTTACCATAAAATGAAAATCCGATGATTGCTCATCGGATTCAGACCGTTAACAAACCCTATACGAGTCGTATAGGGTTACTTAATCTGAGCCGCTCTGCGGCTCTTTTTTCAGCCCCAGCGGGGCTGGGTTTAATGAACCTAGCACGGCTCGTGCTAGGTTATTACTCATCGGATTTCCTTTATGACTCCGTCTTTATTCCGCTTGCGCTTTGGTTGGTTCGCTAAACACATGGCTCACTGCACTATGATGCCCTGCGCTGCCCTTGCCATAGAAATAATAACGGCTTTCCGTCCATTCGACGATCTTAAAGGGTTCAGGCACTTCGTCACTGGCTTTCGCCAAAGTCATTTGCGCTTGCGTATGTTGCACTGCTGAGAATGTTCCAAGGCGACCTGTAAACTGATAAGTGCGTTCAAATTCTACGGTATTTTTAACCGCACTTTCCGGCTCAACAGTCACAATACTTTCTGCCGCTTGTTGTTCCAATAAACGCTGTTCCGCATCTAAACGCTCTAAAGACTCTTGAACTTTTTTCTCTACAGCTTCATTTGCAGGTTGCGTAATTAAGCCTAGCGGTTGAACATGGCTTTCTGCTTTCTCAACAATCGCCGATGCCGGCATATTGACGTCAACATTTGACTCAGCGTTGCCCCTTTGCTGAGATTGCTGTTCTAGCAATTCATCCACAGACAAGAAATTCACGCTTTCTTTCTGTTTTTGTACATTGCTATAGTCAATCCAAATTTTGCCGCTAGCCAGTTCCGGTGACGCTGCTGCTGAAATTAATGGCATTGGTGAAGCATTTTCATTACGGCGGCGGCGTTGATTATTACCACGCAAATGACGCGCTGAACGGCGATTATTATTGCGTTCACGGCGGTTATTTTGTGCTGGTACCGATGCTTGCGCTTCTGCCTCAGGCGCAGAAACAGCGACAGATTCTACCGCACTTTCTACCACAGCAAGCTCATCTGTATTTTCAATGCTTTCCACATTTGCCACATCGTTATTGATACGCACTTTTTTGCGTAAATCACGACGTTCGCGGCGTTGACGAGTGACCGCTTTGTCTTCTTGCGCGTCAACCCCGTTCTCTAAAGCCACCTCATTTGCCAGGGTTTCCTCCGCTAAACTCGTTTTACGCGCATTACGGCGTTGTGTGCGTTCATTCGCACGTTCCGTTTGACGAAGTTCTGTACGTTCTACATGGCTTTCATCTGATGATTTACGCTCATTACGTGAACGTCGATTATTACGGCGTTCATTATTGCGGCGGTTATTACGATTACGGCTGTTGTTTTTTG
The DNA here is from genome assembly GCF_945915845.1 of uncultured Actinobacillus sp. Lineage (GTDB taxonomy): Bacteria > Pseudomonadota > Gammaproteobacteria > Enterobacterales > Pasteurellaceae > Exercitatus. Next base: position 33,174 of record NZ_CAMEFX010000018.1, on the reverse strand, counting down.
GCTCCGGTTTTGGTTCAGAAACAAATAACCCTTTAATTGCCGCGATAATGCGAGACAGTAAAGACGGTTTTGCTTCCACTTTTGGCTCGACCACCGGCGCCGCTTCTGAAATCGTCATAGACAATGCGGCGACTTCCGGTTCACTTTCCGGGGCTATATCCGTGTTGCGCGAAACTAAACTTTCTTCTGCAGCAAATAACTCTTCATGGGTTTCGTGTAATTTCGCTAAGTTGTAGCTCAATACATTTAAATCTTCACCATCACGAACGCGGAAAACGCTAAAGTGCGGTGTTTCCATGGCTTCATTTGGTGCCACAACTACATCAACATCATGACGTTTTTCAATGCTGCGAATGGCTTTGCGTTTTTCATTGAGCAAGTAAGACGCAATCTGAACAGGCACAATACATTGTACTTGTTTGGTATTTTCTTTTAAGGCTTCTTCTTCGATTAAACGTAAAATCGATAAAGATAAACTTTCGTTGTCACGTACTTTACCTGTGCCTTGACAGCGTGGACAAACGTGGCTTGAAGATTCACCTAAAGACGGACTTAAACGTTGACGGCTCATTTCTAATAAACCGAAACGTGAAATACGACTAATTTGAATACGCGCACGGTCTTGGCGTACCGCATCACGCATACGATTTTCCACTTCGCGTTGGTGACGAACCGGGGTCATATCAATAAAGTCGATGACGATTAACCCCCCTAAGTCACGCAAACGTAATTGACGTGCAATTTCATCCGCTGCTTCAAGATTAGTGTTTAACGCGGTTTCTTCGATATCACCACCTCGCGTTGAACGTGCTGAGTTAATATCGATAGCCGTTAACGCTTCTGTTACATCGATAACAATGGAACCGCCGGAAGGCAAACGCACTTCGCGTTGGAATGCGGATTCAATTTGTGATTCAATTTGGTAATGGCTAAATAGCGGCACTTCGCCTTGATAAAGTTTAATGCGGTTAATAAAATCCGGACGCACTAATTTAATATGGGCTTTGGCTTTCTCATAAACTTTCGGACTATCCACCAAAATTTCGCCAATGTCACGACGCAAATAATCGCGGATTGCGCGTACAATCACATCACTTTCTTGGTGAATCAAGAAAGGAGCCGGACGGCTTTCTGAAACCTGTTTAATGGCTTCCCAATGGTGAAGTAAAACTTTTAAGTCCCATTGCAATTCTTCAGGCGATTTACCTACCCCGGCAGTACGAACAATTAAGCCCACCCCTTCCGGCACATCCAAAGAGCTCAAGGCTTCTTTTAATTCAAGACGTTCGTCCCCTTCGATACGGCGAGAAATCCCACCTGCTCTTGGGTTGTTCGGCATGATAACCAAATAACTACCTGCCAATGAAACAAAGGTGGTTAACGCCGCCCCTTTGTTGCCACGCTCTTCTTTGTTCACTTGAACGATCACTTCTTGCCCTTCTTTAATCACATCTTTGATGTTCGGGCGACCGTTGTACACATAATCTGCAGGGAAATACTCACGCGCAATTTCTTTTAACGGTAAGAAACCATGACGTTCTGCACCATAATCCACGAAAGCCGCTTCAAGACTTGGCTCAACTCGTGTGATTTTTCCTTTGTAGATGTTTGCTTTTTTCTGTTCGTGACCCGGACTTTCAATATCCAAATCAAATAAACGTTGCCCGTCTACCAGCGCAACGCGCAACTCTTCTTTTTGAGTTGCATTAATTAACATTCTTTTCATTGGTAAAAATTCTCTGTTATTTCTTAAAACGATACCGAATTAAACCGCACTTGAACTCAAATCTCACCGTAATCGACCTCGTGTTTGTCGCTATAGCTTGTCCTCACGACAATCCGTTAGCTGGGCGCATTGATTACAGCTTGCCAAATAGGTTGGCAAAAAGTGGGTAATTTAGTCTTTTTTGTTAAAAACAAATGTCTTACGTCTAAACTGCATTTATGAACCATTTAACAAAATCACGATGATTTTTGTTCCATGACGAGAGTGATATGCGCTTAAAAACAGCATTTTTTATCACCGCACTTTCAGCAGACAAAAATCCGCACTATTATGGGCGAAATACACTATTTTCGCAAGGCATTTCAGAATTTAAATCAAGGCGGAACTATGCTAAACTCTACGCAATTTTTATTCTCCCAACCATAAAATATGACAGAAAAAATCATTAATGCGGCCGTAAAAACGCTTGAAATTTCTGAGGATGAAGCAGGTCAGCGTATTGACAATTATCTTCTTGCTAAACTAAAAGGGGTTCCCAAAAGTTTAATTTATCGCATTGTGCGCAAAGGTGAAGTACGCGTAAATAAAGGACGGATTAAGCCGGAATATAAGCTACAATGCGGTGATGTCGTGCGTATACCGCCTGTGCGTGTGTCGGAAAAAACACAATCTCCAGTTTCCAGTAAATTAAATAAAGTCGCTCGCCTTGAACAACAAATTATCTTTGAAGACGATTGTTTGTTAGTGATCAATAAGCCATCGGGGATTGCTGTACATGGCGGTAGTGGTTTGAGCTTTGGGGTGATTGAAGGATTGCGTGCGTTGCGACCTGAAGCCCGATTTCTAGAATTAGTGCATCGTTTAGACCGCGATACTTCGGGTATTTTACTGGTAGCAAAAAAACGCTCGGCCTTGCGTCATTTGCACGAACAATTGCGTGTAAAAACCGTGCAAAAAGATTACTTAGCGTTAGTGCGAGGACAATGGCAATCGCATGTTAAAGTGGTACAGGCACCATTATTAAAAAATGAACTTGCCAGTGGTGAACGTATTGTTAAAGTCAGCCAAGAAGGAAAACCCTCTGAAACACGTTTTTCTATCGAAGAACGTTATCCAACGGCAACCTTAGTTAAGGCTTCGCCTGTGACAGGTCGGACACATCAAATTCGTGTGCATACGTTACACGCCGGCCATCCCATTGCCTTGGATGATAAATACGGTGATAAAGAGTTTGATGCACAAATGCGTGCCTTGGGACTAAACCGTCTCTTTTTACACGCCGCCAGCATTCGTTTTGAACATCCTAAAACCGGGGAAACCTTACGCTTAAATGCACCTTTGGATGAGCAGATGAAGGGTATTTTGAAAAAATTACGAGAGACAAAATAATGCAATCAGGTTTACTTTCCACCGTACTTCTTGCCAGCCATTATGCGCTTGCAATAGTCAATCCCCCTATTCCGATGCAAGCTGTAGTCGGCGAATGGTATTGCCGAATTCCTTACATGGATGGTCTTGCGATCGATGGTTTTAACCTAGATCTGCGTCCTGATAGTCAAATGGTGACAACAGGCATTATCATTTTTGATCAAAAATGGGCTTATGAATATAAACAGATTGGCAATTGGTCTTTAAAAGATCGCATGCTTATCATTCGTTCTGAGCAAAACAATGCCGTACGCATGCATTCTAAAGAAACAGAACAAAAATTAAAGCAAAATGAGAAACTACGCCAAGCGGAAAATACGCTCTTTAATGAAGTTCAGCAAAATACAAATCTTGCGGAGGGTCTGAGTTTCAATATTGTGGGATTAACGAAGCGTCATATGAAATTAGAGCAAATTGACGAAGTTGATAAAAAAAATATATTAGGTGAATGCCATAAAAAATAAGTGCCATCTCAGCTTTCTATTGCTAAATAAACAGCCCGAAAATAAAACGGACATACGCCAAAGCGATGTCCGTTCAGATCGTTAACAACCCTATACGAGCTGATCTGCATCCCAAAAGTTTTACTTAATAATCTGAAATATTTTGATTTCAAAAATATCTTGATATGAAATGACTGTAGGGACACACTGCGTGTGTCCGTCATCAATTTTTTTACACCTTTTTGATTGAATTAATCATTTTCGGACACACGCAGTGTGTCCCTACAATGTTATTTGATGTTTGTCAGCAGTCTGAGCCGCTCTGTGGCTCTTTCTTTCAGCTCCAGCGGGACTGGACTTAATGAACCTAGCACGGCTCGCGCTAGGTCATTTCTCAAAGATGAACTTTGATTAGATAAGATTTAAGCAGGATGACGGGCTGCGACTTCTTTTAATAAGGTTTGTAGCTCGCCTGATTGCGCCATTTCTAACATAATATCGCAACCACCAATTAATTCGCCTTCAACCCATAATTGTGGGAATGTTGGCCAGTTCGCAAATTTTGGTAACTCAGCGCGAATATCAGGATGTTGTAAAATATCCACATAACCAAATGGCACTTGGCAGTTGATCAACGCTTCTGCAGCACGAGCTGAAAAACCACAAGATGGCAATTTAGGTGAACCTTTCATATAAATTAAAATTGGATTTTCTGCGATTTGTTTCTTGATTTTCTCTAAAGTTTCCATTGTTTTTCCTTTTAATCATCAACCTATTAAAGTGGCATCATTGTAACAGAATTCCATGATAAACCAAGTGATTTAATAAGTTATTCTAGGGTCTGTTTATCTTTCAATAAAAAGCTGCGTTGTCGCCTAAAAAAGCCATCGGCTAGGCGTAAAACGCAGTTAATAGCAGGACTATTTACAAGTTTTACAACAACGACGATGGCTTTTTTAGGCACAACCCGAAGGGGCGGGCTTCTTTTTTGCCCACTCTGTGTTAAAAAAACTTTGTTTAGAATGACTAAACGGCAGTTTTTTTGCCTTGATTGGGAAAAAATAAGCTCCGCCGCAGCCTTTTATTGAAAGATAAACAGACCCTAGTCACCCAATACAAAAGCCCCAAACATCACTGCTTGGGGCTTTTTTGAATTTAGTTATCTAATGACTTAGACAAGTAAATTACATAGTAGCTTGTTTGTTGCCTTGAACTTGAACTTCAACGCGACGGTCTGGTGCTAAGCAAGCGATTAACGCTTTACGACCTTTAACTTTATCACAAGTTGCGCCAGTTACTGGGTTTGCTTCACCGTAACCGGTTGCTGTGATTGCGTTAGAGTCAACACCTTTAGAAACTAAGTAGTTAGCTACTGTTTCTGCACGACGTTGTGAAAGTTTTAAGTTAGCTGCATCTTTACCGATACGGTCAGCGTAACCGTTAACTGCTACTGCCGGGTTAGCTACTTGTGCGATTTCGCCGTAGATACCGTCTAATGTTGCAGCTGCTTCAGGTTTTAATGTTGCTTTACCGAATGCGAAAGTTACATCACTGTTTAAAGTGAAAGTTTTGTTTACAACTTCAGGCGCTGCAACCGGTGCTGCACCTTGACCGAAACGGTAAGAGATACCTGCAGTTACAGAGTGGATGTCTGGGTTGTAGTTGTAGTTAGTGTTAGCGATATCTTCTTTAGTTAAAGCTTTATCTAAGTTACCTGCTTTACTTAACCATTGATATTCTAAGTTAACTGCTAACTCTGGTAAGATTGCATATTCAACACCAGCACCTAAGATTAAAGATGCTTTAGTTTTGTTGTATTTAGGTGCTTCATCGCCTTTACCATCTTTGTACATGTTACGAACGATTGCAACACCGGTTTTACCGTAAACATCTAAGCCCGGTAATACTTCGTAGCTAGGTTTTAATGCTAAGCTTGCACCGTGTGCTGTGTGGTAACCAGTACCTTCACCAGCTTCACGAACACGGTTTTTACCGAAGAAATCGTAACCTAATTCAGCTGCTAAACCAAAGTTGTTTTGGTTTAAGATTTGGTAGCCACCAAACACACCGTAAGTTACAGAGTTACGGTTATAACCAACACCTAACTCATCTGCTGTACGTTCAACACCGTGGTGCATTGCAGACCAACCCACACGAGCGCCTGCGTAGAATGTATTTTCTTGTGGAGCTGCTTGCGCAACTGTTGCTGCTGCTAAACCAGCGATAGCTAATGCGATTGCTGTTTTTTTCATTGTGATGATCCTCTTAATATTTAGTCATCTTAATTAAAAAATTTGTATCAGCTGATATAGCTGAAGTCCAAACACAATTTCTTGTGCTATGTATATTTTAAACCTTTTTTATAAAAAATAAAACTTTTTTACAAAATTGCTGTCCAAATATACGCTTAAGGGTTTGAATTTGCCCTGTCTTCCTTTTGACAAATTCCTTTCTTTTAAACTGAAGTTCAAAAGAACGTTTCAAAAGTGTGCGTATTATCTACCATAAAAATAGGAAAGCAATTATTTTTTGTTATTTTGCTTATTTTTTGTCCAAAAATGGATTTTTAGATTATTTTTTAAACAAAATACCCCATTCTTGATCGCGATTTAACCCAATTTTTTTCTTTTTATATGCTAAAATCCATTCAGTTACTTTTCTTACCTAATTTATAGAGTTCATTATGTTACCCCGTTTATCCCAAGTTCCAGCCTTAAATCCGCTGGTCAAAGATTATCTCGAAGATTTAAAAGCCCAATCCTTTGAAGGCGATATGGCGTCTCATTATGCCGACCGTTTAAGCCTTGCCACCGACAACAGCGTCTACCAATTATTACCACAAGCGATTTTATTTCCGAAATCCGTTGCTGATGTGGTGCGTTTAACCAAATTAGGGCAACAAGATAAATATCGTTCACTGCGTTTTACACCGCGCGGTGGCGGCACAGGGACAAATGGTCAAGCGCTCAATAATACGATTATCGTGGATCTATCGCGCCATATGACCGGCATTTTGGAACTCAACGTCAAAGAACGTTGGGTTCGTGTGCAAGCAGGCGTGGTCAAAGATCAGCTAAATCAATTCTTAAAACCCCACGGCTTATTTTTTGCCCCTGAACTCTCCACCAGCAATCGCGCCACCTTGGGCGGTATGATTAATACAGATGCCTCAGGACAAGGTTCCTTGCAATACGGCAAAACTTCCGACCACGTGCTGGGATTAAAATCCGTGTTGGTCAATGGGGAAATTTTAGAAACCGGTGCCATAAAAACGGAAAACTTCGCGCAAAATTTACCCCCAAATTTAACCGCACTTGGTCGTCAACTTCATCAAGAAATTTTCGCGCGCACCAAAGAAAAACGCCAACAAATTCTTAATGATCTGCCTCAGCTTAATCGTTTCTTAACAGGCTATGATCTCAAAAATGTCTTTAATGATGATGAAAGCGAATTTAACTTAACCCGAATTTTAACAGGATCTGAAGGCTCTCTGGCTTTTATTTGCGAAGCTAAACTGGATCTCACACCGATTCCACAATTCCGTACCTTAATTAACGTAAAATACAGCTCTTTCAACGCCGCATTGCGCAATGCACCATTTATGGTTAAAGCCAACGCGCTCTCCGTTGAAACCGTCGATAGCAAAGTATTAGGTTTAGCCAAAGAAGATATTATTTGGCATTCTGTGCGCGATTTGTTAACGGAAACGGAAGAAAACCCGATTTTAGGTTTGAATATCGTGGAATATGCCGGCAATGATCAACGCAAAATCACCGAATTAGTGACCGCACTTTGCGCACAATTAGAGGAAAAAATTACCAACGGCGAAGATAACATTATCGGTTATCAAGTTACCCACGATCTCGACAGTATCAACCGTATTTATGCGATGCGTAAAAAAGCTGTAGGTTTATTAGGGAATGCAAAAGGTTGGGCAAAACCTATTGCCTTTGTGGAAGATACTTGCGTGCCGCCTGAACATCTGGCGGATTATATTTTGGAATTCCGCGCCTTATTGGATGGGCATAATCTACAATATGGGATGTTTGGCCACGTGGATGCCGGCGTGTTACACGTGCGTCCTGCCCTTGATTTAACTGACCGTGCACAGGTGGAATTATTTAAGAAAATTTCCGATAGCGTGGCGGATCTCACCTTAAAATACGGCGGTTTAATTTGGGGGGAACACGGAAAAGGCGTGCGCTCTTGTTATGGCGAAAAATTCTTTACCCCTGAACTTTGGCAAGAACTGCGTTATATCAAATTCTTATTTGACCCTGAAAATCGTCTAAACCCTGGAAAAATCTGTACACCGTTAAATTGCGATGATGAACTTTATGGTTTGTTATCGGATATGCGCGCAGATCACGATCGCCAAATTCCGATTCAAATTCGCGAAGAATTTAGCGGTGCAATGAATTGTAACGGCAATGGTTTGTGCTTTAATTTTGATGTTCACAGCACCATGTGTCCGTCTATGAAAATCTCGCGTAACCGTGTTTTCTCGCCAAAAGGGCGGGCGGCAATGGTACGTGAGTGGTTGAAATTAATGGCAAATGAAAATGTTCAGCCTGCGGAATTGGATTTCCAACATGCCGAAGTGAAGCTTAACGACTTTGTACAAAAAATCAAAAATAGCTTTAAGAAAAAAGAAGAATATGATTTCAGCCACGAAGTCAAAGCAGCCATGGACACCTGTCTTGCCTGTAAAGCCTGCGCGAGCCAATGTCCGATCAAAATTGATGTGGCAAGTTTCCGCTCAAAATTCTTCTATTTTTATCATCAACGCTATTTGCGCCCTGTGAAAGATTATGTGGTCGCTAATTTGGAACTTGCCGCGCCTTATATGGCGAAAGCCCCGCAAGTTTTTAACTTCTTCACCAAAATGAAACTGGTGCAAAGTGCGGTGGAAAAAACCATTGGAATGACGGATTTGCCGTTGCTTTCACAACCGAATTTAGACAAACAGTTAGTGGAAATCGGCTATCAAGGTCAATCCTTGGAAAAGTTGGAAAGCTTATCGGATACAGAGAAAGCGAATTTAATTTTGGTGGTGCAAGATCCTTGGACATCTTATTACGATGCTAAAGTCGTGCGAGATTTTGTGGCATTAACGCAAAAATTAGGCTACCAAGCCATTTTGTTACCGTTCCGTCCTAATGGTAAAGCGCAACATATTAAAGGCTTCTTAAAACAATTTACGCGTACTGCGAAGAATCAAGCGGACATGTTAAACCGCGTGGCAAAATTGGGCGTGCCATTGGTGGGCGTTGACCCGGCTATTGTGCTGTCTTATCGCGATGAATATCAGGAAGTGTTAGGCGAAAATCGGGGCAATTTTAAAGTTCTCACATCACATGAATGGTTGAAAGCGGAATTGCAATCTGAAAACGTACAAAGTGCGGTGAAAAACTTGCGCATTTCTGACCGCACTTCCACACCTGAACCTTGGTATTTGTTCCCACATTGTACGGAAGCCACGGCAATGCCAACCAGCCCAAAAGACTGGCAGCAAATTTTTGCCGCGTTTGGCGAAGCCTTGCAAGTACAAACTGTGGGCTGTTGCGGTATGGCCGGTGTGTTTGGTCACGAAGTGCAAAATCAACAAATGTCGCGCGAAATTTACGATCAATCTTGGGGCGAAAAAATGCAAGGCAAGCCACAAGAACGTTGTTTAGCCACAGGCTATTCCTGCCGCAGCCAGGTTAAACGTATCGAACAATTTAAACCGAAACATCCTGTTCAAGCGTTGTTGGGGTTGTTTGAAACTGCCTAGCACGAGCCGTGCTAGGCTAGTTCAACCCAGCCCGCCGGGGCTGAATAAAAGAGCGCTATTTACCCCTCGCCCGTTTACGGGAGAGGGTGGAGAAAATCCGTAGGATTTTCGGAGGGAGAGGGGAAAATTAATATAGCTCCCCCTCTCTCTGCCTACAGATTCTGAACGAATCTTTCGGCTGTCTCTCTCCCGTAAACGGGCGAGAGCCAATTAAAGCTCGTCAACCGTCTGCGGTATACAGTGCCTCCAATTTTTATTGCCAAAAATCATTCCATTTTTCACCGCGCTTTATGCTAAAATGCTCGCCTTTAACGGTTCGCCTTGTGCGAACTCCTGACTTGAACTCAGACAAATGGAAAACTTATGACTTTTAAACCTGAACTTCTCTCCCCTGCGGGTACGTTGAAAAATATGCGTTACGCCTTTGCTTATGGCGCTGACGCGGTTTATGCCGGGCAGCCACGCTATAGCTTGCGTGTACGTAATAACGAATTTAATCACGAAAATTTGAAAATAGCCATTGATGAAGCCCATCAGTTAGGTAAGAAATTTTATGTGGTGGTGAATATTGCGCCCCATAACTCCAAACTGAAAACCTTTATTAAGGATTTGAAAGTCGTGGTGGATATGCAACCTGACGCATTAATTATGTCTGATCCCGGCTTGATTATGTTGGTGCGCGAAAACTTCCCGGAAATGGATATTCATCTGTCGGTACAAGCCAATGCGGTTAACTGGGCGACAGTGAAATTTTGGAAACAAATGGGCTTAACCCGTGTGATTTTATCGCGCGAATTGTCATTAGAAGAAATTGAAGAAATTCGTGAGCATGTGCCTGATATTGAGCTCGAAATTTTCGTACACGGCGCATTATGTATGGCCTATTCCGGGCGTTGTTTGCTTTCGGGCTATATTAATAAACGCGACTCAAACCAAGGTACTTGTACCAATGCTTGCCGTTGGGAATATAACATGCAAGAAGGCACCACGGATGATGTGGGCAATATTGTGCCAAAATATGAACCTGAAATTGACGTGAAAAATGTGGCACCAACCTTAGGGGAAGGGCAAACTACGGATAAAGTGTTCTTATACACGGAACCACACCGCCCTGATGAGCAAATGACTGCCTTTGAAGATGAGCATGGGACGTATTTTATGAACTCGAAGGATTTGCGTGCGGTACAACACGTTGAGCGTTTGACCCAAATGGGCGTACATTCGCTAAAAATTGAAGGTCGTACCAAATCCTTTTATTACTGCGCGCGAACAGCTCAAGTTTACCGTAAAGCCATTGATGACGCAGCAGCCGGCAAGCCTTTTGATGAAAGCTTATTAAGCACCTTAGAAAGTCTGGCACACCGCGGCTATACGGAAGGTTTCTTGCGCCGTCATAACCATGATGAATATCAAAACTACGATTACGGCTATTCTATCTCTGAGCGTCAACAATTTGTGGGCGAATTCACGGGTAAGCGCAACGATTTAGGTATGGCTGAAGTGGCGGTGAAAAATAAATTCTTATTGGGTGACGAAGTAGAAATGATGACACCAAAAGGCAATGTGGTGTTCCAAATTAACCGTATGCTAAACCGCAAAAATGAGCTCGTTGAAGCCGGTCTTGGCGATGGGCATTTTGTGTATTTGGATGTGCCTGAAGATGTGGAATTAGACTATGCGTTATTAATGCGTAATTTAAGCGGAACAAATACACGAAATCCGCATCAGAAATAAAGATAAAATGCCCTTGGATTAAAGGGCATTTTTGTTATTTGAGACCAAGCAAAAGTGCAATTTTCTTACGCATCTCATCTAATTCATCCAAACTAATTTTCCCTTTAAATTCCGCTCGCCTTACCCGCCAATCTAAACTTTTAACTTGATCTGACAATACAACATTCTTAGGTTTGCCATTAATTTCCACTTCAAAAGGATACCCTTTAATTTTTGTTGTTAAAGGACAACAAATCAATAGACTCGTTAAATCATTGTAAGCAGCAGGCGTTAATACTACCGCAGGTCGATGTCCAGCCTGTTCATGTCCAGCTTGAGGATCAAAATCCAACCAAATAATATCACCAATATCAGGAATATACGCCATTACAATAATTCCTTACCAACCACTGGCCCTGTCGTAATTTCAGAATGTAAATTATCAGGTGTAATCTCTGCCAAGAGTTGGCTCAAATTATAATCATTACGTATAGGTTCAATAATAATCTTGCCATTTTCAGCACGGATATCAACTATATTTTCAGCTTGAAGTTGAAGAGCGGTTAGAATTGGGGATGGAATTCGGATACCAACACTATTACCCCATTTTTTGATTGCTAATTGCATACAGTCTCCTTAGTTATACATTGTATAATATCGTTATGCATTTGAAAATACAAGATTGAAAAAGCAAAAAGCCACAATTCTAGGATCTGTTCATCTTTCCCAAAAAAAATAAATAGCTTTTTATTTTAGCTGATCTATAATGTAATAAATCGAAGGCGTTGGAAAGCTAAGTTACCCAAGGCTACCTAACCAACTCTCTAATTCTTTTGGATTAGGGGGTTTTTATTTAATCATTTGGCTTTATGCTATCTCCCTTGGGAATAACTGAAAATAATTCTGCTCTTGGTTTTTTAGCAGTTAATTCCAAAATAGCTCTATCATTCACTAAATTTCCGTAGCCATCATGGCGTTGATGCGGGTTTTCTAATGCTGTTGCACGGTTTGAAAGTGTGTTAAACAAAAAAGCCGCAACATTGTATAACAACATTGCGACTTTCTTTGAATAAGATGGCGGAAGAACTGAGATTCGAACTCAGGGTGGACTCGCATCCACGCCGGTTTTCAAGACCGGTGCATTCAACCGCTCTGCCATTCTTCCGCGGTTAAGTGGCGCAGAGTATAATATAGTTTTTATTAAGCGTAAACCAAAACTTTGTAAATTACTGTCAAGAGATGATATTTTGTTCAGATTGCTGAAACTACCGCCGTTTTTGGTAAAATATATTTTGACATTTCTCTAAATTAACTTTAATTTAACAACAGTTTCTTCACTCATTTATAAGGAAAGTCTATGCAACAATCTCGTATTGTTTTTGGTGGTCGTGATGAATCAACATCATTACTGCAAACTCACAAAGTGTTACGCAACACTTACTTTTTATTGGCATTAACGCTAACATTCTCTGCGGTCGTTGCCTATATTTCAATGTCTTTAGGTTTACCACGTCCGGGGATTATTGTGACCTTGGCCGGATTTTATGGTCTATTGTTCTTAACCAATAGCCTTGCGAATAGCGGTGCCGGTATTATTGCGGCTTTCGCATTCACCGGGTTCTTAGGTTATACCGTTGGACCGATTTTAAATATGTATGTGGGCGCGGGGTTAAGCGATCTCGTGATCTTAGCATTAGGCGGTACTGCGGCAGTATTCTTCGCCTGTTCAGCTTACGTATTAACGACCCAAAAAGATATGTCATTCCTTTCCGGTATGATGTTCACGTTATTTATCGTGTTACTGGTCGGGATGATTGCCAATATTTTCTTAGAAATGCCTGCATTACAAGTTGCCTTAAGTGGTTTATTCGTAGTATTCTCAAGTGCCGCGATTTTATTTGAAACCAGTAATATTATTCATGGCGGCGAAACAAACTATATTCGTGCGACCGTAAGCTTATTCGTTTCTATTTATAACTTATTTATCAGCTTGTTGAATTTATTAACGATTTTCAACCGTGATGAATAATCAGTCCTAAATCACCAACGCCCCATTTGGGGCGTTTTTTACGTTGACTATCAATATGCTAACCATAAATAATATTCAAATTGAAACGGATCCTTCAGGCTATTTAATGGACATGAGTCAATGGAATGAAGACGTTGCGCGTGCCATTGCGGAAAAAGAGAATTTGGCGTTAACGGATGCTCATTGGGAAGTCATTTATTTTGTACGTCATTTTTATGAAGAATATAAAACTTCCCCGGCTATTCGTATGCTGGTCAAAGCGATGGCAGAAAAGTTAGGTGAAGAAAAAGGCAATAGCCGTTATTTGCAACGTTTATTTCCTGATGGTCCGGCTAAACAGGCGACTAAATTGGCCGGGTTGCCCAAGCCTGCGAAATGTTTGTAAAGGGTTAAGTGCGGTTAAAAATAGCGAGATTTTAACCGCACTTTTACAACTTTATCGTTCAATCTTAAAACCGGTAAACTCACGCCCGCCAATATATTCTTGTTCAATGATTCGTTCCACTTTGGCTGCCGGTGATCCTGTCTTTAACCATTGACGTAACCGGTTTACCGCTTCGCTATTTCCGATGGCAATAACCAAGACTGAACCATCCGAAAGATTTTTTACACTGCCATTTAACATTAATTTTGTCCCCTGTTGTGCCGTATAGAAACGAAAACCCACACCTTGAACACGCCCATAAACGGTAAATTGTCTTTTTTCCATAGTTTCATCCTTAACACAAAAAATAACGTTTTTTTTCTGTATGGCTATTTTCATTTATTTAAATTTAGCATAGCATACGCAGTAACGCTTTTGTATAAAGCGTAGGCTTTAAATCTTAAATATCCTTGGAAGGAGTTATTATGAAATTTCGTTTAGCAGCCATTGCCGCTACAACTTTATTTGCCAGCTCTGTTAGCTTAGCAAGCGTGGTAACGGGTTCATCAAATATTGACTTTTTAGCTATTGATGGTCAAAAAGCAAGTAAATCTCTTTTAAAAGAAACGCGCTCATTTAACATCAATGATACCAATACACACCAAGTTGTAGTGCGTGTCAGTGAGATTGTACGTTCAGGTTCTGACCGTACTTTATTTGAAAGTGATCCCATCGTGGTAACATTCCAAGGCTCAGCTGAAGATATTCTTATTTCAGCGCCAAAACTATCCGATGACCGTGATGCTGAAGCATTTAAAGCCTCACCAAAAATTACAGTAAAAACCGTGTCCGGTAATGAAATTTCAACTAAACAAGAATACTTGAAACAAGAGGGTTTCTTACCAAATGTTAACCTAGTTGAAAATCTTTCAGACTATAACTCATCCGGTGCGCCTGCGGCAGTGGCAGGTTTTGCGACAGCAACACTCCCGGCAACAATGGCAACCGTTGGAGCAAATGGAAAAATTCAAAAAGGCAAAGTCACTGTTCAAGGCGAAAATGCAGCTGAGCAAATGTTACAATATTGGTATCAACAAGCAGATAAAGAAACTCAACAGCGTTTCTTAGACTGGGTGAAAAAACAAAAATAAGTTTGATACAAGGATGGGTTGTACCTATCCATGAATCGGTATAACGACTTGGGCGGGGTTGGACCCGCCCAAATATTAGGCTCTGTTTATTTTCAATCACCAATTACACTAGCGTCAAATAATCGACTTAGCATTTTACTATACGAGTAAAACACCATGCTTAATACCAAAGTGATCACTAGCTTACCTATTTTTATTGCCGTAAATATTGCAGCGATTTTAGTTTGGCTATTCGATATTTCACAATGGAGTATGCCTCTTGTTCTTGGTGTGATTGCCGGTGGGTTAGTGGATTTAGATGATCGCCTAAGTGGTCGCTTACGCAATATTTTTTATACTTTACTCGCTTTTTCTATTTCATCGCTGACAGCCCAATTTTTTCTTCATCAAGGTGCTTTATTTATCCTTGCCATGACGGCGATGACCTTTATTTTTACGATGCTAGGGGCGGTAGGACAGCGTTACAGCACCATTGCCTTTGGTACATTAGTTGTCGCACTTTATACCACCTTAACCTATTTACCTGAAACCGTTTGGTATATTAATCCTTTGATGATTTTATGCGGTGCATTGCTTTATAGCACCGTTGCCGTGGTAGTTCATTTATTTTTCCCTAATCGCCCTGTACAAGAAAGTCTCATTCGTTCTTTTTTGGCTCTCGCGGATTATCTTGATGCGAAATCAGATTTTTTTGATCCCGATGATGTGGAATCTTTAGAACAAAAACAACTTGAATTAGCCATGAAAAACAGTGCGTTAATTGCGGCATTTAATCTAACGCGAACAGCCTTATTTAGTCGAATGCGTGGTCAACACCGTCAGGCGCACACGAATAAAATGCTGCGTTTTTATTTTGCCGCGCAAGATATTCACGAGCGTGCGAATTCCGCCTATTTTGACTATGAACAATTAGTCATACATCTGCGAAATTCCGATTTAATTTTCCGTATGCAACGTTTACTTGAGTTAGAAGCGCAAGCCTGCCGTGATATTGCCTTAACCTTACAACAAGGTCAGGATTACCAATATAACAAAAGGCTAGAACGCGCGGTTCAAGGTATTGTGCAATCTTTTGAATTGTATGTGAATGACTCTCAAATTCAATGTTCAGAAAATACCTTACAATCTATCCGCACTTTATTGGAAAATTTGCAAAATATCGATTGGCAACTACGTCATTTAGAACAATCACAACACCGTGAAGAGCAAAATGAACGCGCACAAATTTATACGGAAAACATCACGGGTTTACGCAATATTATGGCGCGTATTGCCGGTCACTTTAGCTTAAATTCTCAATTATTTCGCCATGCCCTACGCTTGTCTATTGTGGTATTTATTTGTTGTTCCGTGGTGGAAATTTTTCATTTACAGTTGGATCGGGGTTATTGGATCTTGCTCACTGCAATTTTTGTCTGTCAACCCAATTATTCCGCCACAAAAGTGCGGTTAAAACAACGGATTATTGGCACACTGCTTGGGGTATTAGTGGGTTCATTCTTACCTTATATGACATCCACCATTGAAGCAAAACTTGCCGTTGTGGTAATCAGTAGCACATTGTTCTATTTTTTCCGTAGTAACAATTACAGTTATTCCACATTCTTCATTACCATTCAGGTGTTAGCGAGCTTTGATATTATGGGTTTCAACATTTATGATGCGACCTTACCGCGCTTTATCGACACACTGATTGGCGCCGGTTTAGCTTGGATTGCCGTGTCATTTATCATGCCAGATTGGAAATACTTGCAACTTGATAAAGTCAGTCGTCAGGCTATCCTAACGGATGCAAAATATTTATTACATATTATTTGCCATCTTCAATTTGGCAAAGGGGATGATTTGCAATATCGTATTGCACGACGTAATGCCCATGAAAGTGCGATGGCATTAAACAATACGATTTCCATGATGAATAGTGAACCAAAGAAATATGCCGCCTATTTGGCTCAAGGTTTTGAGTTAGTTCAAATTAATAGCACATTGTTAAGTTATATTTCTGCATTGGGTGCTTATCGCAAAAACATGTTGAAAATAAAGCAGGACTGCGAATTTCTTGGTGAGTTTTATCCTATCGCTAAAGATATCATTGGATTATTAGAAAATATTCAATCCATTGATGAAACTTTATTTCACGTTCAATACAACGAAATTGAAAACCAGTTAAAACAATATATTGAGCAGAACGAACTCAATAACCAGCTTATTTTTGCTACACCATTGCAACAATTAACCATGATATTACAAGCACTACAGCCCTTGTATGTTGCCTTGAATAAAAAAATAAATTCCGTCGATTAGTGCTGTTTATCTATCAATAAAAAGCTACGTTGTCTCAACTTCCTCTAATTCATCTGCCATAGCAGCCAGAATTTCGCGACTTAATACCGCTAGCGCGCGATAAAAAGGTAATTTGGCGTTGTTTTCCACTTTAACCAAAAACTTAGTGGCACAAGGTAATAAGAAACGTTCAAAGAGCTGGCGTTGCGCCTCGACTGAATCTAAATTGTCTTCGATCCAAGAAGCAGTAAGAAAAACCACCCCAAAATGATCCGCACTTTCTACCATCGGCATACCACGTTCTTGTCTAAACTGAACAAAATCATCCATATTGACGCCATAATCTGAAGGTCGCGTGGAAATCGCATTTTCCCCCATAAATAGCCCATTATATTCAGTTTGTAATACATCAAGGGCAATTGGCATTTGTAAACTCTCAATCGCTGATTGGCTTTCTTTATCCGTCTCTAACGCCCAGACTTGCTCAAGGCCTTTTTGCTGTAACCAAGAAAAGACACCGGCTAGAATGTCATCCTTAGGCGCGCGATAAAAAAGATTGCCAAATAAACGACTAACCAAAGAAAAATTATTTAAACCTTGTTCTGACATAAATTATCCTAATTCTCTACGTCCTAAGAAAGAATGGGTAAGCGTTGTACCATCAACCATTTCAAGTTCTCCCCCTACAGGAATACCATGTGCAATACGGCTCACTTTAATACCTTGCTGGAAACAAAGTTCAGCAATGTAATTCGCGGTTGCATCTCCTTCAATGGTTGGATTGGTGGCTAAAATGACTTCCGTAAAATGCTCATCTTGCAACCGTTTTTGCAATAGATCCAAGCCAATTTCTCTTGGTCCAATACCATCTAATGGCGAAAGATGTCCCATTAAGACAAAATAACGCCCTGAAAATTGTCCCGTTTGCTCAATAGCCTGAATATCCGCCGGCATTTCGACAACACATAATAAACCGGAATTCTGACGACGAGGATTATTGCATATATGGCAAGTTTCTTCTTCAGTAAAATCGCGACAAGAACGACAATGTCCAATCTTGGACATTGCATCTGTTAATGCACGCGCTAAATTCATTCCACCACTACGATTACGTTGCAATAAATGATATGCCATACGTTGTGCGGATTTAGGTCCAACTCCGGGTAAACAACGAAGATTTTCAATCAGACTTTCTAAAAGCGGACTGCTTTGCATAAAATTCCTTAAAAATAAACCGCACTTAAGCAGTGCGGTGAAAATTTAAAATGTTAGATTAAAATGGCATTTTAAACCCTGGTGGTAATGGCATACCCGCGGTAACAGAAGCCATCTTTTCTTTTTGCAATTCTTCTGCACGGCGAACAGCATCATTAAATGCAGCAGCGATTAAATCTTCCAACATTTCTTTATCATCTTCCATTAATGATGGATCGATATCAATACGGCGACAATTGTGTGCGCCATTAAGGGTAATTTTGACTAACCCTGCACCAGACTCGCCGGTTACTTCTAACTGAGCGATTTCTTCCTGCATTTTCTGCATACGCTCTTGCATTTGTTGCGCTTGCTTCATCAAGCCGCCTAAACCCGCTTTTCCAAACATATAACGTTCCTTATGAAAGAAAAAGTCCGCTTAAAGCTAAGCGAACTTTTGAGGATAATGAGTAAATAGAAACGGTATCTTTTAAATAACCGGTTTCTTATTCAAAATATTATTTTTTAAGTGATAAAACTTCAGATTCGCCAGCAACAACAGTACCTGCTTTTTTCTCAATATGGCTAATTTCGTCCATATTAGAAATTACGATTGGGGTTAATACTGATTTTGCTTTTGCTTTTAAAAGTTCTAAATCAAATTTAATGATAACATCACCACGTTTTACAGTTTGACCTTCTTGCGCTACGCGAGTAAAGCCTTCACCTTTTAACTCAACAGTATCAATACCGAAGTGAACAAATAGCTCAACCCCTTCTGCTGATTCCATTGAGAATGCGTGATTAGTTTCAAAGATTTTGCCAATTGTTCCATCAACCGGCGCAACGATTACGTCACCAGTTGGGTTAATTGCAACACCATCACCTACGATTTTTTCAGAGAAAACCACATCCGGTACATCTTCAATATTTACAATTTCACCTGATAAAGGCGCATAAATTTTCACATCTACCGCTTGGCTCTCTTTTGAACCGAATAATTTAGCAAAAAAGCCCATTTACCTATCTCCTAACTAGTTGAAACTTTCGTGTATTCTAACGCAAAAATTTCTATTTGTATCTAGTTTAATGTTTTTTCTTTTAAGAATTCATCAACTAATTGCTCAATTTCAGCTGCAGTTGGTACTTGCAATGCCTTATCAGCTAACGCCTTCGCATCTGCATAATTCACATTACGAATTAATTTTTTGATGCGTGGTACAGAAATGGCACTCATACTGAACTCGTCTAAGCCCATACCGAGTAATAATAAGGTTGCACGCTCGTCACCTGCAAGCTCACCGCACATACCTGTCCATTTACCTTCAGCGTGGGAAGCGTCAATAACTTGTTTGATTAAGCCTAATACTGATGGTGACATTGGGTTGTATAAGTGAGAAATCATTTCGTTACCACGGTCAACCGCTAAGGTGTATTGTGTTAAGTCATTTGTACCAATACTAAAGAAGTCCACTTCTTTCGCTAAGAATTTCGCATTCACCGCAGCAGATGGCGTTTCTACCATCACACCAACTTGAATATTTTCATCAAAGGCTTTGCCTTCATTACGTAATTCTTGTTTTAATGTTTCGATCACAGATTTCAATTCACGAATTTCTTCCACTGAAATAATCATCGGGAACATGACCGCCAGTTTACCAAATGCTGAAGCGCGTAAAACCGCACGTAATTGTGCATGTAAAATTTCACGGCGATCCATAGCAATACGAACGGCACGCCAGCCTAAGAACGGATTCATCTCTTTTGGTAAATTTAAATATGGTAATTCTTTATCACCACCGATGTCCATGGTACGTAACACCACGATACGACCATTCATAGCTTCAACCACTTCTTTATAAGCTTGGAATTGTTCTTCTTCTGATGGAAGGCTGTCACGATCCATAAATAAGAATTCAGTACGGTATAAACCAACCCCTTCTGCACCATTACGGTCTGCACCGTCACAGTCACGGATGGTACCAATATTTGCCACAACATCCACACGATGACCGTCTAACGTCAATGCAGGTAAATCTTTTAATTTTGCTAATTCCGCTTTTTCTTCTGCTAATTGTACTTGTTGTGCTTTTAATTTTTCGATTTGTTCACGTGTTGGATTCACATAAACGGCATTATTTACCGCATCAAGGATTAAGTAATCGCCGGTATTCACTTGCTCTGTAACATTATTTGTCCCCACAATCGCAGGTAACTCTAATGAACGTGCCATAATAGAAGTGTGTGATGTACGACCACCGATATCTGTGATAAAACCTAACACTTTGTCTAAGTTTAATTGTGCTGTCTCAGATGGGGTTAAATCATAAGCCACTAAAATAGCTTCTTCATTGATTTCACCCAAATCCACGATATGCATACCTAAGATATTTTTCAATAAACGGTTACCAATATCGCGAATATCGCCTGCACGTTCTTTTAAATATTCATCATCGATTTCAGATAACATTTCTACCTGTTGATCGATAATTTTACTTGCCGCCGCAGCAGCATTGGCTTTATTAGAACGAATATAACCAATGATTTCTTCTTCCAATTCTTCATCTTCTAAGATCATCAAATGACCTTCAAAAATAGCGGCTTTGTCTTCCCCTAAAGATTTTAAGGCACGATCACGAATTGAGCTTAATTGCGCTACTGCCGCAGTACGCCCTTCATAAAAACGTGCAATTTCAGCATCAATTTGATCTTCTGAAATTTTTTGGTTATCAATAATAATTTTTTCTTCTTTAAGTACAAGTGCTTTACCAAAAACAATACCTGGAGAAGCTGGAATTCCTGAAATCATGATTTAACCTTCTATTTTATAGCCTGATTATGTATATAAAATAATAGCCATAAAACCCACTTTTCCTGCTTATAGCAGGAAATGTTCAGTCTTATGGCTAAACAAAAATTATTCTAAAGTTGGAACTAAAGCCACTAAATGATCAACTGCAGCTTGCTCATCTTCGCCTTCTGCAGAGATTGTAATAACAGTGCCTTGAGTTAAACCTAAGGTTTGTAATTTAAATAGGCTTTTTGCGCTCGCGCTTTTACCTGCAGATGTAACAGTAATGTCTGAAGCGAATGCTTTTGCTTCTTTAACGAACTGTGCTGCCGGGCGAGTATGTAAACCTGCAGCTGCTGTAATTTCAACGTCTTTTGAGTACATAATTTGTCCTTTATTTTAAGTTAAGGTAAACATTCTGTGATGACTTCAAACAGCAAACTCATCACCAAAACTCTCGAGCAAAATCGTTCAACCAAACACACCTAAAAGTGCGGTCGGAAAACCGACTATTCTTGCGCGCAAAAATTTCAATCCCTAGTATCAATATTCTGCTTAATTAATCAAGCTAAATCACTACAAAATTTGAAGTAGATCACAAAAAAATTATCGATTTGCTGTTATTTTGAGCTTTTTTAACAAATTTTTAAAAGAAAAAATTCCGTTTTAGACTAAGTTAGCGTTATAGCACAAAGCATTATTCCACGAAATGACGCTGTGATTTGTTCTCATCACGACTTAAAATCAAGCGATGATAATTTTCAAACCGTACAGGATGAATTTTTCCTTGTTCAAGAGCTTCCCGTAAAGCGCACCCCGGATCATTGAGATGTTTACAATCACGGAATTTACAGGTGCCTAAAAAATATTGGAACTCGCGATACCCTTTTGTAATTTGATCCGGTTCTAAATGCCATAAGCCAAATTCGCGAATCCCCGGGCTGTCAATTAAATTGCCCCCTTGAGGCAAATGATAGAGACGCGAAGCGGTTGTGGTATGTTGCCCTAACCCGGATGTACTACTCACTTCACCGGTTTGCGCTTGCACTTCAGGCAAAATATGGTTAACAAGACTTGATTTGCCCACCCCTGATTGCCCCACAAAAATCGATGTACCTTCCGCTAAAAGTGCGGTTAATTTATCCATATTTTCGCCGGTTTGTGCAGAAATCATCAGCGTTTGATAACCCAGTGTTTCATAAATTTGCAGCTGCGTTTTTGCCCATTCTCTTTCTTCATCAGACAATAAGTCAACCTTGTTAAGCACAATCACCGCGGGAATATTGGCGTTTTCACAAATCACCAAATAACGGTCAATAATATTCAAGGACAAAGCCGGCAATACCGCAGAGACGATAATAATGCGATCAATATTTGATGCCATCACTTTTAAGCCATCATAATAATCGGGGCGCGACAATTCGTTTTTACGCGGTTGTACGGCTTCAACTACGCCGCTAATACCTTGTAATTGTTCATGACCT
This sequence comes from uncultured Actinobacillus sp., assembly GCF_945915845.1. GTDB lineage: Bacteria > Pseudomonadota > Gammaproteobacteria > Enterobacterales > Pasteurellaceae > Exercitatus. The sequence continues at coordinate 10,792 of NZ_CAMEFX010000018.1, read as the reverse complement.
TTGCGCCAAACCACGTGATCGCCCACCACCACGCTGGCTAAAGTGCGGCGCAAATTACAGCGAAAAATATCACCCTGCGCGTCTTCAATATCGGCGTGCATCGAATAGCGTGTAACCACTATGCCGTCTTGAGTTTCCCCTAACATTTCATCTTGCCAGTCAATGTCTTTTTTGGCTTGACGGCGATGACGTTCAAGGGTTTTCGCATTATTTGAATGAATACGGCGTTTTTGATTTTGAGTTAATTTATGTTTTGCCATTTAAAGTGCGGTTGATTTTCAGGTAGAATTGCAAAAAATTTAACATAGGATACTGAAATTATGGCACAAGATAAAGAAAATCTCATTTGGATTGATTTGGAAATGACGGGGTTAGATCCCGAAAAAGAGCGAATTATTGAAATTGCTACGATTGTTACCGATAAAAATCTCAATATTTTAGCGGAAGGCCCTGTACTTGCGGTTCATCAATCCGATGAATTATTAAGCCAAATGAGTGAATGGTGCGTGAAAACACATACAGAAAATGGCCTCGTGGAGCGTGTGAAAGCAAGTAAATTAACCGAGCGAGCCGCAGAACTTCAAACCCTTGATTTTCTAAAAAAATGGGTTCCAAAAGGAGCTTCGCCGATTTGTGGTAACAGTATTGCGCAAGATAAACGTTTTCTTTACAAATATATGCCTGATTTAGCAGATTATTTTCACTATCGTCATTTAGATGTAAGCACGTTAAAAGAACTAGCACGCCGTTGGAAACCCGAAATTTTAGACGGATTTACAAAAGCGAATAGCCATTTAGCATTGGATGATATTCGTGAAAGTATCAAAGAATTAGCCTATTATCGTGAGCATTTTATCAAATTAGATTAAGATCTTTTATTAACAGCCCCTAAAATTGCGTATTTTTCATGCAAACAAACTAAATTTAAAAAATTTAGCTTGCGCAGTAGAAAAACATCCGTATAATACGCCCTGTTTTCGACAATATGTCACTACGCGGGAATAGCTCAGTTGGTAGAGCACGACCTTGCCAAGGTCGGGGTCGCGAGTTCGAGCCTCGTTTCCCGCTCCAAATTCTTTTAGGACGCTTTTTATAGCGTCCTTTTTTATTTCTTGCCGCCAATAAATAATGATTAAAGTCTGTTTGTCGCTATGGTAAATCACAAAAGTGCGGTACAATTTTGCCTATTTTAAATAAATTCAACATTGTTAAAATATCACTATGTCATTGAATACATTTCATCAATTTTTACCTGATGAATCTGCCATGATATCATTTGGTCATAAACTCATTGCCGCCATTTGTCAGATTTCGAGCCAAACAGGCATTACTCTTTACTTAAATGGCGATCTTGGTGCAGGCAAAACGACTTTAAGCCGTGGCATAATTCAAGGATTAGGTCATCAAGGCAATGTAAAAAGCCCAACTTATACCTTAGTAGAAGAATATCATTTACAGACTAAACATATTTACCACTTTGATTTATATCGTTTAAGTGATCCCGAAGAATTAGAATTTATGGGTATTCGTGATTATTTTTCTGCCAACAGTATTTGCCTGATTGAATGGGCAGAAAAAGGGGCAGGATTACTTGCTGAACCGGACTTAATTGTGAATATCTCCTATGTGGATAATGCACGCGAAATTGAAATCGTGGCAAAAACAACACAAGGTGAACAAATTCTTAAACATTTGGAATAACCTCATTCCGCCTAAAACTTAGCTTTAGGATTTTGCTGAGATATAACTGGATAATAATGAAAAAAATCGTTCTTTTTTTTACCGCACTTTTTACCTTTAGCGTACAAGCGCAACCCTGGACTATTGCCATTGATCCCGGCCATGGAGGCAAAGACCCGGGCGCAATTAGTCGCAATATGCGTATCTATGAAAAAAATGTCACGCTATCTATCGCACGTGAACTCAAAGGATTTTTAGATAAGGATCCGAATTTTCGCGCGGTGTTAACGCGTACAGGCGATTACTACATTTCTGTTCCCGAACGTTCAGAAATTGCACGTCATAAAAAGGCAAATTATCTCATTTCTATTCACGCTGATTCATCTGAAAATTCCGCATTACGCGGTGCTTCTGTTTGGGTCTTGTCAAATCGCCGAGCGAATGATGAAATGGGGCAATGGCTCGAAGATCACGAAAAGCAATCCGAATTATTAGGTGGTGCCGGTAATGTTCTTGCTGAACATAGCAATGAAAAATATCTCAATCAAACGGTATTGGATTTACAGTTCGGACATAGCCAACGAGTGGGTTATGAATTAGGCAACGCGATTTTACGTAATTTTGCCAAAATTACCACATTAAGCCGTAACACCCCACAACACGCGAGTCTAGGCGTATTACGTTCACCGGATATCCCTTCCGTGTTAGTCGAAACAGGTTTCCTGTCTAATACGGAAGAAGAAGCAAAATTGAGTACCCCATCATATCGCCGCCGTATTGCTTATATTATTTATCAAGGCATTGTGGACTATCGCAAACGTCATGGGGGATTAGATGTGAACACAAGTGTCAAAGCACCGGAACTGAAAGAAGATAAATCAGAAAACAAAGAAAAACCTGAAAATAAAGAAAAATCGGCTAAAGCAGAACCGAAAAAAACAGATAAAGAGAAAGACACTCCCCAAGAAAACCATAAAAACACCACTAAAATTAAGGACAGTGGCCTCAAACATAGTGTGAAATCAGGCGAGCGTTTAGACAGTATCGCCAAAAAATACAATGTTAACATAGATGATATTGTGGAATTAAATCAGCTAAAACGCAAAAATCTATTTATTGGGCAAAGTTTACGTATTCCTGATAATGGGAAAAATGCGGTGAAATCTGAAGATAAAGCCACAAAAACCGTCCTTAAGGATAGCGGCATCAAACACAGCGTGAAATCAGGCGAACGCTTAGAGACTATCGCAAAAAAATATGGTGTAAAATCTGATGAAATTATTGCGCTTAATCAACTCAAACGCAAAGAACTCTTGATCGGACAAAGCTTGCGTATTCCTGATAATGGAAAAAGTGCGGTGAAATCTGAGGATAAAACCAATACGCCGTCGAAAGATAAAAAAGAGGAAACCACACTCTCACCTAAAATAAAAGAAAGCGGTATTATTCATACGGTGAAATCAGGCGATCGTTTGGATAAAATTGCGAAAAAATACGGTGTTGCCGAAAATGATATTTTGGTATTAAACGCGCTGAAAAACAAAAAATTGAGTATTGGCGATAAACTCAAAATACCGGCTAAAACGAAAGTTGAGGAAAAAACGGATAAAAAGGTGGAAAAAAGCGGAAAAGCAGCTGAAGCCAGAGCAATCTCCAAAAATGCCGAGAAAACACAAAATGTGCAATCGGAAAAAAATATCAAACTAGAGAAAACAAAAGACAAAAAAGATAAAGAGACAGCCAAAACGCAAAATACTAAGAAAGACGAAAAAACAAGCAAGCCCAATGTGATACCGAAATACCATGTGGTAGAAAAAGGTCAAACACTCTATGCTATAGCGCGTTTGTATAATGTTTCGCCTGATAAAATCTTGAAATTAAACCCAAAATTAAAAAACGGAAAAGTGATTGTAGGACAAAAAATCCAGCTTAAGGAATAAAACCCATGCCGATTCAAATTTTACCACCGCAACTTGCAAACCAAATCGCTGCCGGCGAAGTAGTGGAACGCCCTGCCTCCGTGGTAAAAGAATTGGTTGAAAACAGCCTCGATGCGGGTGCCAATATTATTCGCGTGGATATTGAAAATGGTGGTGCGAGCCTGATCCGTATTCGCGATAACGGTAGTGGCATTCCGAAAGAAGAATTGCCCCTTTCCCTTGCTCGCCACGCCACCAGCAAAATTTCTTGCATGGATGATTTAGAAGCGATTTTAAGTTTTGGTTTTCGAGGCGAGGCCTTAGCCAGTATTAGTTCTGTCTCACGTTTAACCTTAACTTCACGTACCGCTGAACAAAGTGAAGCCTGGCAGGTTTATGTACAAGGTCGCGATCAAGAAAGCACCATTCAGCCGGCTTCTCATCCTGTTGGAACCACCGTAGAAGTCGCGAACTTATTTTTTAACACCCCTGCTCGCCGTAAATTTCTACGCACCGATAAAACAGAATTTGCCCATATTGACGAAGTTATTCGACGTATTGCTTTGGCCAAGCCAAATATTGCGTTTACCTTAACACACAATGGTAAAACGGTGCGTCAATATAAAAGTGCGGTCAATGAGCAGCAAAAATTAAAACGTGTGGCCGCCATTTGTGGCGAAGATTTTGTTCAACACGCCCTACAGATTGATTGGAAACATGATGACTTACATTTATCAGGTTGGGTTGCCACAGCCGATTTCACTCGTTCGCAAAATGACTTGGCTTATTGCTATATTAACGGTCGAATGGTAAAAGATAAGGTGATTAACCACGCCATTCGTCAGGCTTATGCAGAACATTTAAGCACGGAACAATACCCTGCTTTTGTGCTGTTTTTGGACTTAAACCCCAATGATGTGGATGTCAATGTTCACCCGACCAAACACGAAGTCCGTTTTCAGCAATCGCGTTTAATCCACGATTTTATTTTTCAAGGTATTAGCAATGCCTTATTGAGCGCAGAACAACTCGATTTTTCAAATACAGAAACGGCGACAGACGAAATTCAAGAATCACCGGCCACATACCACTATGCCCCAACGATCAAGCCAAATCGTGTTGCAGCAGGTCGAAATATGTTTGAACGCGCCTATTCTGAACCGTCTCATTCTTCTGAAAGAACAAAGACAAGTTACGCAGATCGAGAGCAATATTGGCCAAAACAACCTGATTTTCAACCGCGCTTTCAATCCAATGCCCACGCGATATTATCACGAGAAACGCCAAGCAAAACGGAACAACGACTTTACGGCGAATTGTTACAGTCGCATCACCAAACGGAACCGGTGGTAATGCCTGTCGCAGAAGAATTATCGGCAAAATCCATGTTACGTGCATTGGCATTAGTGAATGAAAAAGCCCTGTTATTACAACAAGATAATCAATTTTATTTGTTACCTTTGGCGCAATTACAACAAGTGCGGTTAGAATTAGCCTTAAATCCGCAAAGCCCTAAACAGCCGCTATTAATCCCTATTGTGTTTCGATTGGATACGGTTTTGCAACAAAAGTGGCAACAACAAAAAGATTTTTTTGCCTGGTTGGGTTTTGAATTTATTGAAAATTTAGGGCAACAGCGCATAACCCTAAACAGCGTGCCACAATGTTTACGTCAACAAAATCTACAAAAAATCGTGATGTCGTTACTTCATCAAGATATCAGTGAAAACAGTGCATTTCTCACCGCACTTTGCCAACATGTTGATCTTGCTGACATCAAGGTACTTGCCGGTGCGGTGAATTTATTGCAAGAAGTAGAAAGGTTACTTAGCCAACAACAGCAATTATCATTGACATCCTTATTAATTCCTGTGAATTTTGATACCTATTTAAGCGAGAAATAAATGACCAGCAATAACCCAAAACCCAATGCTATCTTTCTCATGGGGCCAACAGCTTCGGGCAAAACCGATCTTGCCATTCAACTCTATCAAAATTTGCCAGTAGAAATTATTAGTGTTGATAGTGCGTTGATTTATAAAGGAATGGATATTGGCACAGCAAAACCGAGTAAAGAAGAACTCGCCCTTGCGCCTCATCGCTTAATTGATATTTTAGATCCTGCCGAAAGTTATTCTGCCATGAATTTCCGTGAAGATGCTTTACGCGAAATGGCAGAAATTAGTGCACAAGGTAAAATTCCGCTGTTGGTCGGTGGTACTATGCTTTATTACAAAGCCTTAATTGATGGGCTGTCGCCGTTACCTAATGCGGATGAAAAAGTGCGGTCAGAAATTGAAACAAAAGCGGCACAAATCGGTTGGGCAGAATTACATCAAGAATTAGAAAAAATCGATCCTGTTTCAGCGGCACGCATTAATCCCAATGATAGTCAGCGAATTAATCGCGCCTTGGAAGTATTTTATTTAACGGGAAAATCTCTCACTGAATTAACAGAACAAAAAGGTGAGACCTTGCCTTACAATGTGTTGCAATTTGCCATTGCGCCTGAAGATCGTGCCATTTTACATGAGCGAATTGAACTTCGTTTCCAAAAAATGATGGAACAAGGGTTTAAGGTAGAAGTGGAAAAACTGTTTGCTCGCCCGGATTTACATTTAGATTTACCGTCAATTCGCTGTGTGGGTTATCGCCAAATGTGGGAACATTTGCAAGGGCAATATGATTTAGATGAAGCGGTTTATCGTGGAATTTGTGCTACACGACAATTAGCGAAGCGGCAAATTACTTGGTTACGAGGTTGGAAAACACCTATTACTTGGCTAGATAGTTTAAAAAATGAGCAAAATTTGAAAAAGATCATACAAGCCCTTGATTTGGCTATGCAACCGCGTTAAAAATTGATATATTGAAATCGCTGTTAGAGATAAACAGCTTCTCAATAATTACAATAAATAACAACTATAAATAAGAAGGTACCCAAAATGGCAAAAGGTCAATCATTACAAGATCCTTATTTAAACGCACTTCGCCGTGAACGTATTCCGGTTTCAATTTATTTAGTCAACGGTATTAAATTGCAAGGACAAATTGAGTCTTTCGACCAGTTTGTGATTTTGTTAAAAAATACCGTTAATCAAATGGTTTACAAACACGCAATTTCAACCGTTGTGCCGGCTCGTGCTGTTTCTCATCACAATAATAACCACAACACACAATACCAACCGGCACAACAAGCCGCTTCTGTGGATGCTGCTCAGGCTGAATAATGCTCAGTAACGACAAAATATCAATGCAAAGTGCGGTAGAAATTCCTGAGAGTTTAACCGCACTTTCTTTATTAAAAGATAAGCAGAATGACAAAGCGATTGTTGTTCATGTTTTCTTTTCTCAACAAAAAAATGTCGATGATTTAGTAGAATTTCAGTTGCTTGCCCAATCAGCACAGGTTGATATTGCACAAGTCCTCACTACCTCTCGCTCAACGCCGCAAGCCAAATATTTTGTCGGCCAAGGAAAAGCAGAAGAAATTGCAGAGGCAGTAAAATTACATGATGCGAATGTGATTTTAGTTAATCATCAACTCACTCCGGCTCAATCCCGTAATTTAGAAAGCTTATGCCAATGCCGTGTAGTGGATCGGACGGGATTAATTTTAGATATTTTTGCTCAACGTGCGCGCTCTCACGAAGGGAAACTGCAAGTTGAATTGGCCCAATTAAAACACCTTGCCACACGCTTAGTTCGCCGCAAAACAGGATTGGATCAACAAAAAGGTGCGGTAGGTTTGCGCGGGCCCGGAGAAACGCAACTGGAAACCGATCGCCGTTTAATCAAGGTACGTATCGCTCAACTACAAAATCGTTTGGAAAAAGTTGCGAAACAACGTAATCAAAATCGTCAAACTCGCCAAAAAGCAGATATTCCAACGATTTCCTTAGTCGGCTATACCAATGCGGGAAAATCTACTCTTTTTAACGGTTTAACTCAATCCTCTGTCTATGCAGCGGATCAACTGTTTGCTACCCTCGATCCCACCTTGCGCCGTCTGCAAATTCAAGATGTTGGCACGACTATTTTAGCGGATACGGTAGGCTTTATTCGCGATTTGCCCCATGATTTAGTCTCTGCCTTCAAATCTACGTTACAAGAAACCACCGAAGCCAGTTTGTTGCTTCATGTCATTGATAATGCGGATACACGAAAACTCGAAAATATTGCAGCCGTTAATGCGGTGTTAGAAGAAATCGATGCGCAGAATGTGCCGGTATTATTGGTTTATAACAAAATTGATGCGTTAGAAAATGTGCAGCCACATATTGAATGGAATGATGAAAATCAACCCATTGCTGTTTATCTTTCCGCCCAAACCGGAGGTGGGATTGATCTGTTATTAGAGGCAATTCGCCTACGCTTAAGTGATGAAATTCTCAAACTCGCCCTCACTCTTGCGCCTCATCTAGGACAAATTCGCCATGCACTTTACCGGCTTAATTGCATCCGCAGCGAACAAATTAGCGAATCGGGCGAATTTGAATTAAAGATTGAAATTGATAAGGTAGAATGGTTAAAGTTGGTTAAACGATTCCCATTGTTAGAGCAATACACACCAAGTGCGGTGAAAAATAGGGATGTTTTCTAACTGCAAAACAACGATATTATGTGATTATGTAGTAATTGCACAAGACGATCGTTGAGCCTGTCGAAACGTAAGTCTTGTGCAGTAAATACTACACAGCCCCCGATTCTCTACTTTCCAATACCGTATTGCTTCAATTTATTTGCCACTGCCGTATGCGAAACCCCTAATCTTGCCGCTAATTTACGTGTACTGGGATATTCTGCATAAAAGAGCGATAACACTTGCTTTTCATAATTTGCCATAATCTCATCCAGCGTCAATTCACCGAATTGAGCCAGATTGATTATTGTCCCAAACTCTGTCTGTGATGGTTTGAGTTGTAAATTTAAATGAACAGTCGACAGTTGATTATTTTCGGCTAAAGAACAAGCTCGATAGAGGGCATTATACAGTTCACGGACGTTCCCTTCCCAAGGATAATTTTTCAGGAAATCTAGAAAATCGGTATTAAAGTGCGGTGGGGAAATACGGAGATTTTCACTAATTTTTGAGATAAACAAGGAGACCAAATCCGCCATATCTTCTTTTCGTTCTCGTAAAGGTGGGACATCCAAGGTCAACACATTTAAACGATGAAATAAATCACTACGGACTTTTCCTTGTTCCACATACTGCACCAATGGAACCTGCGAGGTACAAATCACACGCACATTAGCATAATGTTCCTGTTCTTCCCCTACACGCCGGAATGTGCCATCGGTGAGAAAACGTAATAATTTTGCTTGCAAAGGCAAAGAAAGTTCTGCTATACCGTCTAATAAAACCGTACCACCGTCTGCGTATTCAAAAAAACCTTGCGTGGTTTTATCGCCTTTCGCTTGACCAAACATTTCACTTTCTGCATCCTCACTAGGCAATCCGGCGCAATTTACGGCAATAAATCGCGCCTGACAACGTGCGCTCCATTGATGACAAGCCTTGGCAATCAAATCCTTGCCTGTACCTGTTTCTCCTTGAATGAGCAAAGGAACATCAAGTTGTGCAAATTTTTTTGCCGTTTCGACTAAAGCGTGCATTTTAGGACTATGCGTCACAAGATCATTAAAAGCAAAGTGCGGTAGGTTTTCAGTCATTTTCTTATTCCGTAAAGAAATCTTACCGATAAATGTATGCCTAAATCCTTAAAATGTCAATTTAGCTTTACAGTTTTTCACTTTCTTTGACTTTGATTGGGTTTACCACCGTATTTTTTAATACAGTTAATAATTCCTTTTGAATATGGCGTAAACGTGGTTTTTCATCAACTTGAAAAGCCAAAGGACGGCAAAACTCCATCGCTTTGATCCCCAAACGCGCCGTCAAAAGTCCTACTCCCATCCCTTGAGCAACGCGCGCGGATAATTTCGCAGTAATGTCTTGTGAAAGCCAATCCATTCCGACATCATGTAATAATTCCGTTGCGCCGGTAAATGCCATATTAAGGAGAACTAACTTCATTAAACGTAAACGGCTGAAATAGCCTAATTCAATGCCATAAAGTTTTGCGATACGATTGACCAAACGAATATGTCGCCACGCCACGAAAAAAAGATCAACCACCGCAAGCGGACTCACTGCCACCACAGTCGCACTTTCTATTGCCGCTTTCGTGACCAAGTTTTTTGCCTGTTTATCCATCACTGTCATGACATGTTGACTGAATAAATAGGCAATTTCCCGTCCTGAATAACCATTGTGAATTTGGCGTTGCCATTGCAATAAGGCTGGATGTTGAGGCTCTAAATTGAGTGCCTGAGCAATTTCTTGGCAAGTGACAATACTCTGCTCCGGCGAAGAACTATCCTTCAATAGAACCGCACTTTGTTGTTGTAATCTCAGATGCCGGCGTAGATGACGTAAATACCACAATTCTTTCATGAAAGCGGAAAGCCCCAGAAGGATGAAAATACAACTCGCTATCGCAAAAGAAAAATAAATCCATTGATTGGCTCGCCAACTATCAAGCAGCCATTGAATAGACTGCGCCACTGTTCCGCCTAAAAATAAGATTACCGCGCCCCAAGCCAAGCGTTTCCACCAACGAGATGTCGGATTGACCGCCTGTTCAAACTGTTCTGTTAATAATTCTCCGTCCAATACATCCGTCTCTTTTTCTTGAGAAAAAATGTCATCCGGAGTGATATGAACATCCTCAGAAAATTCTCTTTTCCCTTGAAAATCCCCATGCACTTCATCGGCATGAGATTGATTAAAAATTATCTTATCCTTCATATTTCCCTCATTAAAGAACGGCTTTCACCTACCTCAGACCATTAAAAAACCCAAAGTAAAGCGTGGTATTGTAGGGACGCCACGCTTGGCGTCCATTGTAAAAACGGAGCGTAATTTAATTATAGACGCCAAGTATGGCGTCCCTACAAATGATTGATACGGTAAATAAAATTGATGTATCAAATAAAGAATAAAAAAGTAAAAACAAAAAACGTAAACCATCGGTTGAATTAGACCGCTTACTTTCAGCTTTTTTATTTAATGATGTTTAATGCCATAAAATTTTATTTATGCCGCCACATTTTATTTTTTAATGTTTTGTAGGGACGCCACGCTTGGCGTCCATTGTAAAAACGGAGCGTAATTTAATTATGGACGC
>NZ_CAMEFX010000017.1 GCF_945915845.1 uncultured Actinobacillus sp. | reverse complement strand
AAACCAGTGCGTGGAAAGCATTAGAACAGCATCAAGCCGCATTTGCTGATACCACCATTCAACAATTGTTTGCTCAAGATACGGAACGTTTTGCTAAATATTCATTAACTTTTAATAATGAAATATTAGTCGATTTTTCAAAAAATAAGATTAATCAAGAAACGTTGACATTATTACGTCAACTTGCGACGGAATGCGATTTAGACTCCGCTATTGATGCGATGTTTAGTGGCGAAAAAATTAACCGTACCGAAAATCGCGCGGTCTTACACACCGCATTGCGTAACCGTTCAAATACACCAGTATTAGTGGATGGTAAAGATGTGATGCCGGAGGTGAATGCGGTTTTAAATAAAATGCAAGCCTTCTGTGAGCGCGTAATTTCCGGCGAATGGAAAGGTTATACCGGCAAAGCGATTACGGATGTGATCAATATTGGTATTGGTGGTTCCGATTTAGGTCCATATATGGTAACCGAAGCGTTGCGTCCTTATAAAAATCACCTCACCATGCATTTTGTTTCTAACGTAGATGGTACTCATATCGCAGAAACACTGAAAAAAGTCAATCCGGAAACTACTTTAATCTTAGTGGCGTCAAAAACCTTTACTACACAAGAAACCATGACCAATGCACATTCAGCACGTGAATGGTTCTTAGCATCGGCAAAAGACGAAGCTCACGTAGCAAAACATTTTGCAGCACTTTCCACAAATGCCAAAGAAGTGGAAAAATTCGGTATTGATACCGCTAACATGTTTGAGTTCTGGGATTGGGTCGGCGGACGTTATTCTTTATGGTCAGCTATCGGTTTATCTATCGCATTATCTGTGGGTTTTGATAATTTTGTGGAATTGTTACGCGGTGCGCATGAAATGGATAAGCATTTCCGCCATACGCCAATTGAACAAAATATTCCAGCAACCTTAGCGCTTGTGGGATTATGGAATACCAATTTCTTAGGCGCACAAACAGAAGCGATTTTACCTTATGACCAATATTTACACCGTTTTGCAGCTTATTTCCAACAAGGCAACATGGAATCTAACGGTAAATACGTAGGTCGCGATGGCAAAGTGATTGACAGTTACCAAACCGGCCCGATTATTTGGGGTGAACCGGGTACAAACGGTCAACATGCGTTCTATCAATTAATTCACCAAGGTACAACTTTAATTCCTTGTGATTTTATTGCGCCAGCACAAACCCATAATCCATTAGCGGATCATCATGCCAAATTACTTTCAAACTTCTTTGCGCAAACAGAAGCCTTAGCTTTCGGTAAAACCAAAGAAGAAGTGGAAGCGGAATTTGTGAAAGCAGGCAAATCTTTAGAGGATGTGAAAGATATTGTGCCATTTAAAGTGTTCCAAGGTAACAAACCAACGAACTCTATCTTGTTACAAAAAATCACACCGTTCAGCTTAGGTGCATTAATTGCCCTGTATGAACACAAAATCTTTGTACAAGGCGTTATCTTTAATATCTACAGCTTTGACCAATGGGGCGTAGAGTTAGGTAAACAACTAGCAAACCGCATCTTGCCTGAACTTGCCGGTAATGAACAAGTTTCAAGCCACGACAGCTCAACCAATGGCTTAATCAACCAATTCAAAGCTTGGCGTTAATTTTCACCTTAATTTATGGTGATTATTTTGGGGCGAAAGATGTTTCGCCCCTACAGTTATTTTCTCAAATCTCACTCAGTCATCACAATGGACACACGCAGTGTGTCCCTACGATTTAGGTGAGACATTAAAAAATGGGCAATATCACGATCCCGTAGGGACAGGCTTTATTCCTGTCCACAAACGTAAAAACGGCGTGGGATTGATGAACATTTGTAGGGGCGAAAAATCTTTCGCCCCTATTTTTTTGTGAATTATGAACCTAATAATTCAGGCAGCACACAAACCGCATAAGCAAAAATAGCCAAGATAATTATAAGCAACATTTTTTCTAAAGCGGTTAATTTGATTTTGCCGTGAAATTGACGATTTGAATAAAGGAATAATGCAATACCAGGGACGTAAAGCACCACAGATAAAAGCAAATATTGCAAACCTGCCGCGTAAACGATCCATAAACCATAAATGGACGCCATAATACCTGTTAATTTCACAAACCATTTTGCCTGCGTTTGAAAAGCGAGTTTCGTTAAATACGCCCCAATTAAGAAGTAGGGGATCAGGATCATTGAGGTGGAAATCAGCAACAATGTGTTATAGCTTTGTTCAAACACCAACACCATCACCAAACATAATTGCACGATAAACCCGGTAAACCACAGAGAGTTTATCGGTGTTCCGTTGTCATTCAGCTTATCGAGAATTTTCGGGAAAGCACCATTTTTTGAACCTAAATAAGGCACTTCCGCCGAATACATTGTCCAGCTGACATAAGAGGCTAATACGGACACAATTAAACACGCCGTGATAATCACTTTGCCTGTTGGTCCCATCATCACATCGAGCAATGGTCCCATCGAAGGATTGGCTAAATTGGCAATGGTTTCACGGGGTAAAATGCCTAAAGACAGAATAGTAATGGCGACATATAAACCTAAGGCAATAATAATGCCCAAAACAGTGGCTAAGCCCACATCGCTTTTCTTTTTCGCGTGTGCCGATAAGATCGATGCACCTTCCACGCCGGTAAACACCCAAAGGGTAATTAACATGGTATCTTTTACTTGCGCTGTGGTGCTGTTGCCAAGTGCGGTGGCTTTTAGGTCAGATTTGAAAATGTCCACATCAAAATACCACAAGCCCAGCAAAATAAATAAGACCAACGGCGCGACTTTCACAAAGGTTGCCACTAAATTCACCGATGCCGCTTCCTTGATCCCACCTGCAATTAAAGCATGAACCAACCAAACGATAATCGATGCACCAATGAAAGACGCAATGGTATTTCCTTGACCAAAAATCACCGCACTTTCGCTGTCGGTAAATACACCCAAGCCTTCAAAGGCAACGGTTAAATAGCCCACAATCCCGATAGTTGCACAGAGCCAATAGCCCCAAGCCGACATAAAACCGAGTAAATCACCAAAGCCTTCGCGCGCGTAGGTATAAATACCGCCGTCTAAATCAGGACGCAGGCGAGAAATAAAGAAAAAAGAAAGTCCGAGAAAGATAATTCCGACGCCTGTAATGAGCCAGCCGATGGAAATTCCTTCTGCCCCCGCCACTGCCGCCATATTTTGAGGAAGACTAAAAATACCCGAACCAATCATGGAGCTCAACACTAACGCCGTGAGCGAGAGTAGTCCGATTTTTTTGTTTGACATAAAAAATCCTTATACACCTATGCTAAATTTTCGCTTAATACTTTGATAAATTCACGACCAATGCCACAGCAACCGCCTACAATTGTTGCACCTTGCTCTGTCCATTTTTTGGCCCAATCTAGATAGGATTCAGGGGTTAAATCTTTACGCACTTCATCCAAGCCATCATTGGCAGTCGCATCTTCGGGTTGTGGTGCAAAAGCATTGGCGTAAGCCCCTGTTTGAATATGAGTGGCATTAAGCTGTTTTAATGTTTCACGTGTTACAATTAACGCCTGCTCAATGACTTCAGGTTGGCAACAGTTAAACAGAATGGCAGATACGCCAATTTCAACCATTTTTTCCACCGCACTTTTTACCGTTTCACCTGAACGAAGTTGCGGCTCCGGTGTTGGTTTTTCGTCAATTAACGTAAAGGAAACCCACAACGGACGTTCATCTTTTGGCAATAATTTTTGCACTGAAACCGGCTCAATAATGGCACTTTGGGTTTCACAAAGCCACAAATCCACATAAGGCGAAAGTCCGTCAATAATAGGCTGGGCAATATCGGCAAAACGATCTTGCTCAATTAAATCTGCGCGATAAGAGCCAAACATAGGCGGCAAAGAACCGGCAATTTTGGTGGTTAAAACCCCTGAATTTTTCACCGCACTTTTTGCCAAACGCCCTGCTAAATCAGACAACATTTTGCCGTCTGCATGAAAGCGTTGTTCGCCAATATGGAATGGTACAACGGCGTAGCTATTGGTGGTGATGACTTGCGCACCGGCTTTGATAAATTCTTCATGTACTTGTTGTACTGCGGAAGGTTTTTCATATAAAGAAAGGGCAGACCATTCAGGTTGTTTGAAAGGCGCGTTTAAACGCATTAATTCACGGCTCATACCGCCATCTAAGATTGTGATTGACATAAAATTTCCTTAAATCCATCGTCTAACAGATTGTTTATAGTTTAAATATTGTTTACCAAATTTTTGTACTAAAAATTTTTCTTCAGGTTTAATTTGAAATTCGGTGAGATAGGCAATAAAACCGATAACTACCAGCACGCCCCATAAAGTTTCGCAAAATATTGTCCACGTCAATAGCCAAAGAGCAAGGCTCAAATACATTGGATTACGACTTAAGCGAAAAACACCCGTTGTAATTAATGTTGATGCTTGTTCAATTTTTTTAGGGCTTACAGTGGTTTTTGCTTGCCAAAATGTTAATAAACTAGCTAAAGCAATGACCAATCCAACGAAGAACAATACACTTGCTAATACCAAAAATGTAAAGTTTAACAATTCTGTTGTCGGTAGAAGTTTAATAATGGCAATACAGAGCAAAAATAAAACTGGTGGTGGAATTTTCAATTTCATGATTTTTCCTAAAAGAAACCGCACTTTAACAAATTTTGTCAAAAGTGCGGTGAGTTTTTTTCTATTTTGTTAGAACTTTATTGTATAAGTTATTACACGTTAAAGCGGAAATGCATCACATCGCCATCTTGAACGATATACTCTTTACCTTCTAAACGCCATTTACCTGCTTCTTTTGCACCGGTCTCGCCTTTGAATTGAATAAAATCTTCATAGGCAATGACTTCCGCACGGATAAAGCCACGTTCAAAGTCGGTATGAATAACCGCCGCCGCTTTTGGTGCCGTTGCACCAATAGACACTGTCCAAGCACGCACTTCTTTCACGCCGGCAGTGAAGTAAGTTTGTAAATTTAATAGCTTGTAACCTGCACGGATTACACGGTTTAATCCCGGTTCTTCAATGCCTAAATCTTGTAAGAACTCGATCTTTTCATCATCGTCAAGCTCAGCAATTTCCGCTTCAATCGCTGCACAAACAGGTACAACGACCGCATTTTCTTTTGCCGCAATTTCACGCACTTGGTCTAAATAAGGGTTGTTTTCAAAGCCGTCTTCATTCACGTTGGCAATGTACATGGTTGGCTTTAAGGTTAAAAAGTTATAACCTTTGATAGCGTGCAATTCATCTTTATCCAACTCAACAGAACGGATCATACCGCCATTTTCTAAGGTCGGTAGGATTTTTTCCATAATGGAAAGCTCAAATTTCGCGTCTTTGTCGCCGCCTTTGGCACGTTTTTGTAAACGTTGGATAGCACGTTCACAGCTATCTAAATCCGCTAGGGCTAATTCCGTATTGATTACTTCAATATCATCAAGTGGGCTGATTTTGCCTGCAACGTGAACAATATCATCATTCTCAAAACAGCGAACAACGTGACCAATGGCATCGGTTTCACGGATATTCGCTAAGAATTTATTACCTAAACCTTCGCCTTTACTTGCCCCAGCCACTAAGCCTGCAATATCCACAAATTCCATCGTAGTTGGCAATACACGTTCTGGCTTAACGATTTCCGCCAACGCATCTAAACGTGGATCTGGCATAGGCACAACGCCTGTGTTTGGTTCAATGGTACAGAACGGATAGTTTGCCGCTTCGATACCCGCTTTAGTTAATGCATTAAAAAGAGTGGATTTACCTACGTTTGGTAAACCGACAATGCCACATTTAAATCCCATTTTATTTTCCTATTAATTACATTTTTTGTAAGATATTTCTTTTCCCAATTTAGCTGTTACTTTTGGATCATCTGATGTTATTGGAACCAATTCGTTAATAAATAATACACATCCTAATCCCGTCTTACTTTCTGGAACCTCAATCGTACCGTAAGAAATTTCATAGTCTTTACCCGCCTCAGGAGTAAATTCGCCACGAATATCGCACGAATAAATATCAAATTGACTGCCACGGATAAAAGTCGGTTTACCTGCTATAATTAGCTGTTCCGTAAAAGAAATTGTATCAGTGAATGAATCACGTTGCAGAGCTTGAACACTACTAGTGGTCAATGGCATACCAATACTTATATTTTTCAATGTACGCTTAGGTAAACCATTGTGCATATTATCTTTACTAAACGGATTACGGCTGATGCCTTTTTTCTTTTTATCTTCAATATCTTGACAACTTGTATCACTAAGAACCTTAGTTGTTGCATTGCCATTATTGTTATAAACACGAATACGAGCTTCACTTTGTGGATCATAATCAACTTTTTTAGTTACAAGTACAGCTCTTGCCGAACAAGCAGATAATATAATTGTACAAAGAGTTATTAATACACTTTTTTTCATATTTTTTCCTTATATTTTAAAGCTATTTAATCGGTTTGTCGCTTTGACAATCCCTTCTTTGAACAGCAGTTCCACGCAACGGCTTGCTTCATCAATCGCAGCGTTAATTTTTTCTTGATCCTGCGGTGCGGCTTTGCTTAATACATAACCGGCGACCAATTCTTTGCTACCGGGGTGATTGATACCAATACGAATCCGATAGAAATTATTGTTATTGCCTAACGCCGCTACAATATCTTTCAAACCGTTATGTCCACCATGACCGCCACCTTGCTTGATTTTTGCTACACCACAAGGCAAATCTAATTCATCGTGAGCAACTACAATTTGTTCAGGTTTAATACGAAAGAAATTCGCCAACGCGCCAACCGCTTTTCCACTCAAATTCATAAAAGTTGTGGGAACAAGCAACCAAACCTCGCCGCCGGCAGTCGAAATTTTAGCGGTTTTGCCAAAATATTTGGCGTCATCTTTAAGGGTTACGTTGTACATCCTCGCCAGCTCATTAATCAGCCATTCGCCAGCGTTATGGCGCGTGCCTTCATATTTTGCCCCGGGATTGCCAAGACCAACAATCAATTTGATTTCAGACATTTTTTATATTTCCCATATGAAATAGGCGCGTATTGTACTTGAAACCTGTTTTTTTCTCAATGTAGAAAATTAATGGCAGGTTTTGTGTTGATTCATGAATGTGAACAAGGTGAGAATGTGGCACCCATTCATAGAAATGAAAAATAATCTCTCCATGCAGGTGATGAAAAAAATGTGAATTTGCGATAGCATTAGGGTTTTGCAAGGGCAGACCTTAGGGTATAAACAATGAAAATTGCATTAGGCATTGAATATAACGGTAAAAATTATTTTGGTTGGCAGCGGCAAGAAAAAGTCTTGAGCGTGCAAGAAGAATTGGAAAAAGCCTTGTCTTTTGTAGCCAATGAGAAAATTGAGGTGTTTTGCGCCGGACGGACGGATAGTGGTGTGCATGGTACGGGGCAAGTGGTGCATTTTGAAACGGAGGCGGTGCGCCCTGAGAAAGCATGGGCATTTGGGACGAATGCGAATTTGCCTGATGATATTGCGGTGAAATGGGCGAAGGTGGTAGATGATGATTTTCATGCGCGTTTTTCCGCTACAGCACGCCGTTATCGTTATGTGATTTATGGGAATAAGTTACGTTCTGCGATTTTGCCTTATGGGGTGACACATACACATTTGGCACTCGATCATCAAAAAATGCATCAAGCCGGGCAATTTTTGTTAGGGGAAAATGATTTTTCCTCTTTTCGCGCGGCACAATGTCAGTCGCACACACCTTGGCGTAATGTGCATCATTTGCAGGTTTCACGCTATGGGGATTATGTTGTGGTGGATATTAAAGCGAATGCGTTTGTGCATCATATGGTGCGAAATATTGTGGGCAGTTTGATGGAAGTCGGGTGTGGTCGTCAACCTGTGGAATGGATTAAATGGTTGTTGGAACAAAAAGACCGTAAATTAGCTGCCCCTACCGCTAAACCTGATGGGTTGTATTTGGTTCGCGTAGATTATCCTGAAAAATTTCATTTACCCCAAACGCCCATGGGACCGCTGTTTTTTTCCTGAAACATAGCGTTTGTCATCAGTCTGAAGCCGCCCGTATGGCGGTTTTTTTATGCCCAATTTCATTATGTGGTGAGATTGGCAGCTTGTCTGTTATGCGCTATAATTTACCGCACTTTTTTATTGTTGTATAAATAGTTATGAGCCAGTTTTTTTATATTCACCCTGAAAATCCACAGCCGCGGTTGATTAATCAAGCCGTGGAGATTTTAAAAAAAGGGGGAGTGATTGTTTATCCTACGGACTCCGGTTATGCCTTGGGTTGTTCTATTGGGGATAAACATGCGATGGATCGTATTGTGGCTATTCGTCATTTGCCGGAAGGACATAATTTTACTTTGGTCTGTAGCGATTTATCGGAGCTTTCCCATTATTCGACGGTATCTAATCAAGCCTATCGTTTGATTAAAAATAATACCCCGGGACGTTATACCTTTATTTTGACGGCAACGAAAGAATTGCCGCGCCGTTTGATGACATCAAAACGTAAAACCATTGGGTTGCGTGTGCCTGATAATCAAATTGCGTTGGATTTGTTAAAAGCTCTTGGTGAGCCAATTTTATCTTGTTCATTGATGTTACCAAATGAGGAGCATTTAACTTATGCAGATCCTGAAGAAATTCGTGATCGCCTAGAACGTCAGGTGGATTTGATTATTCATGGCGGTTATTTAGGACAAGAACCAACAACAGTGGTGGATTTAACGGAAGATACCCCTGTTATATTACGAGAAGGTTCGGGCAGTATTGAGCCTTTTATTTAACACTTTTTATACTTTTGTGACGCTTGTGAAAGCGACAAGGAATACTTATGAAATTTCAAACATCTCGTCAAAAACATTCGGAACATCAACCGCGCTTTAATCGTCATGAGCGCGCTGATGATAACCGTTCATCTCGTTCCCGTCAGGGGCAGCAAGCACGCTCTGTGACAAAACATTCGGAAGAAAAAGCAAAGTTCGAACGTAAGCCGTTGCCTATGCGTAAACCTAAACCAGCAGTCACTGTTGAGCGTAAGCCTACTGTGCCAGGTGAAAAATTACAGAAAGTTTTGGCCAATGCCGGGCAAGGGTCTCGCCGTGAAATTGAAGCGATTATTGCGGAAGGGCGTGTGTCTGTAGATGGTAAAATTGCCGCATTGGGTGACCGCGTCACAGTGCATGCCGGTTTAAAAATTCGTATTGATGGGCATGTGGTGAATTTAAATGCGGTACAGAAAGAAGTGTGCCGTGTGTTGATGTATTACAAACCTGAAGGGGAGCTTTGTACGCGTCATGATCCGGAAGGGCGTGCAACGGTATTTGATCGTTTGCCGCGTTTAACCGGCTCACGCTGGATTGCGGTGGGACGTTTGGATATTAACACGTCGGGCTTGTTGTTGTTTACCACTGATGGTGAGTTAGCCAATCGTTTGATGCATCCTAGTCAGGAAGTTGAGCGTGAATATTCTGTGCGTGTTTTTGGTGAAGTGGATGAGGCGATGCTTAATCGTTTGCGTAAAGGCGTGCAGTTAGAAGATGGTCCTGCTCATTTTAAAACCATTAAAGCCGTGGGCGGAACCGGGTTAAATCAGTGGTTTGATGTGACTTTAATGGAAGGTCGTAATCGAGAAGTGCGCCGTTTATGGGAAAGCCAAGGTATTCAAGTTAGCCGATTGATTCGTATTCGTTATGGTAATATTCAATTAATGAAAACGTTGCCGCGCGGTGGTTGGGAAGAAATGGATTTGGAAAATGTGAACTATTTGCGTGAATTGGTGGGATTACCGCCTGAAACGGAATCGAAGTTAGATGTGACTAAATCTAAACGCCGTGCGAAAACCGGACAAATTCGCCGTGCAGTAAAACGTTATTCAGAAGCAACGAAACGCTACAAAAAATAAGGTGACCAATGAAAATCCAACAATTACGCTATATCGTTGAAATCGCTAATCAAAATCTTAATGTAACCGAAGCGGCCAATGTGCTTTACACTTCGCAGCCCGGTATTAGTAAACAGGTTCGTTTGTTAGAAGATGAATTGGGGTTAGAGATTTTTGAGCGCAACGGTAAAAATCTTAAAGCGGTAACGCCTGCAGGCAAAAAGATTATTGCGATTGCTCGTGAGTTATTGGTTAAAACCCAAGCAATTCGTGCTATTGCAGATGAATATACACAACCTGATCATGGGGTATTGCGTATTGCTACCACGAATACACAAGCACGCTATATGTTGCCGGCTGTGGTGGAAAAATTTTCTAAAAAATATCCGAATGTGAGTTTGCATGTTCACCAAGGTTCGCCAAATCAGTTGTCTGATGCGTTGTTATCAGGGGAGGTGGATTTTGCTATTGTCACGGAAGCGCAATATTTATTTAATGATGTGATTTTGTTGCCTTGCTATAAATGGAATCGTTCTATTGTGGTCAAACCTGATCATCCTTTGGCGAAACTTAAGAAAGTGACCATTGAAGACTTGGGGAAATATCCTTTAGTGACTTATACCTTTGGTTTTACAGGGCAATCCGATCTAGACTACGCCTTTAATAGCGCGGGAATTTTACCTAATATTGTGTTTATGGCGACCGATGCGGATGTGATTAAAACCTATGTGAAGTTGGGATTTGGCGTGGGGATTATTGCCTCTATGGCATATACTGAAGCAGATTCGGATTTGGTGGCAATTGATGCAAGCCATTTATTTAAATCCAGCACGACACAAATTGCCTTTAAGCGCAGTATTTTTTTACGCAATTATATGTATGATTTTATCAATGATTTTTCACCGCACTTAACTCGTCAGAATGTGGAAAAAGCGGAAAGTTTGCAAGATAACACCGCAATTCAGAAACTTTTCGAGAAAGTAAAATTAGAAGAAAGATAGGCGGAAATCGCGACATAATCGGAGAAATATCATGCACTTTCTTGTTATCGCCATTCTTTGTAGTGTGTCTGTATCGGTGTTATTTAAGCTGACAAAGAAATTTAATATTGTGATTCCTCAAATGATTGCCGTGGGGTATCTCGTGGCATTGTCTTTAAGTCATTTTTTATTAAAACCTGACTTTCAAGGATTGAGCTTTACAGAATTTTTTGTGCAAAGTTCTGCTATGCCGATATTTTTAGCCTTAGGGGTGCTTTTACCCTTAGGGTTTATGGTGATGTCAAAAGCGGTTGAATATGGTGGGATTGTGCGGACGGACGCAGCGCAACGTTTGGCGTTGTTTTTGCAAATCATTGCCGCAGTGACCCTATTTGACGAAACCCTGACCGATTTCCGTATTGTAGGTACAGTTATTGCTTTTGCCGCATTATTTTGTTTGCTGTTTAAACCGGCAAGTGCGGTAGAAAATGCCTTTAAAGCGACATTGGCGTTGGCTGGGGTTTGGTTAATTTGGGGAACTTCAGGCATTTTGTATAAGAAAACCGCATTAATGGGCGGTGCATTTCCAACCACTTTATTTATTTCCTTCAGCCTTGCAGCGGTCATTATGTTTACGGTGTTGTTATTGAAACGTACTCAATGGACAGTGCCGAGTTTTGTGGGCGGTTTGCTGTTGGGCTGTCTGAATTTTGGTAATATTCTGTTTTATATTTATGCCCATCAGTATTTTAAAGAAAACCCAACCATTGTCTTTGCGACCATGGATTTAGGCGTGATTTGTTTGGGCGCGTTAGTGGGCGCGTGGGCGTTTAAAGAGCGTTTGAGTAAAGTGAATATAACAGGGATTACCTTGGGCGTTTGCGCGATTATTTTGATGTATATTGAAAAATTGCTGTAAATCTACCGCTAACTCAAACTTAACTCATTATTTTGAAAACATATTATGGAACAACAAATTACGATTGAAATTGCTTATGCCTTGCCCAATAAGCATTATCTGAAAAAATTTAATCTCAACAAAGAAGCCACGGTGCAAATTGCAATTTTGCAATCGGGGATTTTAGAGCAATATAAAGAGATTGATTTACGCGAGAACAAGGTGGGCATTTTTGGTCGTCCTGTGAAATTAACGGATGGATTGAAAAACGGCGATCGTATTGAAATTTACCGTCCTTTATTGGCTGATCCAAAAGAAATTCGCCGTCAACGCGCGGCACAACAGCAACAAGATGCAAAAAAATAAGATATTATGCACCAGTTGTACAAGACGGTCGTTGAGCCTGTCGAAACGTAAGTCTTGTGCAGTCGCTGAAATGTCTATGGTTCGACAAGCTCACCAACCGCCATTTCAGCTGTGCAAGTGCGACATAATCCCGAAAAAATAAGCGCAACAAGAGAATACCTATGAATTATTGTTTACCCAATGAAATTACCCCTGAAATCTTTTTACGTGATTATTGGCAGAAAAAGCCTTTGGTGGTTCGTAACGCCTTACCACAAATTGTGGGCATGTTTGAGCCGGCGGATATTTTTGAGTTGGCAACTAACGAAGAGGCGACCGCACGTTTAGTAAAGCAGTACACGGATGACGATTGGCGGGTAAAACTCGGTGGTATTACGGAAGCGGATTTAGCAGATGTGCCTGAAAAATGGTCGGTGCTGGTGCAAAATATGGAACAATGGTCGGAAGAATTGGGGGAAATGTGGAACGCTTTCGGCTTTATTCCTCAATGGCAACGCGATGATATTATGGTGTCTTATGCACCCCAAGGGGGCTCCGTGGGTAAGCATTATGATGAATATGATGTGTTTTTGGTGCAAGGCTATGGGCATCGCCGTTGGCAAGTGGGGAAATGGTGCGACCCGAGTACAGAATTTAAACCGAATCAACCTATTCGTATTTTTGATGATATGGGCGAATTGGTCATTGATGAAGTGATGGCACCGGGGGATTTATTGTACATCCCTTCGCGCATGGCGCATTATGGCGTGGCGCAAGATGATTGCCTAACCTTTTCCTTTGGTTTGCGTTATCCCAATTTAGCGGATTTGTTGGAAAATATTAACCGCGGTTTTTGTCATCAAGATGACCGATTAAATTTAACGGAATTTTTAGTGCCCTTACGTTTAAGCCAATCAGAGCAAAAAACAGGTTTGTTGGGGCAAGCGGAAATTCAAGCCATGAAAACCCAATTCTTACAAACCTTATCCCAATCTGCGGAGTTTGACCGTTTATTCCAACAAGCGGTTGCGACAACGGTAACTTCTCGCCGTTATGAAATGTTGGTATCGGATGAACTTTCCGAGCCTGATGAAGTACAAGAATGGCTGGAAGATGGTGCGGTGTTGGTGCAGGATAATAACTGTAAATTAGCTTATTTGGCAGAACCGTTGGAAATTTATGCCAATGGGGAATGGTTGGATGAGCTAAATGCCTTGGAAAAAACGGTGTTAAAACGTTTGGCGGATGGCGAAGCCTTGGATTGGGCAACCTTGCAAGCCCTTGTGGCAGCACAGCAATCCGATGACGATTTAATGTTGCTGTTAATCGATAGTATTTGTAACTGGTTGGATGACGGTTGGGTGTTGTGCCAATAAAGCCCCTAGAATCTTAGCTGAATTTATGGTTAAATACGCGAAATTTTTCGTTTTAACAAAAAGGTTAAAAAATGAGTTGGATTGACAGAATTTTTAGTAGAGAGAAAACCACTTCGGATTCACGCCGAGCGAATGTACCGGAAGGCGTTTGGACGAAGTGTACTTCCTGTGAACAAGTTTTATATCGTGATGAGTTAAAACGTCATTTAGAAGTTTGTCCGAAATGTGGACATCATATGCGTATTGATGCACGTGAGCGTTTGGAAGCCTTATTAGATAAAGGTAGCCTTGTTGAAATTTCAGCCGAGCTTGAACCGAAAGATATTTTGAAATTTAAAGATTTGAAAAAATATTCTGATCGTATTAAAGCTGCGCAAAAAGAAACCGGTGAAAAAGATGCTTTAATCACTGTTTCAGGTACGCTTTACGGCATGCCAATCGTCGCTGCTGCGTCAAACTTTAGTTTTATGGGCGGTTCAATGGGCTCTGTTGTGGGCGCAAAATTTGTTAAAGCCGCGGAAGAAGCCATTGCGAAAAATTGTCCGTTTGTGTGTTTTTCAGCCTCAGGCGGTGCGCGTATGCAAGAAGCGTTATTCTCATTAATGCAAATGGCGAAAACCAGTGCGGTATTGGCAAAAATGAAAGAAAAAGGAGTACCGTTTATTTCGGTGTTAACAGATCCTACTTTAGGTGGGGTTTCAGCAAGTTTTGCCATGTTGGGGGATTTAAATATTGCAGAACCCAAAGCGTTAATTGGTTTTGCCGGTCCACGTGTTATTGAACAAACTGTACGTGAAAAATTACCGGAAGGTTTCCAACGTGCAGAGTTCTTATTAGAGCATGGTGCCATTGATATGATCGTAAAACGCGCTGAAATGCGTGAGAAATTGGCAAGTGTGTTAAGTAAATTAACGCGTCAATCTTCGCCATTTATCGAACCTGAAGTCATTAGTCATAATTAAACAACGATTAAGAAAATGATGAAACATAATTTAAAAGCCACTTCGACTCTTGCCGAGTGGCTTTCTTATTTGGAAAATGCCCATTTTAAAGCCATTGATTTGGGGCTTGAGCGCGTAAAATCTGTGGCGGAACATTTGGATTTATTGCGTCCTGCGCCTTATGTGATTACTGTAGGCGGAACCAATGGCAAGGGGACGACTTGTCGGTTGTTGGAAACAATTTTATTGAATGCCGGGTTTCGTGTGGGGGTTTATTCTTCGCCCCATTTGATTCGTTATAACGAACGCGTTCGTATTCAAAATCAAGATGTCGCCGATGAATTACACACGGCATCCTTTGCCTTTATTGAAGCCAACAAAAATCAGTCTTTAACCTATTTTGAATTTAGCACTTTATCCGCCTTGCACTTGTTTAAACAGGCTAATTTGGATGTGGTGATTTTGGAAGTTGGGTTAGGTGGACGTTTAGATGCGACCAATATTGTGGATGCGGATTTAGCGGTAATTACCAGTATTGATATCGATCACGTGGATTTTTTAGGGGACAATCGCGAAAAAATTGGGTTTGAGAAAGCAGGAATTTTTCGAGCCAATAAGCCTGTGATCATTGGTGAACCTGATGTGCCACAATCTATGCTTGAGCAAGCAGAACGTTTGCATTGTGTGGTGTCTTGTCGTGATAAAGATTGGCAATTTTACCCACAAGAAAACAGTTGGTGTTGGCAGAATGCTGAAGTGCGGTTAGAAAATTTACCTCTTTGTCAGATTCCATTGCCAAATGCGGCTACGGCATTGGCGGCGGTAAAAGCCTTGCCTTTTACCATTTCAGAACAGATTATTCGTCAATCGCTTCAATCCGTTGAATTAACAGGACGTTTTCAAACGTTGAAAAATGAAGCCTTGGCGAAGCTGGCAAATAAGGCAGGATTCTCTTTGACGGAGATGCCGCGTGTGATGATTGATGTGGGACATAATCCTCATGCTGCACGTTATTTGGCTGAAAAATTAACCGCACTTAAGGCACAAACCACCGGTAAAATCATGGCGGTTTTTGGCTTATTGAAAGATAAAGATGCGGCGGGGGTGATTGAACCGCTGTTATCGGTCATTGACCAATGGTATTGTGTCACCTTAGATGTGCCGCGTGGACAGAGCAGTACAGCTTTACAAACGAAGTTATTGTCGGTTGCACAAGAAAAACGCGTGCATACGTTTACTGCAATAAGTGTGGAAGACGGCGTTAAACAAGCCTTACAAAGTGCGGTGAAAAATGATGTCGTTTTAGTATTTGGGTCATTTCATACGGTGGGTGAGTTTTTGGCGTTTATTGATAAGTAACGCTTGGCAAAACAACCTAGCCCGATCAGGGCTAGGTTCATTAAACTTCGCACCGTTGGGGCCGAAGCTAATCGCTATTCTAAGTGCGCGACATCATTCATTTTTTCTACGGTAAATGTTACTTTGCCGTCTTTTTGTTGATAACGAACAACGTTAATCGCTGTATTGCGGATGGATTCGCTGTAACCTTCTTCGCGGTGATTTTGCCAGCTTGCACCGTTGAATAATCCCATTAATAAGCGGATGGTGTGTCCGTGGGAAACCACTAAAATATTGCCGCTTGGGTGGACTTTGGCAATGTCGTGAATAGCTTTCATGGCACGCTCAGCCACTTTATCCCAAGTTTCGCCGCCGTTGCTTTCTGCTTTGTAATTAGCAGGGTCTTCCAGCATTAATTGAAATTCTTTCAACGGGCGGATTAACTCGACATTTTGCCCTTCCCAAGAACCAAAATATTGTTCATTTAAGCCGTTATGTTGGAAAAGTGGAATATCCCGTTGACCTAAGATATGGTTGGCGGTGTCAATGGTGCGTTGTAAACAGCTTGAATAAGCGCAACAAAAGGTACGTCAGCGAGTGCTTTTCCGGTTAGTTGTGCGCCTTTAACGCCTTCTTCCGTTAAATTTGAATTGCCTGAGCCTTGCATTAAGCCTTGATCATTCCAAATGGTGCGACCGTGGCGGATGAGATAAAAGGTGAGTTCTTTTTGCATAATAATTCCTTGATTGAAAATAGCATAAGTCTATCGCAAATAGCGTCTAATTAAAATGAAAAATCCTTTGCAAGTTGGGTTCAAAAGTCATATCCTAAACGCAATTTTTTCGCAGGATAATGGATGTTTTTTATGCAGTCAAAAGCTAAATATCGCAAAGATTACAAAACCCCTGATTTTACCGTTACCGATATTTCCCTTGATTTTCAATTAGATCCCAACCATACCGTTGTTACCGCGGTTTCAACATTCCAACGTTTAAACAATGCTGCTACGGAATTACGCCTTGATGGACACAGCTTTCAGTTTGTTTCTATTAAATTTAACGGCGAAAATTTCACCGCCTATCAACAAGATGGCGAAGGCTTGACGTTAGATTTAAGTGGGCAAAGTGCGGAGCAATTTGAATTAGAAATTGTGACGAATTTAGTGCCCGCCACGAATACGTCATTGCAAGGGCTTTATCAATCAGGCGAAGGCATCTGTACCCAATGCGAAGCGGAAGGTTTCCGTCAAATTACTTATTTCTTAGACCGTCCTGACGTGTTGGCGCGTTATCATGTGCGTATTACGGCAGACAAAACCCATTATCCTTTCTTGCTTTCAAACGGTAATCGTATCGCTTGTGGGGAATTAGACAATGGTCGCCATTGGGTCGAATGGCAAGATCCGTTCCCGAAACCGAGTTATTTATTTGCTTTGGTGGCCGGTGATTTTGATTTGTTGAAAGACAGTTTTGTGACTAAAAGTGGTCGTCAGGTTGCCTTAGAATTATATGTGGATCGCGGTAATTTAGACCGCGCCCATTGGGCAATGCAGAGCCTGAAAAAAGCCATGAAATGGGATGAAGACCGTTTTGACTTGGAATATGATTTAGATATTTATATGATCGTTGCGGTGGATTTCTTTAATATGGGTGCGATGGAAAATAAAGGCTTGAATGTATTCAATTCAAAATTTGTCTTAGCAAATCCACAAACTGCAACGGATGATGATTATCTTGCTATTGAATCGGTGATCGGTCATGAATATTTCCATAACTGGACAGGTAATCGTGTGACTTGTCGCGATTGGTTCCAGTTGAGCTTAAAAGAAGGCTTAACGGTTTTCCGTGATCAAGAATTTTCTTCAGATACCGGCTCTCGTGCGGTAAATCGAATTAATAATGTGAAATTATTACGTACCGCACAATTTGCCGAAGATGCGAGTCCAATGGCTCATCCAATTCGTCCTGAAAAAGTGTTAGAAATGAATAACTTCTATACGATGACGGTATATGAAAAAGGGGCAGAGGTCATTCGGATGATGCATACCCTGTTAGGGGAAAAAGGATTCCAAGCCGGGATGAAACTGTATATTGCGGAAAATGACGGAAAAGCGGCGACTTGTGAAGACTTTGTTTCAGCGATGGAGCGTGCTTCCGGTGTGGATTTAACCCAATTCCGTCGTTGGTATAGCCAATCAGGGACACCTGAATTGAGTATTTCAGACCGTTATGATGAAAAGACACATCGTTATCAACTTATTGTGTCACAAATGACTCCGCCGACAGCGGATCAAATGGATAAAGCGAATTTGCATATTCCATTAAAGATTGCGTTATATGATTTGAATGGCATGCCGCAAATGTTGGTCAATAATGGGGAAGTGGTGAGTGATGTGTTGAATGTGACACAGCGTGATCAGATTTTTGAATTTGCAGATATTAAATCATGCCCGGTACCCGCGTTGCTTTGTGATTTCTCTGCACCGGTAAAATTAGATTACGATTATAGCACCGCACAGTTGATTACGTTACTTCAATATGCTCAAAATGAGTTTGTGCGTTGGGATGCGATGCAGATGCTATTCTCTCAGGAATTACGTCGCAATTTGGCCTTACATCAAGACGGGTTGCCACTTGAATTTTCACCAGAAATTTTAGCCGCACTTTCTTATATTCTTACAGACTACAAGCAAAATGTTGAGCTGACTACGTTGATTTTAACTTTGCCAAAAGAAACAGAGTTTGCAGAAACCTTTAAAACAATCGATCCTGAAGGGATTTTTATGGTACGCGATTTTATGCAACGTGCCATTGCGGAACATTTAAAACCGCAGCTTTTAGAGGTGTACAACCAAATTCATTTGGATGAATATCGTATTAATACTCAAGACATTGCATTACGTGGGTTACGTAATGCCTGTTTACAATATCTTGCCTTTACGGATATTGGTAACACCTTGGTGAATAAGCATTATTTGTATGCCAATAATATGACGGATAGTTTGAGTGCCTTAAATGCCGCCACGAAAGCACAATTAATGTGTCGCGATAATTTGTTGCGTGATTTTGAAGAAAAATGGCATCAAGATGGTTTGGTGATGGATAAATGGTTTGCCTTACAAGCAACACGTCCTGATGGGAATGTGTTGTCGATTGTGCAACAATTAATGGCACATCCAAGCTTTAATTTTAATAATCCAAATCGGTTGCGTGCGTTGGTCGGAAGTTTTGTCAATCAAAATCCACAGGCATTCCATCGTGCAGACGGTTCAGGTTATCGTTTCTTAACGGATATTTTGCTTAAATTAAATGAGAGCAATCCACAAGTTGCTGCACGTTTAATTGAACCCTTAATTCGTTTTGGGCGTTATGATGGTCAACGTCAAACCTTGATGAAACGTGCATTGGAACGTTTAAATGAAGTAGAAAATTTATCTAAAGATTTATTTGAAAAAATTGAGAAAGCGTTAAATTCTTGATGAATTGACCGCACTTTTAACTCGGAGTAGAAAAAACACATCATGCTATATCCATTGATTAAAAAAGGTATTTTTGCGTTAGAACCTGAAACAGCGCATGATCTTGCTATTCAAACCTTAAAAATTGCAGGTCATCCTTTATTAAATCAACTGCTTAAAAGCTTGTTGGCTTGTCCGAAAGGCAATGAAAAAACAGTGATGGGGGTGAAATTTAAAAACCCTATCGGTTTGGCGGCCGGGGCAGATAAAAATGCAGAAGCCATTGACGGTTTTGGCGCAATGGGTTTTGGTTTTATTGAAGTGGGGACAGTTACCCCATTGGCACAAGACGGTAATGCCAAGCCGCGTCAATTCCGTGTAATTGAAGCGGAAGGGATCATTAATCGTAATGGCTTTAATAATAACGGTATTGATTATTTAATTGAAAACGTAAAAAAAGCACGCTTTGACGGTACATTGGGGATTAATATTGGAAAAAATAAAATCACCCCTATTGAGCATGGTAAAGATGATTATATTTTCTGTTTGAATAAAGCCTATAACTATGCGGATTATATTACGGTGAATATTTCCTCTCCCAATACGCCGGATTTACGTACGTTGCAATATGGTGATGCTTTAGATGATTTGTTAAAAGGCATTAAAGAACGTCAAAAAATTCTAGCCGATCAATATAATAAATATGTGCCTATTGCGGTTAAAATTGCACCGGATTTAACGGAGGCGGAGTTAGTGCAAATTGCTGATACATTACAACGTCACAAAATGGATGGGGTGATTGCAACAAATACGACCATTTCTCGTGATACGGTTGCCGGATTGCCTTATGCCACAGAAATGGGTGGGTTAAGCGGTAAGCCGTTACAGCATAAAAGTACGGAAATTATTCGCCGGTTACATCAGGAACTAAAAGGTGAGATTCCAATTATTGGGAGTGGTGGTATTGATGGTATTCAAAATGCACAAGAAAAAATGGCTGCCGGAGCGGAATTATTACAGGTATATTCAGGTTTAATTTATCATGGACCTGCTTTAGTTAAACAGTTGGTTCAAGAAATTAAATGACAACACCAGTCTATGATTTACATTGCCACAGTACGGCATCTGACGGTATTTTAACACCGGCAGAATTAGTGCAACGCGCGGCTGAGCAGGGTGTCAATGTATTGGCTTTAACGGATCATGATAGTATTTCCGGCATTCCTGACGCGCGAAAGCAAGCGGAACAATGCGGTATTAGACTGATTAATGGTGTGGAAATTTCGACAGAATGGGAAAACCGCGGTATTCATATTGTCGGCTTAGGGTTTGATGAAACCTCCCCTGAAATGACCGCACTTTTGCAACAACAAGCAGAAACGCGTTTACAACGTGCTATCCAAATTGGTGAGAAACTAGAAAAAATCGGTGTACCTCATGCCTTTGAAGGTGCGAAAAGTTTAGCCAATGGGGAAGTGACGCGCGCACATTATGCGCGTTATTTGGTGCAAATTGGTAAGGTGTCGAATGAAAATCAAGCCTTTAAGAAATATCTTTCGCAAGGTAAATCTTGTTATGTCAAATCGGCTTGGGTAGATATTCCCACTGCCATTCATGTTATTCATCAATCAGGTGGCTTAGCGGTACTTGCTCATCCTTTGCGTTATACTATGACGACACGTTGGCTTAAACGTCTTATTGCGGAATTTAAGGAATGGGGTGGTGATGGTTTAGAAGTCGCCGGAAGCGGACAAACCGCTGACCAACGCCATTTACTTGCACGTTGGGCAAAAGAGCATGAATTGTTGGGATCCGTAGGTTCTGACTTCCATTTTCCTTGTGGTTGGATTGAGCTAGGTAAATCTTTGTGGTTGCCTGAAAATATAAAGCCAATTTGGGATGTGTTGAAATAGGTTACCTAGCACGCGCCGTGCTAGGTTTATTAAACTCAATCCGGCTAGTGCTAAAGAACGCACTATAAATAACTGACAAATGTTTCTAATTTACCGGTCTTAGGTTCTTTTTCCACACGTTCTTCTGCTGTGCCAAGCATAATTAATGCCACAATTTCATCTTGTTCCTGACAGTGAAAAGCTCGGCGTAGAGCCGGGCCTTTGACCCATTTTCCCGTAATCCAAACATTATCAAAACCTAAATCTTGGGCAGCAAGTTGGATACCATAGGCCGCGCAACCGGCGGTTAATAATTGTTCCCATGCCGGCACTTTTTCTATGTTATTATCTATTTTGGCTACCACGCCAATAATCATAGGTTTTTGACATATACCTTCAATTTTATGAAATTGGCGTTCATCTAAATTCATAGTCGTCGCGTCTTCTCTGAGTATTGCCGCTAATCGGGTTAAGCCTTCTTTTTCTATGACGATAAAATGATAGGGCTGTAATTTGCCGTGATCAGGGGTGCGTAGGGCAGCTTGAAAAATCTGTTCCAGTTGTTCTTGATTTGGTGCCGGTGCAACAAGCTTTTTATTTGAACGGCGAGTTTGCAATAATTTAACGGTATTCATCGTGGTATTCCTCATGTCTTTAAGCGCAAGCACAGATAACAGAAGTGTTTTGGTCTGTGCTAAAATGCTCTGTCATTTTTATTCTGTGAGATTATGCAATTGTTTGAAATTATAATACAAACTGATGATTTTATCATTATCAATAAACCCCATGGAATCAGTGTACATAAGGATGCTGAACCACTTGGGTTAACCACATTAGTCGCACAACAATTAAAGTTACCTCAAGTATGGTTGGTTCATCGTTTAGATAAGGTGACTTCTGGATTATTAATTTTAGCCTTAAATGAAAAGGCCGCCGCAACCTTATCAGGCTTATTTGCTCAGCATAAAATTCAAAAAACCTATCTTGCATTATCGGAGTTTAAGCCGAAGAAAAAACAAGGATTGATTATCGGAGATATGGAAAAAGCACGGCGTGGAGCTTGGAAGTTACGGAAATCTAAAGAAAATCCTGCGATTACACGATTTTATTCCGTAAGCTGTGAACCTCATTTGCGTTTATTTCTATTAAAACCGCAAACCGGCAAAACGCATCAGTTGCGCGTTGCTATGAAAAGTTTGGGTAGCCCTATTTTGGGGGATGAACTATATGGAGGAAATCAGAGGAATATTGACCGCACTTATTTGCATGCTTATCGCTTAGAATTTGAGTATCTCGGTAAAACTTATGATGTCTGTTTTTCGCCTGAAAAAATGGCAAAGTGTGGTGAGTTTTTTAAGAAAATGTCTGTTCAACAGCAAATTTCGCAAATAAACAGTGAAAATGCGTGATTTTTTAATGAGTTAGTATTATCATTGTGGCTGTTTTTAAACTATTATTGTGATTAAAGAAGGATGGGTATGCAAAACCTTAAAGAATTAACCGAACAGGCACTTGCGACACTGGATAATTTACAGGATAAAGGCTTAGAGGCATTAGAAAATTTCCGAGTAGAATATTTTGGTAAAAAAGGCCATTTCACTCAATTAATGCAAGGCTTGCGTGATGTTTCTGCTGAAGAGCGTCCAGCTATTGGTGCTAAAATTAATGAAGCCAAACAAATCGTGCTAGATGCACTTAATGGAAAAAAAGAAGACATTGAACGTGCGGCATTAAATGCTAAATTAGAAAATGAACGTATTGATGTGTCTTTACCAGGGCGTAAAGTGGAAGTTGGCGGTTTGCATCCTGTTTCTATTACTATTGAACGTGTGACGAAATTCTTCTCTGAATTAGGTTTTAGTGTTGAAAGTGGCCCTGAAATTGAAAGTGATTACTATAACTTTGATGCGTTGAATATTCCGAAACATCATCCGGCTCGTGCAGATCACGATACATTCTGGTTTAATCCTGAATTATTGTTACGTACTCAAACATCGGGTGTGCAAATTCGTACCATGGAGAAAAAACAGCCTCCAATTCGCATTATGGCACCTGGGCGTGTTTATCGTAATGACTACGACCAAACGCATACCCCTATGTTCCATCAAATTGAATTGCTTTACGTGGATAAAAAAGCGAACTTTACTGAATTGAAAGGGTTGCTACACGATTTCTTGCGAGCATTCTTTGAAGAAGATTTGCAAGTACGTTTCCGTCCGTCTTATTTCCCATTCACAGAGCCATCTGCGGAAGTGGATGTTATGGGGAAAAATGGTAAATGGTTAGAAGTTTTGGGTTGCGGTATGGTGCATCCAAATGTATTGCGTAACGTGGGTATTGATCCGAATGAATATAGCGGTTTCGCTGTAGGCATGGGGGTCGAGCGTTTAACCATGCTTCGCTACAACGTCACAGATTTACGTTCATTCTTTGAAAATGACTTACGATTCTTAAAACAATTTAAATAGGAATGTGCAATGAAAAAATTCATCATGCTTTCACTGGGTTTGGCGATAAGCGCGGTTGCTAATGCTAATGAAGTTGGCTCACAGCCGTCACCACAAGTGGCCCAACCCATTGCAGTGCTTCAGGTGTTTGATACGAGTGGTAAAGAACCAAAGTTGTTGAAAGGGAATCGCTTATCTCGTGCCAAAGCACGTAATGTTTGTGTTACGGTGGGAAATGTTGTGGTGGAAGAGGACAACCTCTTTGCACAATATTTGCAAGCGCCTGCTGCAATTGACTTGGATATTCCGCCTGAAATCGCAAAAATTGAATCTGTGGAAGAAAAGAAAAATTATTTAATCTCAAGAAATGTGGTCAAAGCAGAAATGCCTAACAATCAATTTATGTTCTGTTGGAAATTTAATGCCAACGATCCTATTGGGGAATATAAATTAGATACGCAATTTAATAATGCGATTTTCAAAGATTTGAAATTTACAGTAATAAAATAAGAAGTGAGAAAAAAGAATGAAATTTAGTGAACAGTGGGTGCGAGAGTGGGTTAACCCAACCGTTACTACCGAGCAATTATGTGATCAAATTACGATGCTTGGTTTGGAAGTTGACGGCGTTGAAGCTGCAGCGGGTGAATTTACGGGTGTGGTTGTTGGGGAAGTTGTGGAATGTGCACAACATCCTGATGCAGATAAATTGCGTGTTACCAAAGTGAATGTTGGTGGCGAACGTTTATTGGATATTGTTTGCGGTGCGCCAAACTGTCGTCAAGGTTTGAAAGTGGCTTGTGCAATTGATGGTGCGGTATTACCGGGTAATTTTAAAATTAAGAAAACGAAATTACGTGGTCAACCTTCAGAAGGCATGCTGTGTTCATTTAGTGAATTAGGTATTTCAGAAGATCATAGTGGTATTATTGAATTACCATTTGATGCGCCAATTGGCGTTGATTTCCGTGAATATTTAAATCTTAACGACAATGCGATTGAAATCAGCTTAACGCCCAATCGTGCAGACTGTTTAAGTATTGCCGGCATTGCGCGTGAAATCGGTGTAGTGAATAAATTACCTGTTAATACACCGCACTTTGATGCGGTTAAGGTGACTTCCGATGAAAAAGTAGAAATTGATGTACAGGCCCCTGAAGCTTGTCCACGTTATTTATTGCGTAGTGTAAAAAATGTCAATGTGAATGCGGCAACACCAATGTGGATGAAAGAAAAACTTCGCCGTTGCGGTATTCGTTCTATCGACCCGATTGTGGATATTACGAACTATATCTTACTTGAATTTGGTCAACCAATGCATGCCTTTGATGCGGCAAAAGTGGTACAACCGGTTCAAGTGCGTATGGCAAAAGAAGGTGAAGAATTAGTCCTTTTAGACGGTACAACAGCAAAATTGCAAAGCAATACCTTGGTTATTGCGGATCAAACCGGGCCTTTAGCCATGGCAGGGATTTTTGGTGGTCAAGCAAGTGGTGTGAATGCCGAAACGAAAGAGGTTATTTTAGAAGCAGCATTCTTTGCGCCATTAGCCATTACAGGTCGCGCCCGTCAATATGGTTTGCACACCGATAGTTCACACCGTTTTGAACGTGGTGTGGATTTTGAATTGCAACACAAAGCGATGGAGCGTGCGACTGCACTTTTACTTGAGATCTGTGGTGGTGAAGCCGGTGAAATTTGTGAAGTTGTCAGTGAACAAGCTTTACCAAAAGTGAAAGACGTGCAGTTACGCCGTGAAAAACTAGATAGTTTATTAGGTCATCATATTGAAACAGAAACGGTGACAGATATTTTCCAACGTTTAGGATTACCTGTTCGTTATGAAAACGATATTTGGACAGTGACTTCTGCAAGCTGGCGTTTTGATATTGAAATTGAAGAAGACTTAATTGAAGAAGTGGCGCGTATTTACGGCTATAACAGTATTCCAAATAATGCGCCATTAGCCCATTTACGTATGCGTGAACACAAAGAAGCGGATTTAGAAATTTCGCGTATCAAGACCGCACTTGTATCTGCAGATTTCCATGAAGCCATTACTTATAGCTTTGTTGATCCGAAAATTCAAAGTTTGTTAC
Source organism: uncultured Actinobacillus sp. (assembly GCF_945915845.1). Lineage (GTDB taxonomy): Bacteria > Pseudomonadota > Gammaproteobacteria > Enterobacterales > Pasteurellaceae > Exercitatus. The sequence goes on along the minus strand of NZ_CAMEFX010000017.1, from coordinate 17,679 downwards.
ATCCAACGGTACAGCCATTGGTGTTACCAAACCCAATTTCTAGCGAAATGTCGGCAATGCGTGTGTCTTTATTGACGGGCTTATTGGGTGCTGTTGCCTATAACCAAAATCGTCAACAATCACGTGTACGTTTATTTGAAACTGGTTTACGTTTTGTTCCTGATGCGAACGCTGAGTTTGGTGTGCGTCAAGAATTTGTTCTTGGCATGGTGATGACTGGAGCGAAATTTAATGAACATTGGGCATTAAAATCTGAACCTGCTGATTTTTATGACTTAAAAGGTTATATTGAAAACGTTCTTAGTTTAACTGCGGTCGGAAATCAAGTACAATTTGTAGCCAAAACCTATGATGCATTCCATCCCGGTCAATCTGCAGCAATTATGTTGAATGGCGAGGAAATTGGCTTCATTGGTCAAATCCATCCAAGTATCGCACAAAAAATAGGTTTAAATGGCAAAGCATTTGCTGCAGAAATTTTAGTTGAGAAAATCACTCAACGTAATGTAACCGTAGCAAAAGAAATTTCTAAATTCCCGGCAAACCGCCGTGATTTAGCGTTAGTTGTGGCCGATTCTACGCCAGCGAGTGATATTCTTGCTACTTGCCGTGCTGTGGGTGGGGATAAATTAGTTGCTGTAAATTTATTTGATGTTTACCAAGGTCCGGGTGTGGCGGATGGTTATAAGAGCTTAGCCGTTAGCTTAACTATTCAAGATACAGAGAAAACTTTGGAAGAAGAAGATATTAATGCGGTAATTTCTATGGTACTAACCGAATTAAAACAACGTTTTAATGCAACATTGAGAGATTAATTATGGCGTTAACGAAAATTGAAATTGCAGATAACCTTGTGCATAAACATGGTTTAACAAAAGCGGAAGCGAAAGCGATTGTTGAAAGTTTTTTTGAAGAAATTCGTTCAACCTTAGCTAGCGGTATTGATGTGAAACTTTCAGGTTTTGGTAATTTTGAATTACGTGACAAATCATCTCGACCGGGTCGCAATCCTAAAACCGGCGAAAGTGTCCCTGTTTCTGCGCGTCGCGTTGTTGTGTTCAAACCGGGGCAAAAACTACGCGCTCGTGTAGAGAAAACCAAAGCAAAATAAATAAATAAATAAATAGAAGCTACTCGAAAGGGTAGCTTTTCTTTCTTTTGCGTTATTTGATACAACGTCACAAAATTATTTATATGAGATTTATTTCAATTAAAGCACTGCTTTTTACTACCGCACTTTTTTCACTTGCCGCCTGTTCAGGGCTACGTAGTGAAGAATATGATGGTATTGGTTATAAAGGTCAATTAAATGACCCTATTATGGTGATTACCTTATTAAGTGAACAGCAAAGAGAATGGCAAGGGACACCTTATGTCTTGGGGGGCAATACGCGTAGTGGTGTAGATTGTTCCGGTTTTACGCGTGTCACTTTTATGGATCGGTTTAATATTAAGTTGCCACGAACCACAACGGAACAATCGAAATACGGTAAGAAAGTACCTAAAGAGCAAATTCAAACAGGTGATCTGGTTTTCTTCAAAACAGGTCGAGGACCGAATGGTTATCATGTGGGCATTTATGTCAAAAATGGACAATTCTTACACGCTTCAACAAAAGGTGGTGTAATTTATTCATCACTGAATAATGCCTATTGGAATAAAGTATTTTGGCAGGTGAGACGGATTTAATGACGGATTTTACCTTTTTTATTTATGATTACGAAAGCTTTGGTATTAATCCAGCCAGCGATCGTCCGGCACAATTTGCAGGAATTCGAACCGATAAAGATTTTAATATTATCGGTGATCCTGTAATGTTGTATTGCAAACAGACCAACGATTATTTGCCTTCACCTGAAGCGGTTTTGGTAACGGGAATTACGCCACAAGAATGTAATGAAAAGGGGATTAGTGAACCTGAATTTGCGGCGAAAATTCTCGCTGAATTTAGCCGGCCGAATACTTGTGTTATGGGCTTTAACAATATTCGCTATGATGATGAAATGACGCGATACACGTTCTATCGTAATTTTATCGACCCTTATGAATATAGTTGGAAGAATGGTAATTCTCGTTGGGATCTGCTAGATGTAGTTCGAGCCTGTTACGCCTTACGTCCAGAGGGTATTGAATGGGCGTATGATGATGAAGGAATGCCGAGTTTCCGCTTAGAGAAGCTAACTGAAGCCAATGGTATTGCCCATGAAAATGCCCATGATGCCATGTCCGATGTTTATGCGACTATTGCTATGGCGAAATTAATCAAAGAGAAACAACCTAAATTATTCCAATTTTTCTTTGAAAATCGGGGTAAAAGGGAAGTAGAGAAGTTGATTAATACAGCGGAGATGACACCATTGGTACATGTTTCCGGCATGTTAGGCAATTATCGTGGTAATTGTACTTGGGTTGCTCCTATTGCGTGGCATCCAATCAATCAAAATGCAGTCATTGTTTGTGATTTATCGCAAAATATTGATGATCTACTGACAAAAAGTGCGGTGGAATTGCGCGAAAATTTGTATACTAAAAAATCAGTGTTAGAAGAACAGGGGATTGTGCCGGTTCCGCTGAAATTGGTTCATATTAATAAATGCCCCATTCTTGCACCCGCTAAGGTGTTATTACCTGAAAACGCAGAACGATTAGGGATTGATCGTCAATATTGTCTAGATAATCTCAAGAAATTACAGCATTCACCTGAAGTGCGGTCAAAAATAGAAGAGATTTTCAAGGAAGAACGTCAATTTGAGCCTAGCGATAACGTGGAAACTGAATTATATAATGGTTTCTTTAGTTCCAATGATAAAAACAATATGGCAATTTTACGCCAATTACCGCCAGAAAAGCTGATTGAAAATGGATTAACTTTTGAAGATAAACGTATTCCTGACTTGTTGCTACATTATCGAGCGCGTCATTTCTTTAAAACTTTAAGTCGAACAGAGCAGCTGCAATGGGAACGCTATCGCCGTCGTAAATTGGAAAATAGTGTGATAGATTTCGAACAACGGATGCATAATTTGGTACAGGAGTATTCAGGTAATGAAGAAAAATTGCAGTTATTGCATCAAGTTTATGAATACGCGATGAAATTGTTGTAATTATTTTGTGACAGTGTAGCGCATATTAGTGAACTAAATAAAAAGCCGACGGATTGTCGGCTTTTTTGATGTTATTTAGGCATATATCGATGAAATGTCACTTTATTTCTTGCATTGGGACTTCTAACATAGCTTAGCAGAATATAAAGCGATAATGAAAAGAGTATTGCAACAATAACTATAAATAAAGTCAACCCAGTTTCTTTACTTAAATTTTGTATTGATATAAATACATTTTCTCCTAAAAAACGTAATAGAAAAAATCCACCAACTAAGCCAAAAATTAAAGATATAACGAAATAAGGTATTATACTTTCTCCATATTTCACTGTAGCGTGACAACCTCGACATACAGAGATTCCTCGTTCAGATTCTGTAAAACAAAATGGGCATTTAATCATATTATCTATCATTATTCTTCCTTTTAAGTTCAAAACGTTGCTACCTTGTAATCAGTATATCACATTCATGTATTATCTAAGCAGTATTTTTATAATTTTACTGTAATAACTTGCTAAAAGAATCACTCAAATAACACAATTCAATCAATCATTATCTAGCTTCACCGATACAAGATACCTGTTGATAACCTTGTGATTTATTTAGATCGTAGTATTTCCTAACCAGATAACTGATTTCGCATAATCTATATTATGTTAAATAATTAATTACAAAAAGTCACTTTTGTGAGAAGGGCTACTCTTGCGATTTATTTTGTTGTGAGAATATTTATTTTTTATATTTAATATGTGGGATGAGATACGTGATTATTTGCAGAAATAAAAAATAGAAATGGCAACGCTACGTGAAAAATAAAAGATTTTTCTTGTAAACGTTGCCGGATTTTATAGAAATGAATTTAAATAAATGTTTAAGATAAAGTTAACAAGATTCACCAATAATCAATGGGCAATGAATTAAAACCGCTTCTGTTGATGTGCGTTCTTCAATTAAATGTAACGCAGCTTGCTCTCCCATTTCATAATGTGGTAATTGCACCGTAGTTAATGACGGTAAAAATAAATGCGTTACACCGACCATGTTATCATAACCTGTAACAGCAATATCTTCAGGAATACGGTATCCCTGCTGTAATAATAATTGATATGCCACAAAAGCAATTCGGTCATTTCCGCAAACGATGACATCATAATCTAATTTTTTGTGACGTTGTAGCAAATCAATAAGAGGTTTTGCGCCGGTAAAATAATTTTCACCATCATCTTCCATAAAAAAGTGATCAATTTTAACCGCATTTTCACTTTTCCGATTGGTTTCAAAAACCTGCTCAAAACCAGCTTTACGGGCTTTGGTAGCAATATAATTACGTGGTATATGCAAAAATAAGGCTTTTTTATAACCTTTTTTGACCAACAACTCCCCTATGGCTTGCTGTCCATGGAAATCATCAGGAATATAACTAGCAACAGCTGCATCATCAGTGACACAATTTGCGAGCGCAATAGGAAATTGTCGCAATCTTTCGGGAATTTTGACTTTTTTTAGTCCATTCCGCGCAATAATAATGGCATTGGGACGATGAGAAATCAGCTGTTCAACCGCTTGTTCAAGCTCATCTTCATCATTTTCAAAGGTATTAATCACATAGGAATGCCAACCATATTTTCGCACTGTTTTTTCGATAGCTAATAATATTTCCACAGAAAACGGTGTCGTTGCTGTGCCAAGCGATAGAACACCGATGGTTTTGCGTGCTACCCCACGGATATTTTGTGCAGCAAAATTAGGGACATAGCCTAATTCATCAATGGCTTTTTTTACTACATCATAAGTGGACTTTGATAGCTTTTCGGGATTATTTAATGCCCGTGACACTGTCATTAATGAAACCCCGGCTAATTTTGCTACCTCTTTCAATGATGCCATAACAACTCCCATTTTTACTACGCTTGTGCCTTATATATTACCTTCTTTTTTCGCTATAGTTAACGTTAACTTTGAAAATTGTGATTTTTGTCATAGAAATAAAATGTTAACGTTAAAAAATGTGATCTACTTCACATTTTTATCAAAAATTTGTTGTTAATGATAAATGATAACGTTAACATTCGCTAAAAATCATTAACTAATTTGAAATAGGAGTTTCTATGGAAGCAACAAATCCACAAACTTATTATCTTGCCAATAAAAATTATTGGCTTTTTGGTGGGTATTTCTTTGTTTACTTCTTTATTATGGCGACCTGCTATCCTTTCTTGGGGATTTGGCTTGGCGATATTAACGGGCTTTCAGGCGAAGATGCAGGCATGGTTTTTGCCATGATGTCTTTTTTTGCTCTTTGTTTTCAACCTATTTTCGGTTATGTTTCTGATAAATTAGGTGTGAAAAAACATTTGCTTTGGGTGCTGGCTATTACCTTAGTCTTTTATGCCCCATTCTTTATTTATGTATTTGCGCCATTGCTCAAAACGAATATTTGGCTAGGTTCCTTAGTGGGTGGGGCATACATGGGATTTGTATTCCAAGCAGGTTCCCCTGCTTCCGAAGCCTATATTGAACGCGTTAGCCGCCGAAGCCAATTTGAATATGGTCGTGCGCGGATGTTTGGCATGTTCGGTTGGGCGATTTGTGCCTCTATTGCAGGCAATCTCTATGGGCATAACCCTAATGCAGTATTTTGGTTAGGCTCTGCAGGTGCGTTGGTGTTATTGGTACTTATTGCCCTTGCCAATCCACAGGAAAGTTCAACGACTAAAGTGGTTGAGCAACTTGTATCTAACAAAAATCCCGTGACTTTAAAACAAGCTATCGCTATTTTTAAACGTGCAAAATTCTGGGCATTGCTGGCTTATGTAGTTGGTGTGGCTTGTATTTATGATATTTTTGACCAACAATTCGGTAACTTTTTTAATACCTTTTTCACTTCTCACGCAGAAGGCATTCAAATGTTTGGCTATGTGACTACTGCCGGCGAAATGCTAAATGCATTGATTATGTTCTTTGTTCCATTGATTATTAACCGTATTGGAGCGAAAAATGCCCTATTGATTGCCGGTTCAATTATGAGTGTTCGAATTATTGGCTCGTCATTTGCAACAGAAGCTTGGCATGTGGTTGTATTAAAAACCTTACATATGTTTGAAGTACCTTTTTACCTTGTGGGCGTATTCAAATATATCGCCAATACGTTTGAGTTACATTTTTCTGCCACTATTTATTTAGTCGCCTGCCATTTTGCCAAACAAGTAGGTAATATGATTGTATCGCCGCTTGTTGGCATAGGCTATGATATTTACGGTTATCAACATACCTACTTTATTTTAGGTTGTATAGCTGTTACCTTTACCTTAATTTCTGCGTTCACCTTAACCGGCAAAATGTCCTTATCTGAACGCTACCAATTACATAAACGCAATTCATTACGCTAAAATGGAGTTTCCTATGCAATTACCACAATATTTTGAAAATCCTGAAACCTTACATATCAATCGTCAACCGCATCATGCTTATTTTGTGCCATTTGCAATAGGGCAAAACGCTGCCTCGCTTTCGCGCGAAACCTCTTCATTTTTTACCGCACTTTCGGGAAAAAATTGGGATTTTACTTATTATCACAGCATGCAGGAGTTGCCAGAGAATTTCTTGACTGCACCATTAAAGACGCAAATCCCTGTGCCATCTAATTGGCAAACACAAGGATTTGATCAACATCATTACACCAATATCAACTACCCTTTTCCATTTGACCCACCATTTGTACCGAAAGATAATCCTTGTGGGCATTATCGTCATTGCTTTGATTTCACGCCAATGGTAGATAAACGTTACTTGCTCAATTTTGAGGGCGTAGACAGTTGTTTCTTTGTTTACGTCAATCAACAATTTGTAGGCTTTGGGCAGATTAGCCATAGCACGAACGAATTTGAGATTACCGATCATCTAAAATCAGGTGTAAACCAACTTGATGTCGTGGTGTTGAAATGGTGTGCCGGGAGCTATTTAGAAGATCAAGATAAATTCCGCATGTCGGGGATTTTCCGCGATGTCTATTTGTTAACACGAGATGTGAATTATTTACAAGACTTTTTTATTAAAACGGATTTAAATGATACATTCAATCAAGCAACGCTCACCGTAGAAACACTATTTTATCAAGAAAAACAACCTATTGAATTTGTTTTATTCGATCCGAAAGGGACTGAAATCGCACGTCAGAATACGACAACCTTTTCTCTGATTTTGGATAATCCGATCTTGTGGAATGCGGAAAATCCGCAACTTTATCGCTTAATGATGACATCGGGCAATGAAGTGATTGAACAAAAAATCGGTTTCCGCAAAATCTATGTAGAAAATGCCGTGTTAAAACTGAATGGGCAAGCGATTAAGTTTAAAGGAGTCAATCGACATGATAGCGATCCTAGAACCGGTTATGCTATTTCACGCGAACAAGCGTTAGTGGATTTGACCTTAATGAAACAGCATAATATCAACGCCATTCGTACAGCGCACTACCCTAACGCACCTTGGTTTAGCGAACTTTGTGACCAATATGGATTCTATCTTATTGCAGAAAGCGATATAGAAAGTCATGGTGCAAGTATGGTTTATGTGGAAACACCGGAAAAAAGTATTTTCCTTAATGACCCTTGTATCAATCATGATGAAAAAATCCGTCAGCAAACTATCGATAATTTCTGTTATTTTGCACGCGCGCCTGAATATAAATCCGCTATTTTAGACCGCACTTTTGCGAATATTGAACGAGATAAAAACCGCACTTCTGTGGTGATTTGGTCGCTAGGCAATGAGAGTGGTTATGGTGAAAATTTTGAAGCCGCAGCGGCTTGGATTAAACAACGTGATGCGAGCCGTTTAGTTCATTATGAAAGTTCAATTTATCAACATAGTCAACACCCAAATGATGTGTCTAATTTAGATTTTTACAGCGAAATGTATCCGGCAACGGAATCCTTAGACCGTTATTGCACCGATCCAAGCAAAACGAAACCCTATATTCTTTGCGAATATACGCACGCCATGGGGAACTCTAATGGCGATGCGGAAGATTATTGGCAAACTTTTGAAAAATATGAAAAATCCTGCGGTGGTTTTGTGTGGGAATGGTGCGACCATGCGCCATATCTACCTGATAATTCAGGTCGCGTAGGTTACGGTGGGGATTTTGGCGACACGCCTAATGATGGCAATTTCTGTATGGATGGCTTAGTTTCCCAAGATCGCATTCCGCACACAAATTTATTGGAATTAAAAAATGTGAATCGCCCAATTCGTGCTGCACTTGTAGATAATAAAATAGAAATAACCAACCATTGGGATTTTACCAATCTACAAGATGTTGTTTCGATTCGATTTGCCTTTGTCGTCAATGGCGATGTAGTGAAACAAGGTGAATTACAAGTGAATTGCCCACCAAAACAACGGGTTTATTTACCTCTCGACATTCCATCATATCCAAATGGATTTGTCACCCTTGATTTAGAATATATTCAGCGTCAAGCTCAGCCATTAGTTAATATCGGTCATTCCTTGGGCTTTGATCAAATTGTGATTAACAACGATAAATTAGTTTGCCCTAAAATACGTGAAAATTTAACCGCACTTTCGTCATTTAATGTCATTGAGAGCAGCCATGAATTTATCATTGAAAATGCGCATTATCGTTACAAATTCGATAAAAATCGTGGTATTTTCACGGAAATTAATAAAAATGGAGAGGCTCTCATTGAACAGCCTTTAGATTTCAACATTTGGCGTGCACCAACAGATAACGATCGCCTTATTCGTGAACAATGGCAAAATGCAGGCTATCATCTGGCTTATACTCGTGCTTATAAAACTCGTTGGCAGCAGACAGAAAGCGCGGCCATTATTGACGCTGATTTAGGCATCGTTGCTACATCAAAAAGCCGAATTTTAACGTTGCATGTTCGTTATCAAATCCATGCTGACGGCGAATTAACGATAAAAGTTACCGCCAACCGCCCTGCTCATTTGCCTTATTTGCCGCGCTTTGGCTTGCGTTTCTTCTTGCCTAAAATACAAGATAAAGTGCAATATTTTGGCTATGGTGAAGCGGAAAGCTATATAGATAAACATCATTTAGCAAAACTAGGGCGTTATGAAATCGATCTGGCTGATTACACAATGCCATATGTTAAACCACAGGAAAATAATAGCCATTATGGCACCCATTTTGTGACAGCAGATAAGCTAACTATTACTGCAAATACACCGTTTAGTTTTAGCTTTTTGCCTTATACTCAAGAAGAAATGACGCAAAAGTCTCATTGCTATGATTTAATGGAATACCCTTCAAGGGTATTATGTATAGATTATAAAATGAGTGGTGTGGGCTCTAATTCTTGCGGTCCTGCCTTAAAAACAAAATATCGTCTGAATGAAACAGAATTTGAGTGGGGCGTTTGTATTCGGGTTTAGGTATTCGGGGCAAGTTATTTGTCCTATTATTTATGGTCAAATTCATTCCATCATTCCAACCCATCTTCAATTTGTAGATTGAGGATTGATTTGAAGGCTTGATTGTTGAGAACCCAAATGGTATTTAGACATAAACATAATGTCATTTTGCTTCAGTAATAGCGGAAATAGACAAAGTGCGGTTAAAAGTAATTGATTTTTTAACCGCACTTCTGACTTAATTACTTGAGTATGCTACTCTGTTGCCCCAAAACCACGCAACCCAACAACATGTACATGTTCTTGATTGCCTGAAATTTTACGCACCAGTTTATAGGTTGTGCCTTTTTCCGGACTAATATTTTCAGGGGCGGCGATGAGCAATTGCATATCTAAACGTTCGCACAATTCGAATAAAGTGCTAATAGATTTACCGTCTAAACGCGCCGCTTCATCTAAGAATAATAAGCGACATGGTAAGATGTCTTTACCGCGTAAACGGCGGCTTTCTTCTTCCCAGCTTTGCACCACCATAAGTAAGATTGACATCCCTGTACCGATCGCTTCACCTGTTGATAATGCCCCACTTTCTGCACGTAACCAACCATCTGCGCCACGGTACACTTCCACTTCAAGATCGAGGTAATTACGGTAATCCAGTAATTCTTCCCCAATGGTTTGCGCGGTACGTTGTCCCATATCAATATGTGGATTTAAGCGTTGATAAAGTTTTGCCATCGCTTCAGAGAAGGTCATACGATTATCATTAAATAAATCCTGATAATCTTCTTGGCTACCTGAAAGTGCGTCTAATAACATGGCGTGTGTATCGCGAATATTCACCACCAAACGCACAGATTTCACCTGACCAAAGGCAATATTTTGTAGTCCTTGGTTAAGCATACGAATACGATTTTGCTCACGTTGAATGGTTTTACGCATAATATTCGCCACGGATTCTGAGCTAATCGCCAATTTTTGCTCACGGTTAGTCAATTCATCCGTTAAACGGCTTAACTCAATTTCCATTTGCTCGATAGCGTCAATTGGGTCATCGGTTTTAATAATGTCTTGACGAATACGCTCGCGCAAATGTTGATACACCGCGATAAAGAACCGCACTTTATTTTCAGGTTTACGGCTATCTTCCGATAAACGCAATGCGTCACGTAAATATTCATTGTCCGCCACGGCTTGACGCAACGCTCCTAACGCTTTATCCGACATTGAACGCAATTCATCCGCAGATAAATAAGCTAATTCACGGCGATTTAAACGTTTTTCCACATCTGAATGACGAGATAAACGCAACACCACGCACCAACTTACTTTTGCTGCTACGACAAGCTCGCGCTGTTGTTTGTAATCACGTTCCGCTTTACGAATACGGCGACTGAGATTTTCTGCTTCGCTTTCAATCAAGGTCAACTGTTTTTCTACATAAGAACGGCGTTGACGGCTGGTGGAAAGTTGTTGATACAACTCATCTTTACGTACACGCGCACGCTCTTCTGCACCAACATCCGCACGAACACCCAGTTCTGAAACCTCAGTCATTAACTCTTGTAATAACTGATTTTTACTCACTTGCGAACTTTGTAATTGAATAAATACCTGATTGTACTGGGCAAATTGTGCTTGTTTTTGACGCACTTGTTCGCGTTGCACATCACGTTTGGCTTGAACCTGTTCTAAGCGCGAACGTAATTGCTCATTTAAGCCATTGCTTTCCGTTTGCACATCATCTTCATAACTAAAATGGTTTTTACGTTGAACCACATCTGCCAACGCAAACACTTTTTGTTGCACTTGTTTTTGCTGTTCAATCGCTTGCGCTAAATCACCTTTTAAGCGTTCATAATTCTCAGGGTCGCTTTGCAAGGTATTGGCGATCGGTTCTAACTGCGCCAAGCTGTTGCCATGTTGACGAATAAAGATTTCATCTTGTTCCGCCGTATCCAATTGTTCACGACATTCTTCAATACGATCAAGCAAACTGTCATCGGCAATGATCGCTAATTGTGGAATGAGTTTATTTAACAACTGCATACGCTCTTTGGCGTTGTCTAATTTAATGCGTAATTGTTGTTCTGTAGTAGAAAGTGCGGTCAATTCACGGTCAATTTCATTACGTTCCACATTGATTTCGCGCATCAATTCTTCAGGGTTAGGTAAAAATGCTAACGCCAAATGCAAGCTAATAAACTGACTGAATTGACTATGGATACGCTGGCATTTTTGTACGTCAAATGCCACTTGCGCATAGTTTTCCGCCACTTCATCACGTTGAATTTCCAGTTCAGCTAAATGTTTTTCACGTGCTGCACGACCAAATAATGGAATTTCAGGAAATTTTGAATAGCGGACTTCGCGTTCTGAAACCTGAACAACCACACCGTGTTCAAGCTCTTGTGCCGACAATACACTGTCATCAAACTCAGACGGATCCCCTTCGATTAAATATAAATCATCAGGGCAATCCTCTAAGGTTGCTAACTGTGCTTTTACCGCTTGAATATCACGTACCACAATCGCATGACGTGCCGGTCCATAAAGTGCGGAGAAATATGGCGCATCTTCAATTGGTACATCATCATAAAGCTCAGACAGCAACACGCCACCAAAGCGTTCCGCTAACATATTCAAACGCGCATCTTCTGAACCATCCGGTTGACTTAAACGCGTAATTTGTTCATCTAATTGTTGGCGTTTTTGTTCCAATTTATCGCGTTGAATGGTCAATTCGCGCTCTTTAGTCACTTGCCCTTGCATGAAATTCATCACATCTTGGCTATCTTCAAAACGCTCGCCGGATTGTTCTTCTAAACGTTCTAACGCGGCTTGAGCCGTTAACCAAGCTGGAGCTTTGGCTGCATTTTCATTGTAAGCCGCATTCAACTGCTCGCGTTTTTGACGTAAAGTGGAGCGATTTTCCACTTGCTCGGAAAGTTCCGCATTTAAGTCATCTAATAAAGCTTCTTGCTCATTATAGCATTCTTCCAACTCATCGGCAGTTTCAAGGCTGGTATTCGCGCGTTGATTAAAATCATTTAATAATTTCACCGCACTTTGTTGTTGTGCATAACGCTGCTCTAATTCGTGTAATTTCGCGCGCAATTGTGGCGTTTGTGCCGCTTGCACTTTTTGGGTTGGATATTCGCGCAATAATTCTTTTGCACTTTCCCAAGCCGCTGAACGAGGGACTTCGCCGGCAATTTTACAAACCAACTGATAGGCTTTATCAAATTGGGTTTTCGCCGCTTCGGAAATCGCCATTTTTTGCTCAAGTTCAAGGACGCGATCTGTCAAGGTTTCCGCTTGTGCCGCAAATTCTTCGTGATATTCGTCCACATTTTTCACCGCAAGATCCGCTAAACCACATAAGGTTTTCGCTTTTTCTAAAGCTTGAATCGCTTGTTGATATTGCAAGGCACGGGTTTGTTGCGCATCAAGTGCTTGTTGGTAATCCGCTAATTGGCTACGAATTTGATCCACTTCGGTTTCAAGTTGCTCAAATTGCGCTTGGCTTTCTTCAAGCTGCTCATTCGCCGTTTCGACCACCATTTTTTGTTCTTCGAGTTTTTCATTTAGCTCGGTCACATCATCTTGATAACGTTCGATTTTTTCTTGATGGCGTAAAGCATTCAGCACTAAATTTAAGTGATCCGCCGCGCTTTGATGATCCACTTCAAGAGTTTTCTCGCTCTCTGCCAATTCTGCCGCTTCACGGCTTAAATCAACCAAACGATGTTGGGATAAATCTTGTTCAGATTTCGCTTGATACCATTCTTTACGGAAGGTTAATGCCGCTTCAATATTACCCTGACGCTCATTGGCGTTGCGCATATAATCTGACGCCACATAGTTTGTGGTTTCCGTAATCAAATGTTTGAATAAATCACGATCGGATTGGGTCACTTTAATGGCTTCAAGGGTCATACGGTTTTCACGCAACGCGCTTTCCATATCTTGGAACGCCTTGCGTACGCCCAAGTTTTCAGGCAATAAATAATCGCGCAAGGATTTTGTAATGGCACTGGAAATCCCACCATAAAGCGAAGCTTCGATAAGTTTATAGAATTTGCTACGGTCAGAAGATGAACGTAAACGTTTTGGAATAATGCCCAAATCAAACATCATGCCGTGATAATCAGCAATGGAATGATATTGCTTAAATTGACCGCCAAGTTGATCGATTTTGTCTTTAAGTTCCGTTAAACCTAAGACTTTAGCTTGACGTTCATTCACCACGTCCGTGAAAAGTGCGGTCGGATTGATGGATAATTCGATACCTTGCAAGCTGAAGGTTTTAATATCCACTTTTTTATCACGTCCCGCAACCTGTTGTAGACGCGCGCCCACCAGTACACGCTGATGACGTGAATTCACGCAATCTAACACCGCGTAACAAACGCCCGGGCGTAATTTACCGTGCAAGCCTTTATCGCGCGAACCGCCGCTCGCGCCCGCTTCTGTGGTATTACGGAAATGTAACAGCGTTAAATCAGGAATTAAGGCTGTCACAAAACCTGCCATGGTGGTGGATTTACCTGCCCCATTCCCCCCTGAAAGAGTGGTCACCAGTTCGTCTAAATCGAAGGTACGCGCAAAGAAACCATTCCAGTTAATTAAGGTTAAAGAACGGAATTTACCCCGCTCAACGCCGGCCGGTGTAGCAAAGGGCGAAAGCGCGGTGAAATTATCGAGAGTTTCATCTTCACTTTCGGCGGTCTCAATCACTTCTTCCGCTTCAAGCACATCTTGCTCTAATTCAAACTCCGCCATTATTCCGCTCCTTCTTGATTATTATCATCTTCAAAATCTTCTTCATTTTCTATCGCACTTTCCTCGTCCAAAGCGTTTTTCTCCGCTGTCAAGGATTCTGGTGTTGCGGCTTCCCCATCGCGAATTAAACGCAACTGCGCTTCACGTAAATCTTCACCACCACGCACTTCCGCCCCAAAACGGAACACAGATTCAGAAATGGTAAATTTACCGCTATTTTGCTCACCGACCGTATGCAACATTCCTAAACGGCGTAAACGCCCAATGGCTGCTCGCACTTTTTCTGCTAATTTCTGTTTATCTAAATCCGAACCGCTAGCACGCAAATTAATGGCTTTCAGCAATTTTGCTTCATCCGCCAAATTTAATAACTCGTCATACACTTCTTGTACGGTAAAAATGCCCTGTTGCGCTAAACGTTCCGGACTAAGATATAAATAACACAACACCTTACCCACCAACATTTCCAATTCACTCAACACTGAACGGGCAATCAACGTTGTCGCTTTCGGACGCAAATAGAAAAAGCCTTCAGGCGCGCGAATGAGCTCTACATTATAACGGCGATAAAAACCATCTAATTCATTTTGGAAATCAGCCAAAAACGCATAATTATCAATATGTTCCTGCCCAATATGTCTGCCCGAACGTAACAGGCTATCCACCGCAGGAAATAACGGATTTGCAATGGCTGCGGCTAATTTTGTTGAAATTAAGTCTTGAAGATTTTCGTTCATTTTTTCTTCTCTTTATAAAATTCGTTTCCGATTGCTATTTATATTCATCAATCACATTGGCTTGTACTTCAGCACCGTAATCATTGATTTCATGCCATTGGGAATAAACGCCTGATAAATCCGCGCTTGCCATGCCTAAACGAACAGCTTGGTCAACAATGATGCGTGCTACATCAAAATGACGTGATAATGGATAGTTATCAAGCTGTTGTTTTAATACCAAGCTTAGATCAATCGGTTGATTATGTTCACGGTGATTAATTAATAAGGCTTGCATCGCTTCTACGATTTGATCGTGTAAATCAGAGAGTTGTTCATATTGTAATTCTTCAGGCAACTCACCAAGCGCATCTTCATCTCTCAATGTCAATTCTTCGTCACGTAAATCAATTAAACGTTCTGCTTGTGCCGTCCATAAATACCAAGGCGCATCAAAATAGTGATGAATAGAATTGCGTAAACGTTGGCTAAATACCCGATTTTTATCCATATCAATGGCAGTACGAATAAATTTGTGCACATGGCGGTCGTATCCAATCCATAAATCAATGGCCTGTTGCCCCCAACTAATAATACGGTCTAATTTCGCTTGCAAATCAATGATAAGTTGGTCAATAAAATACAATTCATCATGTTCAATAACGCAGTCTTGAATGCGTAATAATTGAGCTTGTAATTTATCGCCGGCAGCATTTAGGGTATCCTGTAACTCGCGCAAATTCCCTGATGTTTCATCTAATAAACGCTCACAACTCGCAATTGCCGCTTGCCAATCTTTAGTGAGGAGTTCGGCGATTTCTTCTTTAATACTCTGTTGATTTTCATCCATAATACGTTGAGATAAATCAATGCTATCGAAAATTTCTGCAACAGAATATTTCAGTGGTGCAAATACATTGCGACGCCAAAAGTATTCATCTTCATTTTTGAGATGACCTTCTTCCGCAGATTTGGCGGCACGTTGAATTTCATCGGCAACAATAGCTAATTGTACAGACAATCGCAATGCAGAAAATTCTCGTTGACGAATATAATAATCTGAGACACCTACGCCCAATGGGGTGAGGCGGTAGATAGATAATCCTTCGGTAAATTCACTGCTAAAACGATTAAGAAAACGTTGTTTTACTAAATCATTAATCGCATTATTCGCACGTGTTGTGACTGCTTCTGATAGCTCGAACTCTTTTGAAACTTGGCGATAAATATCCACCAAATCACTCTCTTGCATTTCGCCGTCGAAGCGTTCGTTGTTAAAAAGGGCAATGGCCAGTAAAAAGGCTAAACGTTCTGTATTTAGGTTTAGGGAAAACTCGCGTTCTCTTGCCCAAGAAACCAGTTCCGGAATAGTTTGTGATGTTTCAGACATTGATTTTTCTCAAGACACAAAAAATTTTGCCGATTATACAGTATTTTATGCAGATCTTACAGCTTGATTTTTATAAATAAAAACGTACTATACGCGACATTTATTTTAAACTTAGCGTAGAAGAAGATTTTGATGAACGAGCAAACTGAAAAAGAGAAAAAACAGATTTATAACTTAAATAAATTGCAAAAACGCTTGCGTCGCAATGTGGGCAATGCCATTGCTGATTTCAATATGATTGAAGATGGCGATAAAGTGATGGTTTGTCTTTCAGGCGGAAAAGACAGCTACACCTTGCTTGATATTTTGTTGAACTTAAAACTGAGCGCACCGATTCATTTTGATATTGTGGCGGTAAATTTAGACCAAAAACAACCGGGATTTCCCGAACATGTTTTGCCTGAATATTTGCAATCTATCGGAGTGGACTACAAAATTGTGGAAGAAAATACTTACGGTATTGTGAAAGAAAAAATTCCTGAAGGTAAAACCACTTGTTCGCTCTGCTCTCGTTTACGCCGTGGGATTCTATATCGCACCGCCACAGAACTAGGCGCAACTAAAATTGCTTTAGGTCATCACCGTGATGATATGTTAGCGACCTTATTTTTAAATATGTTCTACGGGGGCAAAATGAAATCTATGCCGCCTAAATTAATGAGTGATGATGGTAAACATATCGTGATTCGCCCTCTCGCTTATTGTAAAGAAAAAGATATTGAAAAATATGCTGTGGCAAAACAGTTCCCAATTATCCCTTGTAATCTTTGCGGCTCCCAACCTAATTTACAGCGTCAAGTGGTCAAAGAAATGCTTAATACTTGGGATCGTCAATACCCGGGACGTTTAGAAACGATGTTTGCGGCGATGCAAGATGTGGTGCCATCCCATTTGTGCGATCCGAAATTATTTGATTTCCAGGGTATTCAACATGGTCAACAAATGGACGGGATTGTGGGAGATATTGCTTTCGATAAAGAAGAATTGCCTACGACATTAAAATTTGATGAAGATGATGAACAACCTGATTTTTCAGGGGAAAGTTTGATTCAATTTAAAGAAATTAATTAATCTGTCATTCAATCCACCTGGCATTAAGTAACCTAGCACCACTCGTGCTAGGTTTTTTCAAATGTGATGAGCTTTATTTTAGGAATAGGCTTTTCTAAGTCAGCAGAGGATGTGGCTCGTTTTAACAGAGAAAGTAGTTTGAATAAGACTTCTCTGTTCTGTTCTGTTCTGTTCTGTTCTGTTCTGTTCTGTTCTGTTCTGTTCTGTTCTG
>NZ_CAMEFX010000016.1 GCF_945915845.1 uncultured Actinobacillus sp. | reverse complement strand
ACGGTGTAAATATTGGTCATAAGGTAAAATCGCTTCTGTTTGTGCGCCTAAGAAACTGGTGTTCCATAAACCCACTAAAGCCAAGGTTGTTGGAATATTTTGCTCGATCGGGGCGGTACGGAAATGTTTATCCATTTCGTGGGCACCGGCTAATAATTGTTCAAAATTATCAAAACCGATAGAAAGGGCGATAGATAAACCGATAGCAGACCATAATGAATAACGGCCACCAACCCAATCCCAGAAACCAAACATGTTGTCAGTATCAATACCAAATTTTGCCACTTCTGCTGCATTGGTTGAAAGTGCGGCAAAGTGTTTTGCTACGTGTTTTTCATCTTTTGCCGTGGCTAAGAACCAATCACGCGCGCTATTCGCATTCGTCATGGTTTCTTGTGTAGTGAAGGTTTTTGATGCCACTAAAACAAGGGTCGTTTCAGGGTTTACTTTTTTTAAGGTTTCTGCAATATGTGTACCATCTACATTAGACACAAAATGCATGGTTAAATGGTTTTTGTATGGGCGTAAGGCTTCAGTCACCATATAAGGACCAAGATCGGAACCTCCGATACCAATGTTGATCACATCGGTAATGGCTTTGCCTGTATAACCTTTCCACTCGCCCGAAATAACGCGTTCACAAAATGATTTCATTTTTGCCAATACTTCGTTCACTTCCGGCATGACGTCTTTGCCATCCACCAATACAGGCGCGTTTGAACGGTTACGTAATGCGGTGTGTAATACGGCACGGTTTTCGGTGCGGTTAATTTTTGCGCCCGTAAACATCGCTTCTTTTGCGCTGTCTAGAGCACATTCTTGCGCTAATTGACGCAATAATTTCAACGTTTCTTGGTTGATATTATTTTTAGAATAATCCACCAAAATCTCGTTATTGAAAGTCAAAGAATAATCCGCGAAACGGTTAGGTTCTTGCGCAAATAATTCTTGAATAGTTGTTTTACCAAACGCCGCTTTGTGCGCTTCTAGAGCTGCCCAAGCTTGGGTTGTGGTTGGGTTAATATTTTGCATTATTTTCTCCTATGAATAATCAAAATTTAAAAAATCTAGTCAATATATTCGGTTAGAACACGTGGTGTCAATTTTGTCATTAATTCATAACTCAACAGCCCCATATGTTTTGCCACCGTTTCAAGGGGTAATTCTTTGCCCCATAAAATCACTTCATCGCCTACTTTGTCTGTGCAATCCGCACCAAGATCTACGGTGATCATATCCATTGATACGCGCCCCACAATAGGGACTAATCTGCCGTTGATATACACTGGCGTGCCTTGTGGGATATTACGCGGATAGCCATCGCCATAACCAATAGCCACTACGCCAATTTTTGTCTCTTTCTCGCTGGTCCAAATACCACCATAACCGACCGGCTCCCCTGCTTTGTGATCACGCACGGCAATCAGTGAAGAAGTTAATGTCATCACAGGCTCTAAGCCATATTCTTGTGCAGGGGTATCTGTTGGCGAGACACCATACATAATAATCCCCGGGCGAATTAAATCTAAATGGGATTCTTGCCAAAACAAAATGCCACCTGAAGCTGCAATAGTGCGCTCTCCAGCTTTTCCACTTGTTGCTGTTAAAAAGCGATTAAGCTGAATTTGGGTATAATCACTATCTAACTCATCTGCTCGGCTGAAATGGCTTACAAAGCCAAAGTGCGGTTCAATATTCGGACATTTTGCGAATTCTTGGCAAAAATAATCCACCTCTTCCAATGCCACCCCTAAACGGTGCATCCCTGTATCAATTTTTAGCCAAACTTTAATCGGGTTAGGCAATGGTGCGGCTTTTAAGGCTTCCAGTTGCTCTTTATTATGCACCACGGTTTGAATGTTATTCACCGCAATAATGGGTAAATCTTTTTCAGAAAAAAAGCCTTCCAGTAATAAAATAGGTTTAATGACGCCTTTTGAGCGCAAGGCAAGGGCTTCTTCTAATCGTGCCACTCCAAAACAATCTACTTCATTTTCAATTTGAGATGCCACAAATTCTACACCATGTCCATAAGCATTTGCTTTGACAATGGCGATAATTTTACTTCCCGGGGCTTTTTGTTTAATTAGTTGAATATTATGTTTTAACGCCACTGAACTAATTTTGGCGGTTGCTGGTTTCATGTTTTACTTCTTTTGGAGTTAATTTTTACATCTAATACTCATCGGACAACTGCCATGCTTGTGGCGCATTATCAAAGCGAGAATATTGACCTTGGAAAATTAATGGCACACGTCCAATCGGACCGTTACGCTGTTTGCCAATAATAATTTCTGCGCGATTACGGTTTTCTTCTGTGGTTTCATGATACACCTCATCACGATAAATAAACATAATCAAATCCGCATCTTGCTCAATAGAGCCTGATTCACGCAAATCTGAGTTTACCGGACGCTTGTCCGTTCGGTTTTCCAACGTACGGTTTAATTGTGACAACGCCACAACAGGGACTTCTAACTCTTTTGCCAAGGCTTTTAAAGAACGAGAAATTTCCGCAATCTCCAAGGTTCTATTGTCAAATCCCGGCGCGCGCATTAATTGCAAATAATCCACCATAATCAAACTTAAACCGCTATGTTCCCGATAAACACGGCGTGCACGTGAACGCAATTCCGTTGGGGTTAAACCTGATGAATCATCAATATACATATTCGGTTTTTCCGCCAACATTGCCATGGTACTTGAAATCTTCGCCCAATCGCCATCATCATTAATTTGCCCTGTCCGAATAGCGGTTTGGTCAACCCGTGACAAAGACGCTAGGGTACGCATCATAATTTGTTCCGCCGGCATCTCAAGGCTAAAAATCAGAACAGGTTTATCACTATTCATTGCCGCATTTTCACATAAATTCATGGCAAAGGTCGTTTTTCCCATAGACGGACGCGCTGCCACAATAATTAAATCCGAAGGCTGTAATCCGGCGGTTTTTTTGTCTAAATCCACAAAACCGGTCGTGACACCGGTTAACCCTTTATGACCGCTCATTTTTAACATTTCAATACGATCCAAGGTTCGTTCTAAAATCGCCGCAATATTTTCAGGGCCTTCATTTTGTGAGGTACGTTTTTCTGCGATACTAAACACCTCGCGCTCAGCTTCATCTAAAATTTCTTTGATATCTTTGCCTTTAGGTGCATAAGCGCGTTGAGCAATGTTATTCCCCACACCAATTAATTCACGCAAAATCGCTTTTTCCCGCACAATGTCCGCATAAGCATTCACATTCGCAGAACTTGGCGTATTTTTAGATAATTCCGCAAGATACGCAAATCCTCCTACATCATTAATCACACCACGATTTTGCAAGGATTGCTCAAGGGTTAACAGATCAATAGGCGAATTTTGACGGGCTAAATGCTCAATTTCTTGGAAAATAATACGATGTGCAGCAAGATAAAAGTCATCGGCAATCACGCGTTCTACCACATTTTCCCAATGCTTATTATTAATCATCACCGCGCCTAAAACCGCTTGCTCCGCTTCAATAGAATGTGGCGGAATACTGGCTTGTGCTAATTGCTGATCTCGCTCGGAAGAATATGTGGAAGTGGGTTGTTTAGCCATTGAATTAACCTAAAATACCTGTCAAAAATTGCCGTATATGATACCTGAAATCAAAATAAGAATTAAGTTAAAAGTGCGGTGAAATTTTACGAAGTTTTGAGTAAAATCAATAAAAAATAATCAACGAGCATTTTATGTCAAAATCTAAACGCCCTACTTTACAAGATATTGCGAACTATCTTGGTATTACAAAAATGACTATTAGCCGTTATTTGCGTAATCCTGATACCGTTGCGCCGGAAACACAAGTTCGTATTGCACAAGCTATCGAACATTTTGGTTATATTCCCAATAAAGCCCCTGAAATGCTATCCAATGCCAAAAGCCGTGCCATTGGTGTGCTTCTCCCCTCCTTAACGAATGCGGTTTTTGCGGATGTATTAAAGGGGATTGAAATTGTGACGGATAAAGCAAACTATCAGACCATGCTCGCCCACTATGGTTATAGTCTAGAAAAAGAAGAACAACGTATTGAAAGTCTGCTTTCTTATAATATTGACGGTTTAATTTTATCGGAAAATCAGCATACCGCACGAACCTTAAAAATGCTTGGAGTGGCCAATATTCCTGTTATTGAAATTATGGATACCTCTGAACCGGGCATTGAGCAAGTGGTCGGGTTTGATAATATTTCCGCCGCACAGGCAATGGTAGAAACCATGATTTTACGCGGTCATAAAAATATTGTGTATTTTTCAGCTCGACAAGACAAAAGAACCTTATTAAAAATGCAAGGTTATGAAAAAGCCATGAAAAAACACAAATTAAAATCCAAGGTGATCAGTTCTGAAGATCGGTCATCCTTTACCATGGGAGCAGAATTCTTGCAACAAGCCTTAAAGGAGTATCCTGAAATAAACGGTATTTTCTGCACTAACGATGACCTTGCTATTGGTGCCTTATTTGAATGTCAACGTTTGGGGATTTCAGTACCTGAAAAAATAGCTATCGCCGGCTTTCATGGTCACGATGTTGGGCAATCCCTCACGCCTCAGCTTGCCACAGTGATTACGCCACGATTGGAAATCGGACAAGTTGCGGCTCAAGAGTTATTAAATCGAATCAATAACCTTCCCCAACAAAGGCGAATTATTGATTTAGGTTATGATATTCATTTAGGGGAAACTTTATAACAAAATCTTGTACCAGTGCGACATAATATCGCCAAAAAGTGCGGCGAATTTACCGCACTTTTTTCATCACACCTTCCCCTTAAATCAACGGTTTTAACACATCCACACAACGCGCCACAATCTCTTCAAAACTACCGTCAATGCTAATGGGAATGACATCAGGTTCTTCTAAAAGATCAGGCTCTTCCAAGGCGGCAAATTGGCTTTTGAGCATTTCTTCTTTCATATAATGCCCTTTACGCTGCCGCATACGTTCCAAAATTAGGTCATAACTGCCATACAGCCAAATGAATTTTACATTTTCATTGCCGTCACGAATTAAATCACGATATTTTTTCTTAAGCGCAGAACAGACAATAATCCCGATTTCACTTTTTTTCTCTAAACTAAACGCCGCATCACGAATTCGCTCTAACCAAGGCGCACGATCTTCATCATTCAACGGCTGCCCCGCCCCCATTTTCAAAATATTCGCTCTAGGGTGTAAATCATCCCCATCAATCAATTTTATCCCCAACTGATGTGCCACTTCTGTTCCAACTGTGGTTTTACCTGTACTCGACACACCCATTAAAATAAAACTTTTTCCAATAGTCATATTACTGCTCCTCGTGTTTTCTTATTACCATAGCTTACTTTTTGATTAAGTGTTACTGGTAACATTTGATTGTGTGATATTGATCACAAAAAATATCACCTATTTTCAAACAATTAATTTAATTTGTGATACATCTCACAATTCATAATATTAAATCTTTACCTTTCTATTAAAAAAACATATGTTACGCGTAACAATAGCTAAAAAGGAGAACTTTATGGAAATAGAAACATTATCCTGTGTAGTTAAAGGTAAATTAGATTTAGATGTTATTACTCAGCAGATTGAATACGATGAAAATAGCCCTAGTCAAACTCTCGTCCAAATTACACGTGGCGGGATTTGTGGCTCTGATTTAAGCTATTATCAACAGGGCAAAATTGGGAATTTTGAAATAAAACACCCGATGATTTTAGGGCATGAAGTCATTGGCAAAGTCGTAAAAACGAATGATCCTACGCTTTATGTTGGGCAAAAAGTGGCGATTAATCCAAGCAAACCTTGTTTGAAGTGCAAATATTGTTTATCCGGTGAGACTAATCAATGTGAAACCATGCGTTTCTTTGGTAGTGCAATGTATAACCCACATGTTGATGGCGGTTTTACTCAATTTAAAGTCGTGGATAATGCACAATGTATTGATTATCCGCAAGAGGCACCTGATGAGGTGATGGCTTTTGCTGAACCGCTAGCAGTCACCATTCATGCAGCAAAACAGGCTGGTGATTTAACAGGCAAAAAAGTCTTTGTATCAGGTGTTGGACCTATTGGGTGTTTAGTGGTTGCGGCGGTTAAGACACTTGGTGCAAGTGAAATTGTGTGTGCGGATATGAGCCAACGTTGTTTAGATTTAGCAACCGCGATGGGGGCAACAAAAACATTACATGCCGTTAACGATGATTTTTCATCTTATGCAGAACATAAAGGCTACTTTGATGTGGCTTTTGAAGCGTCCGGTCACCCTTCTTCTATTGAACGCTGTTTAGCCATTACCAAAGCTCGTGGGACATTAGTTCAAGTGGGTATGGGCGGTGTTGTGCCTGAATTTAATATGATGACATTAATTGCCAAAGAAATAAGTTGGAAAGGGACATTCCGTTTTGTGGAAGAATTTAATACTTCCGTGGAATGGTTAAGCTCAGGAAAAGTCAACCCGTTGCCTTTGCTGTCTAAAGTCGTGCCATTCCAAGCCTTTGAAGACGCAATAAAACTGGCTGGAAATAAAAATGAAATTGCAAAAGTTCAACTTAGTTTTGAATAAGGATGAATCATGAGTGACTTATTTTCTTTAAAAAATAAACGTATTTTAATTACAGGCTCTACGCGAGGTATTGGTCGTTTATTGGCTCAAGGGGTGGTTGAGCATGGTGCGGAAGTCATTATTAATAGCACCAATCAAGAAAAATCCCAAGCTGTCGCAGATGAGCTAAATGCGCAAGGCTTTAAAGCCCATGCCGTTGCCTTTGATATTACAGACACAGAAGCTGTTCATCATGCCATTGATTATATTGAAAGAGAAATTGGTGCCATTGATGTATTGATCAATAATGCAGGTATTCAACGCCGTCATCCGTTTTGTGAATTCCCGGAACAAGATTTTGATGATCTTGTTCGTGTCAATCAAAAAGCGGTCTTTATTGTTTCTCAAGCGGTGGCGCGTTATATGGTGAAACGCCAACGCGGTAAAATCATTAATATTGGTTCAATGCAAAGTGAATTAGGGCGCGATACGATAACCCCTTATGCAGCAACAAAAGGGGCAGTTAAGATGCTCACGCGTGGTATGTGTGTTGAATTGGCACGTTATAACATTCAAGTCAATGGCATTGCGCCAGGCTACTTCGCAACAGAATTAACCAAGCCATTGGTCGAAAATAAAGAGTTTACCGAATGGTTATGTAAACGTACTCCGGCAAATCGTTGGGGCGATCCAAAAGAACTCATTGGTGCTGCGGTATTTTTATCATCAAAAGCCTCCGACTTCGTTAACGGACATTTGTTGTTTGTTGATGGCGGTATGTTGGCGGCGGTATAAGAGGAATTATCTATGTTAATCATTACATTAATTGGCTCTATTGCACTGCTACTTGTATTAATTATGAAATTTAGAGTGCATGCTTTTGTGGCATTAACTTTAGTAAGTTTATTGACCGCACTTGTGACTGGCGTACCTGTCAATAAAATTCTACCGACCTTAATGACGGGTTTTGGTGGCACACTGGCCTCCGTTGCATTATTAGTTGGTTTTGGCGCGATGATTGGCCGTCTGCTCGAAATTACCGGTGGGGCAAAAGTTCTCGCGGATACCTTAATCAATAAATTTGGGGAAGAAAAAGCCCCCTTGGCATTAGGTGTGGCATCATTCTTATTTGGCTTCCCTATTTTCTTTGATGCCGGTTTAGTGGTGATGCTACCGATTATTTTCAGTGTAGCAAAACAATTCGGTGGTTCGCTATTCCGTTACGCATTCCCGGCGGCTGGTGCCTTTGCGGTAACACATGCATTCTTACCACCCCATCCCGGCCCCGTAGCAGCCGGTGACTTACTAGGTGCTAATATCGGTTTATTAACCATTGTCGGTTTTATTCTCGCTATTCCAACTTGGTATTTTGCTGCTTATCTCTACGGAACATTCTTAGGTCGTAAATTTCATTTAGATTTACCAAAATCATTTCTAAATGCCGCCCCGATTAATGAAACTGCTGTACTTAACCCACCAAGTTTTAGACGCGTATTATTTATCCTATTACTACCACTTTGCTTAATTATGTTAGATACGGTACTCAATACCTTATCGGTAGCCAAAGTCATTGATGGTTCTCAATTATGGGTAGAAAGTTTACGCTTAATTGGTAAAACGCCGGTAGCATTGCTCATCACACTTATTGTGACAATCTATCTATTAAAAGAACAACGTAGCGTTGAGCAAATAGAAAAAATCTGTGATAACGCATTAGGCCCTATTTGTTCCATTGTACTTGTAACGGGAGCGGGGGGAATGTTTGGTGGCGTATTGCGTGCAAGTGGTATTGGCGATGTATTAGCGAATATGCTTTCAGACACTGGCATGCCTGTGATTGTCGCTGCATTTATTATTTCTAGTGCATTACGTGTCGCACAAGGTTCTGCCACTGTTGCCATCACCACAACATCCGCACTTGTTGCTCCAATGGTTTCTGCAACAACAGGATTAAGCGAATTTGATTTATGCTTTATTGTTATCTCAATCGCCTCCGGCGCGACCGTTCTTGCCCATGTTAACGACAGTGGTTTCTGGTTAGTCAGCCGTTTCTTGGAAATTGATACTAAAACCATGTTTAAAACTTGGACAGTTCAAGAAACCTTGATTGGCTTAGTTGGATTTGGATTATCGGTGATCGGTTCGATTATCTTATAACCTATCATCGCTAAAGCGCGGTTAAAAAATACGGAGATTTTAACCGCGCTTTTCATGTATTACCTGCCAAAATTTAAATGACTGGAGAGCAATTAAACAAACAAGTAAAAAACTCAACAATAAAAAATCGCCCTAATACGCAGTACCAAGGCGATTTTATTTATTTTACGTTAGAACAACCAATTTACATTCACTTGAGCTTGGTAACTTTGTTTGTAACCATTGCCTATGACATGATTAAGTTCCGTTGACCAGTAGAAATTCGGTGTCCATTTGGCTTGAATACCCACACCGACTACTCCCCAAGTAGCGTGGTTGCTCCAATCTTGACGGAGAATATCAGAAGGTGCGGCGTCGTGGGTTAGGAACAATTTTTGTTTTCCGGCAAGTTCGCGATAGAGTGCCGCATCAATATAAAGCTGTAAATTTGGCTTAATTTGTACCGCACTTTTTATGCCTAGACTTGCCACAAGGCTATTGACTGCATCACGTTTTACCGCCAGTTGATTTTGGTGATAATCTGCTGCGCTAAGATGATGATAAGCCAGTTGTCCATAAGGATCTAACACCCAATACGGCGTAAGTTGGAAGCGTTGTCCATAAGCGACACTTGCAGAATACAGATTGTGGTGATAGCGGAAATGCTGAACAGGATTTTTCACTGAAATGCGTGCTGCACGTGCAATAGCGTCAACGTACTGCCCTTTTTCTGTTTCATAAGAGCCATACAGTGCTGCACCATAATCACGCAAACGCAACTCATCACGTGATTCCGTTAAGCGGATCTGTCCATTAGCCATATCCACCGCGCCCCCTAAGCGCAATAAACCACTTTCAATCGGTAAGGTTGCATCATAACCAATTTGCACTCCCCAATGACGGAGCTTGTAATCATGATGTTGTTTGAGGCGTTGAGATTGTATGCTGACCCAAAGTCCGGATTCTCCGGTAAATGGTACGGCGGCACTGTTTAGTGCGGCACTCAGATCCTGATGTGAATCATAAGCACGCAGTTGATTTAGACGTTTGTTAAGCCCATTCATCGCTTGTGAGGAGACTGTTAACGCATAAATTGCTTTTGCAGCTGATTGATGATAAGCAATTTCTGCAGCTGAGATTAAAGGAAGTGCGGTGACTTTTGACACAGTTTCTACTGATGTTGATTCCTGTGCCTGTTCCGTTTTATCTTCTTTTGATTCAACTTCTTCAGTATGACTTTTCTCTTCTTGAGTTACTTCTTGTGCAGTTTCTTCTATCGGCTGCTCTGTAGTCGGTTGATTGCTTTCTTGATTTTCAGCATTTTCTCCCTCACCACTATTTTCGCTTGGGCTGTTATTTCCCGCTTCAGTACCGGTTCCGGTCGTGTCATTATTTTCTGTTGCACCATTATTTTCAGACGGTGTCTCTATTGTACCAGCATTATTCGGATCTTCGTTTGTATTCGGCATTTCCGTCTTAGGCGGCTCTACGCTAGGGGAGGCGTTACCATTTTCTGAGTTGCTAGACGGTGGCGTTTCTTCACCAGCTATTGGTGCATCCGGTGTCGAGTTTGTTGTTGTGTCAGTATTCTCTTCCGAACCATTCTCACCCTGAGAATTATCCGCAGGCTCGCTTGGTGTCACCGGCGGTTCAACAGGATCCAAAGGAACAACCGGTACAGAGGGTTGTTCAGACTCTACTGGCGGTTGAGTGGGTTCTACAGAAGGTTGCTCCGGTTGTGGTGAAACAACAGGTTCTTCTGGTTGTAGTGGTGGCTTAGGCTCTGTGGTTGGCGGCGGGGTCACTTCATTTGAATTACCTTGCTCATTTTCATTTGCCGGTTCGTTACTTTGCCCGGTTTCACCTTGATTAATTTCACCTTGGTTTGAATCTGTTGGGGGGATTTGAGGTTGTGTTGGCGTTGTCGTTTTCGCTACTACCTTACCTTGGCTATTTAGCTGATAATTCTCATTCAGTTTGACATCATTACCTACAATTTTTAAATCACCCTCAATATTGCCGGAAATAGTTAAATTGGCTTTTTGACCGCTTTTTTCTTCAGCCTTAATTTCGCCGCTTTCAACTTTAATATTGTTTAGGTTAATTTGGCTTGCCGTTTTAGGGAAATTTGGGGTTTGTAGCACAGCACCATTTTTCAATGTCAAATTTTCTGTCACCGTTAATTTTTCAACGGTAATACTTTTTGAGCTATCAAGCGTTAAATTTTTTAATGTGGCTTTTTCACCTAAATTCAGAATACCATCGCCTGACAAGCCGTTAGTTAAGGTTAATGAAACATTTGGATTGGTCGACGTATCAAAGGTTTTGAGATTTTGATCATTTTCTGCAATCACTAAATCAAGGTCACCCGTATAACTTTTACCATTAAAAGTTCCCACAACCACACCTTCATCCGTTCCTCTCGTGCTTTTACCCACAAAAGATACGCCTTTTTCTAATGTAATTTTAGTGGGTTGATTTTGATCATTCGTACCATTACCACCGGCAACGACCGCATAAAGTTTGGTTTTATACGCGGAATTAGTGACGACTAATTCACCGTGACCTGCATTTTGTGTACTATCATCTTTAGAACCTAAAATAATAATTGGCCGCGAATCATCATGTGCGCCTGACACTTTGGTGTCAACTGCATCCAATACTAATTTATGCCCATTAGTCACAATAACAGATGGTGTTGCATTTTGCGTATTAAAACCACCGCCAAAAATACTGTCTAAGGTTTGGCTTGATTTTAGTGAAAGATTAGTATTTTTAATGGTGACATCCGCTTCAAGTGAAAGATTTGAGCCTTCGATATGTAATTGATGACCATTTCCATCGATAGTGATATTTTTGTTGATGGTGAGATAGCCTTCGCCACGCAATAAGGCTGTATCGCCTTCAAGCTTAATGACTGTGCCATTTTGGGCTGTTTCAAGCATTTGCTTAAAACGCTCTCCACGTTGCGTTTTATCCGCTGTTTCTTGAAATATTTCTGCTGCATTGGCATAAGTTGAGATAGTAACAGCAGGTGAAAGTGCTAATAATAGCGCAAGAGTAATTGGTGACTGTCGGAATTGCATATTTTTCCCCTTTGATGAGTGTGGTTATAAACATACCCTTTGGCAGGCATCAGATTCGCACTATTAAAATAAAGAAAAATCTTCATTTAAAATAACAACAGCGACAGAAAGAACCTAGCATTTTTTCTTAGGTTTGGCAAGTTAGTAGGAAAATTGGTTAATAGGCAAATTGTTGAGAAAAAGATCGTAGTTTGACATTAAAATAGAAGAATCCTATATCACTAATAAAGCTTGTATAGGATTCTTCAAGAACCAACAGCCGTTTGATTATTTTGCCTTCTATTAGAAACGATACTCCAATTTTCCTGCCACTTCTGTTTGTGTCAATTTTGCATTAGAAACACTATGACGATGATTTAATTGAACACCTAAGCTTAATTGTGGTGTTAATGCGACATTACCACTGGCTTTAACAACTACAGCGCTGCCCAATTTACCTGTCAAGAAACGTTCACTACCCACATAAAGGTCTTTCCCGCTATCTTGATTATGTTCATAAAACGCACCAAGTTTCCATTGAAAACGTTCTTGGTTCCATTCGGCATAAGCACCTAAAGACGGCGTCAACACGTGACGTGTATCCTGATCAACAAACAACGGATTGGCTGAACGATCATCGATCTTCATGTGTAACTGTTGATAAGATAATCCCAATGCTGGCATTAAACGGAATTGTTCATCACCAATTTGGTAAGCTAATTCTGTATCCACTTGATATTGCGTACCTTTAATTTTTCCGTTCGCACCTGCTGCAGAAACATCACCGCGGTGGAAATGTACACCAACACCACCAGTTAAACGCCAATTATCCCATTTATGTTGCAATGCCAAAAGTAATGACGTGGTTTTATAACGAGTTTCACTCGCCCCATCTGCGGCTTTTGGTGTGACTTTTTGACGACTGAAGCCGATACCGCCATGTAAATCCGTTTGTGCTGTCAACGGAATATAGCCGCCAAATAATGTGGAATGTTGTTTAGAATCAAAATCATAGCCGTAATTGCTAAAACTTAAATCTGATTCATAACGGCGTTTATCATATTGTTGCAACACGTAGAATCCTTGTTTTTCTTTGGCATAAGCATTATCAAGGAAACGATTACGCAATGCATTACCTTGGCTTAACATCGCATTGGCAGCTACTAAATAAGACGGCACTTGTGCTTTTAATTTAGCTCGAGCAGATGGCGTTGGTGTCACTTGTGGATTTGGCTCAACTTGTGGACTCTGGGCACTTGGTACCGATGCCATAATAACGGGTGTAATGGCATTACCATTTGAGTCAATTAACGTATTGTGCAATTGGTAGTCATAATAATTGCCCGCAATACCTTTATCCACGCTAACAAGAGACAAAGCATATGGACTCTGACTCAAATCTTGCACTTGACGCAAAACAAACTGACTTAATGCACCTTTACCATAAACACGAATTAGGGATAATCCCTCATCGGCATCGTAAGCACCATTATTATTACGATCTGATTTACCTTGGCGATCACCTAATAAAACAACGTCAACCGGCACCGCACTTTGGGTTTTTAAATCGCCCTCAATGACCACACTATCATGCGCCCATTGTGTTAAATCATCCTGATGATTATCGACTCGTAACTCAACTTCTGCCCCCAAATTCTCTACGTTATTGAAAGATAACGTTTGTGGGCTAAATACATTGGCTTCTCGTTCTTGTGAAACATCGAGATTTTGATAAAGACTTGGGGCAATGCGACTACCTAGATTCCATTGGGTGTTAGCCGTAATTTTACCCGTTCCTGCTAGCTGAGTTCCTGCGCCTAAAATCACTTCACTTCCAGACAAACTACCGCCATTTAACCAAACTCCACCCTGTTGAATATCGGTTTTACCGCGATGAGCAATTTCGCCGTCAAGAAGCAACACGCCTTCACCCTGCTTAATTAGATTACCGTCTCCTATAATACGATCGCTGAAAAGTGCTGCAACATTTTGTGCGCTAACCTTGGCAATTAAATTACCATTTGGCGCAATTTCCGTTAATTTTGTGTTCAATACACTGTCTTCCAAACGTAAATTCGCATTAGGCTCAATATGTGTTGTTTCTGTTAGATGATTTGTTTTTGGGGCTAAAACTAAGGTGCCTTTTTGGACGTTTAATGAACCTAAAGTACTATCACCAGCTAAAGATAATTCAGAATTTGTACTTTCAGGAGCATAATTAAAGTTCAACACGCCCCTATTTTCCATATCCCCTAGCTTACCATTCAACGTTGCATTACCACCCACTTGATATTCCAAAGTGACATCATCTTTGGTATTGATAATATTGCCGTTGATATTTTCCGCAAGTAGCCCTTCACGATTATCATCGTGATCGATAATGAAAAAATGTCCATTCAAATCTAAAGTTCCACCATTCAAGCGAATATTGGCTAATGGAACTTGTGAATGATCATTTCCTACTCGAAGTGTTCCTTGTGAATTCACTTGTACATCAGAATAGGCTTGTACACCACCTTGAGCATCAGGCGTTTGACTTAACGTTGCAATCCCTTCTTCTACAACTAATTTTGCAGGATTTACCCCTTCACCGACTTTAACCATCTCGCCATCGCCGATTTTGTAAAAGGTTTCTTCACTCGGACTCTGATATGAAATTTCTAGCGGTGTTTCTCTTCGGGAATCTGCAAAGATTTTATAATCTCGCCAAAAAAGCTCTTGTAAATCAAATGGGAAATACATTATCGTGGTGTAATCTGTCGTGTTTTCATAAGCTAAACCAATACCACCATTATTTAATTCTGTCATTGAACTATAAACATAACCATTTGATAGCGACCCATTAGCTAAACCGGTACTATCAACAGGACGTACCCAAGTATCTCGTTTCCAAGTAATTTCACCGTTTTCGCCGACTTCACCTAATAAAATTTTGCCATTTCGACGAAGACTATCCCCACCTGAACCAATTTCTGATTGTCCGGAAAAGATAAGGTATTCTTTACCATTAATACGTTTAGAGAATTTTATTACGGAGAATTGTGAATACCCATGATGTAAGTCTTCTACTTTTTGTGTATCAACCCAAGAATAACCACCGTCTTTAGATGTCGACATAATTACACGACCACTATTATTTCGCATAAATAACTTAATATCGCCGTTATCTAATTCTACTAATTGTGATTCAGTAATTTCTTTCCCATCACCATTATAGGTATAGCTTAAGGTTTCTGATGTAGCATTATTTCTCGTATCATTGGGGCTTTGCCCTAACTCCCATGTTTTCCCTCCATCACGACTAATAATGAGCGCTGAAGACTGTTTATTATTGCGATTGAAATAATATACAGGTAATAATAGATTTCCTGATTTTGTTTGGATGCCAACTCCTGGTCCTGTACCAAAGAAACGCATCCAATCTTTTTTTACTTGGGGCGTAATATCTATAGGGTTATTCCAAGTCTTGCCATTGTCATCGGATGTGATGATCCAAAAATAAGAAGTATGTGGAACGGTAAAAGGCACATTACTATTTTCGCCATCTTTATTTAAATAAATATTACCTAATTTTTGGGTATTATTTACCTCGTAAACATCACCTAAATTTTTGAAATTTTGCTTAGGATCCCCCTGAACAACAACCCTAAAAGAAGTTTCTTGGTTATATTCATCAAATACCATACCATTTTCACGTAATGTCCATTGCTTACCATTTCTATTTAATTTTAAATAGGATTTACCGCCAATATTGACATATCCTGAACCAAAATCACGAACACCATTATCTGCAATACCAGAGAGTCCTGTACTTTGTGGGAACATATCCACGGCAAGAATAATTCGACCATTATTTTTATCCTGCACCATAACTGAATCCATGATAAATGCAGAATTTCGATACTCGGGATTGCGTTGTCTTACCCCCCAAGGGTTAAATTTAGGGGGATTATCCGGCGTTAAAGCGACTCCATTAGAAGGTAAATCTAAAACAGTAGTAATATCTCCCCAGCTCTTACCATTATCTGAACTAGTTCGCATAGCTATATCAATATTTCCCCAATCCCCGCGATGCTGCCAGCGTTTATCAGCGGCGGCCAATAACACACCATTCTTCATATTAATTAATGAGGGAATTCGCCAAATAGGGACACTATCGCTACTAGAAAGGCTTTGATGAAATAGAAGCTGCTCTTTTTGAGGAATAGCACCTAACGGAACTTTGGCGTGTTCAGGTAACAAGTCTGCTGAAAAAGCCGTGCTAATTGATGCAGATATTAGGAGTGATACTGCAGTTATTTTGAATTTTGAATTTTTAATTTTCATATGATTACCTTTATTCGGAGTTAAACTTCAATATATTTTATATAGAAAAAGAAAAACTTCAGAAAGTGGTAATCTTAAATTATGCTAAAAAGATCACAAAATTCTACTAACAAAATTTCAAATTTGATAACTGGCTCGGTAAAGCAAAAATAACTTAAAGAGGACATTAGAGGTGTTTATCTTTCAATAAGAAAGGGGGTATATACAATACCCCACTTATATAAAAGTTACATTAAGCATTTACTTTTCGGCGAGCCACTACAGCGTCATTAAGTTCACTGAGTAAGATTTCCGTATCTTCCCAACCGATGCAGGCATCAGTGATACTTTGTCCATAAGTTAAAGCTTTACCTTCAACCAAATCTTGGCGACCTTCAACAAGGTGACTTTCTACCATTACGCCAAAAATTTGTGTTGAGCCGTTGGCAAGTTGGTGGCAGACATCTTTACAGACTTCCATTTGTTTTTTGAATTGTTTGCTGCTGTTTGCATGGCTGAAGTCCACCATAACATGCCCCAATCGACCTGATTTTTCGATGCTTTCGCAGACTTTTGCTACGCTTTCTGCATCATAGTTAGTGCCTTTGTCGCCACCACGTAAAATAATGTGGCAGTCTTCATTACCTTTTGTGGTGACGATAGCGGAATGACCAAATTTTGTCACAGATAAGAAATGATGTGGTGCTTCTGAGGCACCAATCGCATCTAGGGCAATTTTTACCCCACCATTTGTGCCATTTTTAAAACCAACCGGGCAAGATAAACCTGACGCTAATTCGCGGTGAACTTGTGATTCGGTGGTGCGCGCACCAATTGCCCCCCAGCTCATAAAATCAGCCACGTATTGTGGTGTGATCATATCTAAAAACTCACCGGCTGTCGGTAAACCTAAGTCATTGATATCCGATAATAACTTACGCGCTACACGTAAACCGTCATTTAATGCATAAGTATCATTTAAGTGCGGATCGTTAATTAAGCCTTTCCAACCTACAGTTGTACGCGGTTTTTCAAAATAGACGCGCATAATAATTTCAAGGTTGTCTTTGTATTTGTCACGTAATGGTTTTAAGCGGTTGGCATACTCTAATGCCGCTTTTGTATCATGAATAGAACAAGGACCGATGATGACCAATAGGCGATCATCTTCGCCATGAATAATATCATGGGCTTTTTTACGTGCATTTTTTACAGTTTTAATCGCCACTTCGCTTGCAGGGAATTTTTCTAATAAAGCGATAGGGGGCAATACTTGTTCAATATTAGCAATGCGCGTGTCGTCATTAGCAAAGCGTACTTCATTTTTGCTTTTTGGCATAATTTACTCTCTATTTATGTTGTATTTGAAAATATGAGCATTTACACAAGAAAACCGCACAAATGCTCGAAAGTGCGGTTAGTTTAACACTATTTTCTTGTACTGGTAAAGTAGTACAAGAGATTTTATTAATGCCCACTTAAAATTTGAGCAGGCTGTAATTTTGCAGCGCGGCTTGCAGGATATAAGCTTGCCATTAAGCTGAGAATTAACGCTGATAACAGGACAAATCCCACATCTTGCCAGTGCAACTCACTCGGTAGAAAATCTACGAAATAAATTCCATCTGATAACAGTTTTCGTCCAATAAGTTGCTCTATTCCTTGAATCAGTGCGGTTAAATTTAAACTTAAAAATACCCCTAATAGGATTCCAATTAAACAGCCTTTCATTCCGGCTTGTAAGCCGTACCATAAAAAAATACGTTTGATAAAACCATTATTGGCCCCCAGGGTTCGCATAATCGCAATATCGCTCGCTTTATCTTTCACGGCCATAATCAACGTAGAAACAATATTAAAACAAGCCACCCCAATGACAAGCACCATGGCGATATACATCACTGTCCGAATAAGTTGGATATCATGATACATATAGCCAAATTTACTCATCCAAGTATTTAAGTTGAGTAATTGCGGATAATGATTTAAGCTAGAATAATCAATATGTTGCATGGAAAAAGGTTGTGTGACTTTGAGGTCAAAGCCGGTAATTTGATCGGGTTGATAACCTAAAAAATGCTGTGCTTGTGCCAGAGAAATTAAGGCATAACTATGATCTAATTGACCATCTAAACGCAAAATCCCTGTCACTTGAACACGTTCACGGCTAGGCTGTGCCATCTCGCCGCGGTTATTTTGCGAAATCAGCAAGGTCACCCAATCACCGGCTTGAACCTCAAGTTCCTTGGCAATACCATAACCTAAAACCAAACCGCCCTGTTGAGTAAAGTTTTGCCACCCCTGTTCAAGCACAAATTTCCCCAAAGCACTCACGCTATCTTGCTCGGTAGAGTTCACCCCTTTTACTTGTACCACTTTCATCTTGGCACCATTTTCTATCAACGCAGTAAAGGTGACATAAGGCGATATGCCTTGAATATGTGGAATTTTTTCAAGGGTTTGCGCAAGTTGCTGATATTGTGAAATAGGTTCATTGTAACCGGCGGTAATTTCTGCGTGCGGCACGACAGCAAGAATGCGATTATTCAGTTCTCGCTCAAATCCATTCATTGCACTTAATCCTAAAATTAACACCGCGACACCAAGGGCAATACCTAAAGTAGAAAAAAAGGAAATCAAAGAAACAAGACGATTTCGCTGCTTCGCGCGCTGGTAACGCCAGCTAATGAAAAAAGGCGTATTCATATTAACGCTCCGCTCGCAATACACCATCTTGCATGGTCATACAACGTTGTAATTTTTCCGCTAATTGTAAATCGTGCGTAACCAATAAGAAGGCGATGCCTTGCTCTTGATTTAATTGCTGAATTAATTCAAAAATACTTTCTGTGGTTTTACGATCGAGATTACCTGTGGGCTCATCAGCTAAAACCAATGCAGGGTTGTTCACCAAAGCACGCGCAATCGCCACACGTTGACGTTCGCCCCCTGAAAGTGCGGAGGGTTTATGGCTAATTCGATGAGAAAGCCCCACGGCTGCCAGCATTTTTTCTGCACGGTCTTGTGCTTCCGTTTTATTTTGACGGCCGATGAGCATGGGCATTAATACATTTTCCAATGCAGTAAAATCCGCCATAAGATGATGAAATTGATATACAAAGCCAAGGTATTGATTACGTAATTTTGCCAGCTCATCACTACTCGCTTTTTGCAATGACTGACCTTTAATAAACACTTCCCCTGAAGTTGGCTGATCTAACCCCCCCAGGGTGTGCAATAAGGTGCTTTTACCTGACCCCGATGCGCCAACAATCGCCACCAACTCACGGTCGTTTAGTTGAAAAAAAACATCC
This sequence comes from uncultured Actinobacillus sp., assembly GCF_945915845.1. Taxonomy (GTDB): domain Bacteria; phylum Pseudomonadota; class Gammaproteobacteria; order Enterobacterales; family Pasteurellaceae; genus Exercitatus. Next base: position 26,192 of record NZ_CAMEFX010000016.1, on the reverse strand, counting down.
TTCAGCACTTCCGTTTGAATCGTGCCTTCGGTGTAGTGTTTTGTGATGTTTTGACAAGTTAATAGTGTGTTTTTCATTTTATTTAGTTTTTTTTATTTCAATTGGGTTTCGCACAATGGGCGACTTACTTTCTTTACTCGTGTAAAGAAAGTAAGCAAAGAAAAGTAGGAAAGCCCTACTCATATCTCAATGCTTCTGCCGGTTCCACCTTACTTGCCCTATAAGCCGGGTAAATTGTCGAAAGCAATGCTAATCCAAGAGAAAATGCAATAATCACAATAATTTGTAACCCATTGATTTCAGTGGGTAAAGACACGCCCATAGGGTTAATAACATTTAATAGGGGGGCGAGATTTAAGGTGATTAAAATCCCTAAAATTGCACCAATAAGCGTGCCTACTGCGCCCACTAAAAAACCTTGTAAAATAAAAATCCGGCGAACCTGACCTTTGGTTAAACCTTGGGTTTGTAAAATGGCAATTTCCCCTTGTTTATCCACCACCATTAGGCTTAAAGACGTGACGATATTGGAAACGGCAACGATAATAATCAGGCTAATTAATAAGCCCATCATATTTTTTTCCATACGAACCGCTTGGAAAAACTCACCTTTTTGCGCGCGCCAGTCAATAATTTGCCATTGCTGCTCAGAAAAAATGGTAGGAAGTTCAGTAATTTGAAATGGATCCGTTAAGAATAAGCGTACACCTTGTACTTCATCAGGTTTAATACGCATTAAACGCCCGATATCCGCCAAATTCGCAAAGGTTTCATAGCCTGCGGCTTCGCTCTCAGACACATAAATATCGCTCACTGTGAATAAACGCTGAGCTGGCACGCGACCAAAAGGCGTGTATTGGCTATTCTCCGTTAACATTAACCGCACTTTGTCACCGACATGAAGCCCTAACTTTTCCGCTAGGGTTGCACCAATAATGAGCTTAAATTCCCCTATGGGCAATAAACTTTCCAGTTGAGCCTGATCCAAATAATCTAAGAGTGGATCATCGGTTGCATGTTGCACGCCAATTACCGTACCAGCACTCACACCTTGCGTAGTTTGGTAAATGGCGTTGGTTGTATTAATCGGTGTTACTGCCTCAATCCCTGTTATTTTTTGTAACTGGGGCAAAGGGATGTTTGCTTCTTTTAAGTCAAAATTTCCCTCTTTTTGCATAATAATGGCGTGGGGAATGTGCGATAAAAGCTGTTGTTTTTGGTAATTCTCCAACCCATTCATCACAGAAAGTACGATAATTAATGCCATGACGCCTAGCACAATACCGCTACTGGCTAAATTGGTAACTAAACGCCCAAAACGATCCGCACTTTTTGCACGCCAATAACGTAAGGCGATAAATAAAGAAACACCTAAATTCATTATTTTCCTGTTCTTACAAATTCTTCTAAATTTGACCGCACTTTTCCCACCAGCGTGGTCACTGCGCTATCTGATGCCCAAGCGATATGCGGTGTTATAATTAAATTTGGCATCGTCTTCGCCGCTAAAATTAAGGGATTGTCTTTTTCCGGCGGCTCTTTGGCTAAGACATCTAAAGCTGCCCCGGCTAATTTTCCACTTTCCAATGCGGCTAAAAGTGCACTTTCATTCACCAAGGGACCACGACCGGTATTAATTAAAAATGCGCCCGGTTTGAAATGTGACAAGGTTTCTTCATTAATTAAATTTTCAGTATCTGCCGTTAATGGACAATGTAATGTGACAATATCCGCCTGTGCTAATACCTCATAAAATGCGGTATAACCTTCACGGCAAGTCGTCTCATTTTTGTGTTCAGCATAAAGCACTTTCATCCCCAGCAATTCAGCCAAACGCCCGACTTCAGACCCTAAGCTACCTTTACCAATAATGCCTAGCGTGGAACCCCGCACATCCGTAATAGGATGGTCAAAATAACAAAATTGTGGGCTTTCCGCCCATTTGGCTTGTTGTTGATCGCGGTACCATAAATGCAAACTGTGTTTTAAGGTGAAAATTAGACCTAATACATGTTCCGGCACTGTCACCGCAGAATAGCCGGCGACATTTTTCACCACAATACCCAACTCACTTGCCGCCACTAAATCAATATTATTAGTGCCTGTTGCCGTTAATGCGATCAATTTTAGTTTAGGCAACTGTTGCATCACCTCGCGATTAAACACGACTTTGCTCGTAATAACAATTTCAGCGTCTAACGCACGTTCAATCACTTGATTGGCTGAAGTCGTTTCATATTCCACCCATTCATGTTCAAAATCAGGGCGCGGAATAGATAAATGACTTGGTAATGCTGTACTGTCAAGAAACACGATTTTCATCACCTTCTCCTTGTTACAGAATTAAACAAAAAATGAATTATCATTACACAGATGAGCGCGAAGCCCATCTTTATAACAACAGAGCAACAGTAAATAGACTTAAATTGATGTATCTAATTCAGGGAAAGATTTGACTAAATCATCAATCGCTTTCATTTGGCTCACAAATCCCTCAAGTACGGATAACGGCAATGCCGAAGGTCCATCGCATTTGGCTTTATTCGGATCAGGATGCGCTTCTAAGAATAAACCGGCAATCCCCACGGCCAAACCTGAACGCGCTAACTCTGTGACTTGCGCTCGGCGACCGCCGGAAGCCGCACCAAAAGGATCGCGACATTGTAGCGAATGCGTCACATCAAAAATGACCGGCGAACCTTTTGAGGCTTTTTTCATCACGCTAAAACCCAACATATCCACAATTAAATTATCGTAACCAAAGTTAGTACCGCGATCACATAAAATCACTTTATCATTACCACATTCTTCGATTTTCTCAACGATATTTCCCATTTGCCCCGGGCTTAAAAATTGCGGTTTCTTCACATTAATCACAGCCCCTGTGCGTGCCATCGCTTCCACTAAATCGGTTTGGCGCGCTAAAAAAGCAGGTAACTGAATGACATCAACCACATCTGCAACAGGTTGACATTGATGAATTTCGTGTACATCGGTAATAATTTTTACCCCAAACGTCTCTTTTAATTCTTGGAAAATTTTCAACCCTTCTTCCATGCCGGGACCACGATAGGAATGAATTGATGAACGGTTTGCTTTATCGAAAGAAGCTTTAAATACATAAGGTACACCCAATTTGTTCGTTACTTCTACATATTTTTCACAAACCTGCATTGCCATATCACGGCTTTCAAGCACATTCATTCCCCCAAATAACACAAAAGGTTTGTTATTTGCCACATCAATATCGCCAATTTTTACGATTTTATTTGTCATTTTGTTTTGCTCCTTATCAATATTTTTCATTAATTGTTCGTTGAACAATATCCCAGACGCGTTTTTTAGAAACTTCAGGCGTAAAAAAGCGTCCTGATTGAATATCTTTGCGAGCCGCTTCAACCTGTTTTTCTAGCTCCCTTAGTTCTTCATCTTTCATTTTTTCTAACATAAACGCTCCTTAACTGGTACTCAGTTTAATAAATCTGTTTCTAATTCTTTTTCCATATCCGGTAACTGTGCCATTAACATATAAGCGGTCGGATCTTCCGGACATTGGTCAATAAAATACTGCAAGTCTTCTACCGCAGCATGATAAGCCCCCATTTGCGCCAATACCAATCCACGATCACGTAATTCATAGGCTTTTTCTTTTGGGGTCTTAGTATAACGCAAACGATTTTCAATATATTTAAATGCCGCATCATTCATTTCTTCCCGAATTAAACAGCTTTTTGCCATTTGCGCAAAGCGTTCGGTTAAATCACGAGGCTCAGCAATCGCTAATTCATCAGGGGTTAATTGCGCCCCAAAGCCAAAAGCCCCTTGGTATAATTTCTGTAAATCTTCTTGGCTTAAATATTGACCATTCCAAGGATCAATAAATGCCGTTTGATTATCCACATCCGCACGTAAAATTAATTGTGTAGGAAATAATACAGGATAAATCGGCAAATCTAATTTATCTGCTAAATACAGCAAAATACAACCTAAACTAACCGGCATACCCTGCTTGCTTCGTAGCACATAACTCATATATAAATTTTCGGGACGGAAATAAGTGTTAGGATCACAATAAAACCCCCACTCCCCATACATTAATTGCAACAACTGATGAATTTTCTCTTTTACATCCGCCTCGGCCGGAATCGCTTTACGGGCTTTACGAACCAAACCGCCCATCATGGAGCGAATTGTGCGCAAATCTTCTCCTTCATCTGATGTCGTAATCAGATAAAAGCTTTCCATTTCTAAATAAAGTGCTTGTTTATCGTATTTCATCATTTTAATCGTGCTAAGGTAACGCGTTCATTGTCGCCATAATCTTTTACCGTTGCAACCATTTCCCACAAATTATTATCAAAAAAAGACCGCACTTTTTCCCCTTGCTGCCAGCCATGTTCTAAAAGCAACCAACTGGCGGAATTTAAATAATCCGGTGCCTGTTCAATAATATGGCGCAAATCCTTATACCCTTCTTCTTCAGACACTAACGCCGTCAAAGGTTCAAAACGCACGTCTCCTTGTGTTAGATGTATATCTTGTGAATCGATATAAGGGGGATTAGTGACAATCAAATCAAATTTTTCCGTCACATTTTCAAACCATGAACTTTGACGAAATTCCACTTGTGGCAACTGATTACGCAAGGCATTACGTTGTGCCAACGCGACTGCATTCGGTATTAAATCTACCCCCAAAACTCGCGAGTTTTGACCGCGCTTTTTCAATTCATCCGCTAATGATAACGCAATGGCTCCTGTTCCTGTGCCTAAATCTAAAATCATAACAGGTTCTTTTAAAGGTAATCGATTTAATGCCTGCTCTACTAAAATTTCGGTATCGGGACGTGGAATAAGGGTATCGGACGATACTTCTAAATTTAATGTCCAAAAATCAACTTCCCCTAGGATATAAGCCATAGGTTCGCCTGTGGCACGGCGCGTTAAAAGTGCGGTGAGTTTTTCTAGGGTTTGCGCGTCTAATTCTGTTTCAGAAAAGGCCAAAATTTGGGATTTGGATTTTTGCGTAACGGATTGCAACAGCAAATGCACATCGACTTTCGCATTAAGATAGGGATCATTTTTTAGGTTTTCTGAAAGAAAGATTGCTGCGCGATTAAGCCATTGTTGATAGTTCATTCCCAATTTCCAAAATGTCCGCAAAATCTATTGATATCGCTATTTAACAAGCGAAAAGGACAGGCATAAAGCCTGTCCCTACGCATACAAATTAATTATTTTCTGACAAGGCCGCCAACTGATCTGCTTGATATTCAGTAATAATTGGTTGGATAAGCTCGTCAATTTTCCCGTTCATTACCTCGTCTAAACGATAGACGGTTAAGTTAATACGGTGATCGGTCACACGACCTTGCGGATAGTTATAAGTACGGATTTTATCCGAACGGTCGCCAGAACCTAAAAGATTACGGCGCGTATCCGCTTGTTCTGCTGCTTGGCGTTCCTGTTCCACTTGAACAATACGCGAAGCCAAAACGGATAAGGCTTTCGCTTTGTTTTTGTGCTGTGAACGTTCGTCCTGACATTCCACCACAATACCCGTTGGAATATGGGTAATACGCACTGCGGAATCTGTGGTATTTACGTGCTGACCACCTGCGCCCGAAGAACGGTAAGTATCAATGCGCAAATCTGCCGGGTTAATTTCAGGCATTTCGCTTTCAGGCAATTCAGGCATAACCGCCACCGTACAAGCAGAAGTATGAATACGTCCTTGGCTTTCGGTTTTAGGTACGCGTTGCACACGATGACCGCCCGACTCAAATTTCAGCTGACCATAAACCCCTTCACCTGAAATTTTCACAATGATCTCTTTATATCCGCCCTGTTCACTTTCGTTGGCAGACATTTCTTCAATGCGCCAGCGTTTGCTCTCGCAATAGCGGCTGTACATACGATATAAATCGCCGGCAAAAATCCCTGCTTCATCGCCACCGGTTCCCGCACGGATTTCTAAATAAGCATTAAATTCATCGTGGGGATCTTTTGGTAATAATAAAATCTGCAAATGATTTTCAAGGCTTTCAATTTCCGCTTTATTTTCCGCAATTTCTTCCGCTGCCATATCCTTCATGTCAGGATCATCCAGCAATAATTGCGCTTCTTCGATATCCGTATTCAGTTTTTTCCAACGATTAAACGTTTTCACCACTTCTTCTAACTGCGCATATTCCTTTGAATAAGCACGGAATTTATCTTGATCGTTGATCACTGAAGCATCGCCTAATAACGCCTGTAATTCTTCGTGACGTTCTGAAAGGCTGTCTAATTTACTGATAATACTGTCTTTCATTAAAAACCTATGATGTGTTGAATTCTTGTTAATGAGTAAAAAAATCGGCACATTCTATCATAAATTCAACCTGAATACATTGACTTTTCTATGGGTTCTTCAGTAGATTATGACGGTTTTATTTTCGGAGAAAATTTATGCGAATTTATATTATGCGTCACGGTGAAGCAGAAATGCTTGCGCCTTCGGACAAAGAACGTCATTTAACCCCGCTGGGCAAAGAACAAGCGGCAGAGCAAGGGCAATGGTTAAAAACTGCTTTAAATTCTACCGCACTTGATAAAGTGATCGTAAGTCCTTATGTGCGCGCGTTGGAAACCTTTGAAGCCATTAATGCTGAATTCAATCATACCCTTAGCGATTTAACCGAATCTTGGGACAACGTCACACCTTACGGTAATCCTGAATTGGTTCGTAATTATTTAGATGTGTTAGCGGAAGAAAATAATGGCGATAACTTGACCATTCTCATTGTGTCTCATTTGCCGCTTGTGGGGGAATTAGTCAAAGAATTTTGTGGGAAAAATACCGTGAGTTTTCATCCTGCCACAATAGCCGTCATTGATTGGGATTGGATGAATGACAAAGGCGTATTAGTTGAAGCCAAATTACCAAGCGCAATATCCGTTTATTAAGCAAAAACAAAAAACAATATGGGGCAACAACTGCCCCATACTTAATGTTTTCTTATTTATTAATCAGACTCAAAAATTCTTTACGTGTTTCGCGATCATCTAAGAACACACCGCCAAATGCCGATGTCACTGTGTAACTATTAGTGTCTTTAATACCGCGACATTTTACGCAGAAATGGGTCGCTTTCATATAAACCGCCACATCTTCCGTTTCAAGAATCGTTTGAAATGCCAATAAAATTTGTTCCGTTAAACGTTCTTGAACTTGAGGGCGTTGAGCAAAGAATTGCACCACACGATTGATTTTTGATAACCCGATCACCCATTTTTTCGGGTAATACGCCACAGAAACCAACCCGTCAATGGTCACAAAATGATGCTCACAGGTGCTGGTTAAGGTTACATCATTCACCAATACCATTTCGCTCACTTTCATGCGGTTTTCAATATTGGTAATTTTGGGGAAGTTCGCGTAATCCAAACCGCTAAAAATTTCGTCCACATACATTTTAGCCAAGCGCGTAGGGGTTTCTTCCAAACTATCGTCCGTTAAATCCAAACCGATTAATTCCATCACTTCGCGCATTTTTTGCTGAATTTCAGTACGGCGTTCATCTTTCGCCATACGCAATGTTTTCATTGGGGTTTCAATCCCCTTTTCAATTAAGGCAGCACGAACTTTTTCCGCTTCTGCTGAAATCGCCATTTTTTTATCCTTTAATACTTTTTATTCTTAGAGCCAAGTCAAAATTAATGGCGCATTCTAGCAAAATCAGCAAGAAGATTAAACAAAGCGCGGTCTTTTTTTTGGTAATTTCACTAAATTAGGGTAAACTAGAGCGCGTTTTTTACATCACAAATCTATTTTATTCGGAGATAAAAATGGCAAAAATTGCAACTATCGTTGATGTTCTACAGGGTAAAGTAGCCATTGGCGAAAAAGTAACAGTGCGCGGTTGGGTTCGTACACGCCGCGATTCAAAAGCAGGTTTTTCATTCTTAGCGGTTTATGACGGTTCTTGTTTTGACCCGATTCAAGCGGTAATCAATAGCAATGTAACAAATTATCAAGATGAAGTATTGCGCTTAACAACCGGCTGTTCTGTTATTGTGACAGGGGAAGTGGTTGCTTCACAAGGGGAAGGTCAAGCAGTCGAATTACAAGCGGAAAGCGTTGAAGTCACAGGTTGGGTAGAAGATCCGGATACCTATCCAATGGCAGCAAAACGCCACTCTATCGAATACCTACGCGAAGTAGCTCATCTTCGTCCACGCACGAATTTAATTGGTGCGGTAGCGCGTGTTCGTCACTGTTTAGCGCAAGCCATTCATCGTTTCTTCCACGAACAAGGCTTCTACTGGGTGGCGACTCCATTAATCACCGCGTCAGATACGGAAGGTGCGGGCGAAATGTTCCGTGTTTCAACGCTAGATCTTGAAAATTTACCACGCACAGATAAAGGTGCGGTGGATTTTTCACAAGATTTCTTTGGCAAAGAATCCTTCTTAACGGTTTCAGGTCAACTTAACGGTGAAACCTACGCTTGTGCTTTAAGCAAAATTTACACCTTCGGTCCAACGTTCCGTGCGGAAAACTCAAATACAACCCGTCACTTAGCAGAATTCTGGATGGTTGAACCTGAAATTGCTTTTGCAGATTTAGCTGATAACGCTAAAGTGGCAGAAGATATGTTGAAATATGTGTTCAAAGCGGTATTAGCAGAACGCCGTGACGATTTAGAGTTTTTCGTTAAACACGTAGATAAAGATGTGATCACACGTCTTGAAAACTTCATCAACTCACCATTTGCACAAATCGATTATACAGATGCGATTGATGTGTTATTAAAATCAGGCAAAAAATTCGAATTCCCGGTTTCTTGGGGTATCGACCTATCGTCTGAACACGAGCGTTATTTAGCGGAAGAACATTTCAAATCGCCGGTAGTGGTGAAAAACTATCCGAAAGACATTAAAGCTTTCTACATGCGTTTAAATGATGACGGTAAAACCGTTGCTGCGATGGACGTGTTAGCCCCGGGAATTGGTGAAATTATCGGTGGTTCACAACGTGAAGAACGTTTAGATGTATTAGATAAACGCATGGTGGAAATGGGCTTAAAACCTGAAGATTACTGGTGGTATCGTGATTTACGCAAATACGGTACCGTACCTCATTCAGGCTTCGGCTTAGGATTTGAGCGTTTAATCGTGTATGTGACCGGCGTACAAAATATCCGCGATGTTATTCCATTCCCACGCGCGCCACGTAACGCGAATTTCTAATTTGACCTATAAATTAACCGCACTTTTAATGTGCGGTTTTTTATCTTAACTAAACACTGAATGAAGCAGGAACAACATGAAAAAACGCACGCTACTTCTCTCTTTTTTACTGGGTACGGCAATGGTATTGACAACACCTACTGCCGGCGCAGAAATTACCCCGACACTACAAAGCTTTAAGTTTCAAGGAAAAAATTATCCGCCCGAAAAAGCTAAAAGCCAGCCCGTAATGCAAACTCAACTCTTAGAACAAATTCAGGCAGCAAAAGAATACGATAATTCTCTCGCTAAGCAATTTAAGGATAATCCCAAATTAATCCCCTTTAATGATTTATTTGAGGAATACAGCAAGGTTTTTAAAAATAATGACGTTCTTTTATTAGACATTTTAAATGGCAACTATAATACGAAAGTGTTAAATGCCTATCTTGCCTATTACGAAAATATGCTCGTAAACTTTAAGCACAATAAAGAACTTTTTGCTGAAAGAGATGGAAATCAAGCTGTTGTGAAAAACCTATCCATTATGTTTGATAAGTTAATGGTGCAACATGATGGACAAATCAAATTCTTCGACCAGCTTAAGAAAATTAATTTGTAATATTTTAATTGCGCCCTATACAAGTGGTATAGGATTGCTTAATCTGAGCCACTCACAGCTCTTACATACAGCCCCAGTGGGGCTGAGTTTAATGAACCTAGCACGGCTCGTGCTAGGTTTGCTCTCGGTGAACATCCCGCGCGTTTAAAGTGCTTTTTCACACCCTATTTTCCTAAATTGTGATCCCCCTCACGGAAACATCTTACTAATTTCTGCACAATAGCCATAACAGGAACAAAAGCTGTGGTGGTGAGTATGAAACATTCCAATCCGTTTTTTCATTTACTCGAAGAACTCAGTTTGCTTATTCTTATTACGCCTGTGGTATTTGGTGTGTTGTTGTATGAACAAGGCATTGAGGGATTTCGGCTAGTTTGTATTGCACTTATTGGCAGTATTTGTGTGTGGGCAGTGTATTTTACCTTGAAGTTATTGCCATACACATCGACAAACAAACCTACGCGAAACTTATCGAAGAAAGAATTCTAAACCAAAAAATAACCTAGCACACGCGGTGCTAGGTCATTAAGTTTCTCGTTGGGACTAAAAAAGATCCGCTATCTTAATTCAGCTGTTTATCCGAAAAAAGATCATCACATTCCCAACCAATATATTCGCCGGAAAGTTGATTCGCCAGTTGTTCAAAATATTCCACTAATTTAAATATTTCCTGCGAATCTAATTTAATTTCCTGTATTAATTTTGCCATATACATCATTTCTTCATCATTTACAGGAACAAGCTCGTCCGTATATTGAATTTGATTAAACGGCACATCACTTAACCGCACTTTTTCAATAAACTTTTGCAAATTATCCTTATCATCAAAATGAAAACGATGCTCAACCACATAAGTCTCACTCAAAGCGCGGTTATTTTGGGTTAACATTTCCAGAATTTCTTCTGTCGCATTGATCTTCATTTCTAATGGCGAAGGCAATAAGAAATCAAAATATAAATCCCATTCCGCATCGCGCTGGGTTTCTATATCATCAACACCGTCAATTTGATTTAACACCGTCAAAAATACCGCAGTATCACTGGTATAGAAATACAATTTCGATTTTCCTGCCGACATAATATTGCCTGCGTAAAGCGTATCAGGCAAAGCAGACAGTTGTGTCAAGGCTTTAAAGGTTTGACGCGTTAAACGTTCATACTCTTCTTCATTAGGCAAGCCTGTTTCATCATCCGTTTCATAAGATAAAGAAAATTGCACCACATGACTCGATTGCGGATGAGGGAATTGTTCAAATAAACTTAAATTTGCTGAAAAAACAGCCACCTTATCATTTAAAGAGGAACGATAGGTTTGCCAATTTTGCTCAATATCCATTTTGCCCCTTATTCAAATGTTGCCCAAATTGGCGCATGATCAGACGGTTTTTCCATTGCGCGAATATCTAAGGCAATACCGGTATCCACACAATGTGCAGCCAATTTTTCATTGGCAAGAATATGATCGATACGCAAACCACGGTTATCGTCAAAGCCTTTTGAACGATAATCAAACCATGAGAATTTATCATTTACCGTTGGGTTTAATTTACGAAACGTATCTTGCAAACCAAAGTCGTAAAGACGTTGATACCATTCGCGTTCTTCAGGTAAAAATGAACATTTTCCTGTGCGCAACCAACGTTTACGATTTTCTTCGCCTATACCAATATCTAAATCTGAGGGGCTGATATTCATATCGCCCATAATCACCACATTTTCAGCCGTTAAGTCTTGTTCTAAGTAACGCTGTAAGTCCGCATAAAATTTCTCTTTTGCAGGAAATTTAGTTTCGTGATTACGCGCTTCCCCTTGTGGAAAATAACCATTAATCACAGTTAATTCACCAAAAGGCGTATCAAAATCCGCCATAATAATACGGCGTTGTGCATCTTCCACATCAGTAGGAAAACCTTTACGCACGGCTTTCGGTTGTTGTTTAGTGAACAAAGCGACACCATAATGCCCTTTTTGTCCGTGATGAAACACGTGGTAACCCAAGTTTTCCACCAACTCATAAGGAAATTGTTCATCTGCCACTTTAATTTCTTGTAAACCTAAGATATCAGGTTGATAAGTCGTAACAAGTTGTTCTAATTGATGTGGACGCGCACGCAATCCGTTAATATTAAAAGAGATAATTTTCATTGGTTGTCCTAGTTGAAATATATTGACGCCATTATACTGATTTTATCGGATTTTACGAAATTTAAACGGCATTATGTCGGGCGTACAAAAGGCATATAACCCATAATATCCAAATTTAATTGGAATTTTCACCGCACTTTTATGCTAAAATCAGGCTGATTTTTTGAAAACAGGATAAATTTATGTTGACCTTAGATCAAGCATTAGAAAAAATGCTCACCGCTTTACCCCGCCCAACACAACACCAAACCTTAGCCATTCAGCAAGCCGCTAATCATATTTGCGCGGAAGATGTGGTTTCCCCCATTAATGTGCCTTCTTTTGATAATTCGGCAATGGACGGCTATGCCGTTCGTCTGGCGGATTTGGCTCAATCCATGACCTTATCTGTAGCCGGCAAATCTTTTGCCGGTAATCCTTTCAACGGTGATTGGATGCCGCAAAGTGCGGTGAGAATTATGACAGGTGCGATGATTCCTGAAGGGGCTGATGCGGTAGTGATGCAAGAAGAAGTTACACTGAATGAAGATGGTACGGTAACCTTTTCTACATTGCCTAAATTGAACCAAAATATTCGCCGTGTCGGTGAAGATGTGAAAAAAGGTGATGTGGTCTTAAAACAAGGTTCGCCGCTTAATAGTGTTTCATTACCACTACTGGCTTCTTTAGGTATTGCAGAAGTCGCGGTGTTCCCACGTTTAAAAGTCGCCGTGCTTTCCACAGGCGATGAACTGGTTCCCGTAGGTCAACCTTTAGGGCAAGGGCAAATTTACGACACCAATCGTTTTGCCGTAAAATTAATGTTAGAAAAGTTACACTGTGACGTAATTGATTTTGGTATCTTACCTGACAATCAAGAACAGTTTGAAAAAGCCTTTGTCGAAGCGCAATCACAAGCAGATTTAGTCATTACCAGTGGTGGCGTTTCTGTCGGTGAAGCGGATTTTACCAAAACTGTATTAGAAAAAGTCGGTTCTGTGAACTTCTGGAAACTTGCTATTAAACCAGGAAAACCTTTTGCCTTTGGAAAATTAGAAAATGCTTGGTTCTGCGGCCTACCCGGTAATCCTGTTTCTGCCTTGGTGACCTTTTATCAATTAGTTCAACCGGTGATTGCCCGATTATCAGGCGCCCATTACCAACGCTCAACTCAACTGCCTGCGCTGGCGAAAACCCCTATGAAAAAAGGTGTCGGACGCTTAGATTTCCAACGGGGTTTTTACCGCGTCAATGAACAAGGGCAAATTGAAGTGGAACCGGTCGGCTTCCAAGGCTCGCATTTATTTAGTGCCTTTGTAAAAGCCAACTGTTTTATTGTATTAGAGCAAGAACGCGGCAACGTTAGCGCAGGCGAAATTGTGACCATAGAACCCTTTAACCATTTGTTAGCATAAATTATGGCTGAGTTAAGTTATCAAGAAGAATTGCGTTATAACCGTCAAATTATACTGAAAGCAGTAGATTTTGACGGACAAGAAAAACTTAAAGACAGCAAAATGCTCATTGTGGGTTTAGGCGGTTTAGGCTGTGCGGCAAGTCAATATCTTGCTGCCGCCGGCGTGGGACATTTAACCTTGCTGGATTTTGATACCGTATCCCTGTCAAATCTACAACGTCAGGTGTTGCATAACGACAGTCGATTAGAAATGCCCAAAGTGCAATCAGCACAAATTGCGTTGCAAGAGATCAATCCACATATCGAGATTCAAACGATTAATGGTTTGCTCAGCGAAGAAAAACTGACGGAAATCATACCGCACTTTGATGTCATTTTAGATTGCACGGATAATGTGGATATTCGTAACCAATTGGATCGCTGTTGCCGGCAAGCGAAAATCCCGCTGATTTCAGGGGCGGCAATTCGCTTTGAAGGACAGGTTTCCGTGTTTACCTACGAACCCAATACCCCGACTTATCGCACTTTAAGCCAACTCTTTGGTGATAATGTATTAAGCTGTGTCGAAGCAGGGGTAATTTCCCCAATCGTGGGCATTGTCGGCTCAATTCAGGCCTTAGAAGCCCTAAAAGTGCGGTTAAAAATTGGCACGAATTTATGTGGTCGATTATTGATGATCGATGGCTTAAATATGGCAATACGGGAAATTAAATTGCCGTCTGCGTAAATTCCAGTACAATACAAAAAATTTAGTTATAAGAGAACCACTATGGCACGTAAACCCACAGAATTAGATTTTGAAAGCACCTTATCGCAATTAGAAACCATTGTTTCACGCTTAGAAAATGGCGATTTACCCTTAGAAGACGCCTTAAAAGAATTTGAAGCCGGCGTGAAATTAGCCAAAATCGGGCAAGAACGCTTACAGCAAGCGGAACAACGTATTCAAATTTTGTTGCAGAAAAATGAAAACGCCCCTTTAGACGATTATCAAGCTGAAGAATAATATGAGCCAATACGATTTCAAACAGGATTTACAACACATCCAGCAGCATATTAATGATTTTATGCTAGAGCAATTTTCTGCCATTGACAGCCAACCGTCTCCGCTAGCAGACGCAATGAAATATGGGTTATTACTAGGTGGCAAGCGTATCCGCCCATTTTTAGTGTATGCCACAGGCACAATGCTCGGCGCAACCCAAGCTCACTTGGATCATGCAGCAGCCGCAATTGAATGTATCCACGCGTATTCGCTGATTCACGATGATCTGCCTGCAATGGATAACGATGCCTTACGCCGTGGGCAGCCGACTTGCCACATTGCCTATGATCACGCCACCGCTATTCTCGCAGGCGATGCCTTGCAAACATTGGCTTTTGAAATTCTGACTAAATCCACCGCACTTTCTGCGGAACAACAACTACGTTTAGTGCAAATATTAGCGCAAGCTTCAGGCGTGCAAGGTATGTGTCTGGGACAAAGTTTAGATTTAATTTCAGAACATAAACAAGTCTCACTGACAGAATTAGAACGTATTCATCGTAATAAAACCGGTGCGTTACTCTCAGCCGCCGTGACGATGGGTTTTCTTTGTTCACCACAATGGCAAAACAAGACCTTAGAACAGAAACTGGCCCGTTATTCCGCTGCCATCGGTCTCGCCTTTCAAGTACAAGATGATATTTTAGACATTGAAGGCAATCAGGCAGAAATCGGTAAACCTGTCGGTTCTGATTTAGATTTAGATAAAAGCACTTACCCTAAATTATTAGGTTTAGAAGGTGCCAAACAAAAAGCACAAGAGCTATATCAAAGTGCGGTGACGGTTTTGGATGAAATTGAAGCAGACACCACAGTATTACGTGCGTTAGCTGGATTTATCATTCAGCGGAAGAATTAGCATTTTCGACTTTCTTTTAACACCCGACAAAATCAAGTACAATGGCGAAGTTTATTTTTATTTACAAATTGATGATTTCAAGCAATGACAAAATACCCTTTACTTTCTCAAATTAATAGTCCGGACGATCTTCGTGCGTTCAATAAAGAGCAATTACCTCAAATTTGTGATGAATTACGCGCTTATTTGCTTGAATCAGTAAGTCAAAGCAGCGGGCATTTATCCTCCGGTTTAGGTTGTGTAGAATTAACCGTTGCCCTCCATTACGTATATAAAACGCCTTTCGACCAACTGATTTGGGATGTCGGACATCAGGCTTATCCCCACAAAATCCTGACCGGTCGCAGAGATAGAATGTCTACTATTCGACAAAAAAACGGTATTCATCCATTTCCTTGGCGCGAAGAAAGTGAATTTGATGTCTTGAGTGTGGGACATTCTTCTACCTCCATTAGTGCAGGACTAGGCATTGCCGTTGCCGCTGAAAAAGAAAATGCAGGTCGAAAAACTGTTTGTGTGATTGGTGATGGTGCGATTACCGCCGGTATGGCGTTTGAAGCCTTAAACCATGCAGGCGCATTACATACAGACATGCTCGTTATCTTAAATGACAATGAGATGTCTATTTCTAAAAATGTGGGGGCATTAAATAATCATTTAGCCCGTCTCTTTTCCGGGTCACTTTATACCAACGTACGTGATAGCAGCAAAAAATTACTGGATAAAGTACCGTCTGTTAAAAACTTTATGAAAAAAACAGAAGAACACATGAAAGGCGTGATGTTCTCTCCTGAAAGTACCTTATTTGAAGAACTGGGCTTTAACTATATTGGGCCAATTGATGGACATAATATCGAAGAATTAGTGGCAACCTTGCAAAATATGCGAGAGCTAAAAGGCCCACAGTTCTTACATATTCGCACTAAAAAAGGCAAAGGCTATGCCCCGGCAGAAAACGACCCTATTGGTTTCCATGGTGTGCCTAAATTTGATCCGGCAAGTGGTACCTTACCTAAAAGTAATTCCAAACCAACCTACTCTCAAATTTTTGGTAACTGGTTATGCGAAATGGCAGAAAAAGATCCGCACTTAGTGGGGATTACGCCTGCCATGTGCGAAGGTTCTGGTATGGTGGAATTTTCTCAACGTTTTCCAAACCAATATTTTGATGTGGCAATTGCGGAACAACATGCAGTCACCTTTGCTGCCGGCTTGGCAATTGGCGGCTATAAACCAGTTGTTGCCATTTATTCCAGTTTTCTACAACGTGCTTACGATCAGCTTATTCACGATGTCGCAATCCAAAATCTGCCTGTATTATTTGCCATTGACCGTGCAGGTGTGGTAGGGGCAGATGGACAAACTCACCAAGGCGCATTCGATGTATCATTTATGCGTTGTATTCCTAACTTGGTGGTGATGACGCCAAGTGATGAAAATGAATGCCGTCAAATGCTCTATACCGGTTATCAATGCGGAAAACCTGCAGCTGTACGTTATCCTCGTGGTAACGCCGTTGGTGTTGAATTGGCACCACTACAAATGCTTGAATTAGGTAAATCAAGACTCATTCGTCAAGGTAAAAATGTTGCTATTTTGAATTTCGGTACTTTGTTACCACAAGCCATTGAAGTCGCTGAAAAAATTAACGCTACCGTAATTGATATGCGTTTTGTAAAACCTATTGATGAAGATCGCATTTTAGAAACTGCACAAAGCCATAAATTAATTGTCACCTTAGAAGAAAATGCAATTCAAGGGGGAGCGGGCTCTGCCGTGGCTGAAGTGTTAAATTCTCATCAAGAAAACACCGCACTTTTACAATTAGGTTTACCTGATTTCTTTATTCCGCAAGGTACACAACAAGAAATTATGGCAGACTTAGGTTTAGATGCGAAAGGTATTGAAGAAAAAATTCAACAATTTTTGAAAAAATAACAAAATGGATTGAACTATTTTTATCTTATCAAGTCTGAGTTATTGCTAGTGCGCTGCTATTGAGAAATATCAGTCGTCTTTTTTATAAATATTCTTAACTTTTTATTCGCCGCTATCCCTTTGATAGCGGTTTTTTTATATTATTTCTTCACTACTTTAAGGTATATTGCAGTAATAAAAAAGGACACCCTAAGGTGTCCTAATTCTATGCTTTAAATTAAAGCGCAGATTTTGCTTTTTCAACTAAAGCAGCAAAAGCCACTTTGTCGAATACAGCGATGTCAGCAAGAATCTTACGGTCGATTTCAACAGATGCTTTTTTCAAGCCATTGATGAATTTGCTGTAAGATAAACCGTTTTGACGCGCTGCCGCGTTGATACGTGCAATCCATAATTGACGGAATTGACGTTTACGTTGACGACGGTCACGGTAAGCATATTGTGCAGCTTTAACTACTGCTTGGAAAGCAACGCGATACACGCGTGAACGTGCACCATAATAACCTTTAGCAGCCTTAAGAACTTTCTTATGGCGTGCTCTTGCAATAACACCACGTTTTACACGAGCCATTATTTAATCTCCTAATGTATATTAATAACTAAAATTTACTTGACGTACGTTTGCTTAACGGCTTATGCGTATGGTAAGCAAGCTACAACTAAAACTTGGTCTGCTTTCGCAACCATTGATTTATGACGTAGATGACGTTTACGTTTAGTAGTTTTCTTAGTCAAAATATGACGTAAGTGAGATTGTTTACGTTTGAAACCGCCAGAAGCTGTTTTTTTGAAACGCTTCGCAGCACCACGTACTGTTTTAATTTTAGGCATTGTTTTATAAACTCCGCATTGTTTTTGTTAATACAACGATAATCAGGCGAAAAACAGGTTTATTTCAAACCGCGCTTTTACTTGGAAAGCACTGCTTATCTCTAAAAATCGCTTACGCGATATGGCTTAATTAAAAGCCTAAAGCAAATCAGGCTGCTGAGTCTGCCTGTGGATTGCTCTGTTTTTCAGATGCGAAAAACGGACGAATTTTACAAAATCCATCCGTTTTATGCAAGAAAATATTATTTTTTCTTCGGTGCAATCACCATTACTGCTTGGCGACCTTCTAATTTACCTGGCGCTGATTCTACTGCCGCCACTTCTGATGTATCTTGCTTAACACGTTCTAATACATCAAAACCAATTTCTTGGTGAGCCATTTCGCGACCACGGAAACGCACGGTAATTTTTACTTTGTCGCCGTCTTCTAAGAAACGCATAATGCTACGAAGTTTAACTTGGTAGTCTCCCTCGTCTGTACCCGGACGGAATTTAATTTCCTTCACTTGTACTACTTTTTGTTTTTTCTTCTGCTCTTTTGCGGCTTTTTCTTTCTCGTAAATGAATTTACCGTAATTCATAATACGACAAACAGGTGGCTCAGCATTTGGACTAATTTCCACTAAATCCAAATCTGCTTCTTCTGCTCTTGCAAGCGCATCTTGCAATGAAACAATACCTACTTGCTCGCCATTCTCATCCGTTAAGCGAACTTCTTTAATACCGCGAATTTCATCATTAAGACGATGGGCGCGATTTGATTGAACACGTTTTACAGGTTTAATAGTGTTATTCCTTCTAGTAAATTTAACTCACTGTAATTGCCAACAAAGTATAAATAGACTCTCTTGGCTTATTCTTTTTTACAAAACGCCGAAATTCTATAGGAATTCAAGTGATTATGCAATAGACAATCCTTGTTCTCGGTGAAAAGGATAGACATGTGCCTATCCTTTATTCTTCCTTATAAGAAGTTGGAATTAATAAAAATGACAAGAATAATCAATGGAATAACAAATTTCACATAATTAAACCAGAGTTTTGTAAAGGTTTTTCCCGCGCCTAATTCTCTTTTTGCTTCATCTTTAAGCACATAACCGACAAAAATCGCGCTACCAAGTGCGGTCAAAATAAACAAAATATTGCCACTGGCATAATCAAAGGCATCAAAAATACTTTGCCCCCCAATAGAAATATGCCCCCAAACATTATCACCCAACACAGAAGGAATATTGCCTAAAATAAAGGTTCCCACTAAGACTAAGGTAATGGCTTGTTTTCGACTAAATGCCGTTTTTTCTTGCACCGCGGTAACCAACACTTCATAAATTGTAATGGATGTCGTCAATGCGGCGGTAATCAACAAGCTAAAGAAAACGGTGGCAAATATGCCCCCTGCCCACATATGAGAAAAAACAATCGGCAAACTTTGGAACACTAAAGTGGGCCCTGAATTGGGGGCAACATTAAAAGTAAACAACGAAGGGAAAATCATAAAGCCGGCGGCAAGTGCAATCAGCGTATTGATCACACCGGTAATCGTTGCTGTACGCACTAAATTTTCTTGTTTAGACAGATAACTTGATAAGGTAATCAATACCCCAAAACCAAGGCTCAAAGCAAAGAATACTTGCCCTAACACGAAGACAAATAACTCTTTTGTGATTTTTGAAAAATCAGGCACAAGGTAGAATTTAATACCTTCTATCGCACCCGGTAAGGTGATATTCCGAATAATCATAATAATTAAACAGATAAATAATAACGGCATCAAAATTTTCACAGAACGCTCAATGCCATCTTTTATCCCCTTAATTAAAATGACGTAATTCGCTGCCACAAAAAGTGCGGTGTAAATGAGCACAGTAATGGGCGAGTTTTTAATTTTGTCATTAAAAAATGCAGATGTTGTTTCAATGGTGACATGCTCGGATAAATCTAAGTTACCTGAAATAAGGCTGCCAATATAGGTCAACACCCAACCGCCTAACACCATATAATAGGCAAGAATGCCAAAGGAGCCTAATAACCCCATATAACCTAAGATTTTCCACGCGCCAGCAATTTTCTTCCCATTGACTTCCCCACCAAAGGCATCAATGGAATTGACTTGCATGCGTCGACCAATCACATTTTCTACTAAAATCATCGGAATCCCGATAACGATCATCGCAATACAAAACAGTAATACATAAGCCCCTCCGCCATTCTCACCGACTAAATAAGGAAAACGCCAGGTTGCGCCAAATCCCACCGTTGCCCCGGCGACGGTTAATATATAAGTCAGTTGACTAGACCAAGACTGTCGTATTTTCTTTGTGTTAACACTCATATTTCACCTCGTTTTTGGATAGCCAAAACGCCCGTCTGTGATAACACACAGAGGGACGTTCTCATACAACTCGGCTTGATATTTTGATTAAGCGTTTAACGCCACTTGTGGTTCGGTATATTCAATGCCAAAGGCATCGCTCACACCTTTAAACGTGCATTTACCGTTATAGGTATTTAAACCTTGCAATAAGGCAGGATCAGATAAACAGGCGGCTTTAACACCTAATGCCGCAATTTTTAAGCCATATTCTAAGGTTGAATCAGTTAAACCTAATGTCGATGTGCGCGCCACACAACCCGGCATGTTTGCCACACAATAATGAATCACGCCATCAATCTCATAAATGGGGTCATTGTGCGTAGTGGCTTTTGAGGTCTCAAAACAACCACCTTGATCAATCGCCACATCCACCAACACTGCGCCTTTTTTCATCAATTTCAAATCATCTTTGCGCAATAAGTGCGGTGCTTTTGCTCCCGGAATTAAGACGGCCCCAATTACCACATCCGCTTCAGGTAACAAGCTCAAAATATTACCGCGCGAACTCGTCAAGGTTTTAATACGCATATCAAAAATTTGATCGATATAAGCTAAGCGTGCCGCATTAATATCTAAAATGGTCACATCAGCCCCAATACCCATCGCCACTTGAGCCGCATTCAACCCCACCACGCCTGCACCTAAAATCACCACTTTCGCTTTAGGTGTGCCGGCTGTACCACTTAATAACACCCCGGCACCGCCAAAGGTTTTTTGAATATATTTCGCCGCTTCCAAGGTTGCCAAACGTCCGGCAATAGAACTCATTGGCGCGAGGCAAGGCAAACCTGTTGGGGTTTTAATGGTTTCATAAGCGATAGATTGAATGTTACGTTCAAGCAACATATCGGTAAGTGGTTTATCTGCGGCAAGATGAAGATAGGTATAAAGGATTTGGTTTTCTCTAAAATAAGGATATTCACATTCAATCGGTTCTTTCACTTTGATGATCATATCACTTTTTTCAAATAGCGTTGTTTTATCTGTGATAATCGCCCCCGCAGCTTGATAAGCTTCATCGGCAAATCCGATTTCTGCTCCCGCGCCCTGCTCAATATAAACAGTATGGACTGCTTCCACATAGGATTGAACATTAGCAGGGGTTAAACCAACACGATATTCCTGAACTTTTACTTCTTTTGGACAACCTATAATCATAATATCCTCCTTAATGAGATTGATGTTCGATGAGTGATTTAGGTGTACAACATTCTGAAAAGCGTAACCAGCTTATTAAAAATGTTAAATCGAGCAATTGGTAACATTTATGTTACATTATAGTTACTTTTTGATAAAATTTTGTGAATATGCTCACATTTTGAAAAATAAGTGCAAAAGTGCGGTTAAAAATTTCATTTTCTTGACCGCGCTTTGTGGATTAAATTTACAAATAAAAGTTGACAGCTTAATGACTTAACCGCAAACTATGGCACAATTATTTAAGGAGATTTTTATGACAATCAAACACATAAAAAAATTAGCGTTCATTCTAGGATCTGCGGTTTTGCTACAAGGTTGTGTAGCGGCGGTAGTGGGCGGCGCGGCAATAGGTGGTAAAATTGCCACAGACCCTCGTACAACCGGCACGCAAATTGATGACGAAACCTTAGAATTTAAAGTTTATGATGCCATTACTAAAGATGAGCAAATTAAAGCCGAAGGACGTACTGTCGTAGTGGCTTATAGCGGTCGTGTATTATTAATCGGTCAAATGCCGAATGAGATGTCCAAAGAAACAGCAACTAGCTTAACCAAAGGCGTTGAAGGCGTAAATGATAACGAGGTTTACAATGAAATGACCATTGGCACGCCAATTAGTCTTTCACAACGTGCACAAGACAGTTGGATCACCACTAAAGTAAAATCCAATATGCTGGTTGATGCCAAAGTTAAAACGACTGACGTTAAAGCTATCACTGAAAATGCAACCGTATATTTAATGGGCAATGTCACCCAAGATCAAGCCACTGCGGCAGCCAAAATTGCCAGTGAAGTGAGCGGTGTAAAACAGGTGATGAAAGTATTTAAATATTTAGATTAATTTGTGTCATAGGGCGGATTTCATGTCCGCCCATACCATCGTCAAACCTCACACCGCCGTCAATTCATCCGCAATCACTTCCGCTTGTTCCAACACAAATTGGATTGCCTCATCGCATTTATCCGGTGGATATTTGAATAATCTCAACGTTACACGCACCAAGTTTCGCATTTTGGCACGCACGGCTTCTTTGTATTGCCAGTCGATAGTGGCGGATTTACGCAGTTTATCGGTAATCGCTTTTGCTAAGTTTTTCAAGGCTTCATCGCCCAATTCTCGTACCGCACTTTCATTGCGAGCAAGGGCATCGTAAAAGGCAATTTCTGCTGGCGATAAACCTAATTTTTCACCACGTTGTAAACGCTCCGTGAAATCTTTTGCCATCTTAATCAATTCATCAAGCACATCTAAAATGCTAATGGTGTGATTATTATATTTACGCATCGCTTCCGCTAAACGTTGCTCGAAATCCTTTTGTACCGCAATATTCACACCACCTTTATTCTGAATTTCAGCACGAAGATACCGCTCTACCGCAAGCAACCACAGATGTTTTGTCTTACTTTTCCCGACTTTGTCTAAGAATTCTTCAGATAATAAACTAATATTAGGTTGGTCGCGATGTAACATATCCAACAAATTCACAGCACCATCTGCCTGCACAGCCCGATTGATTAGCCCTACCAATTTCAATTGACGATCTGCCATATTGGTTTTATCGCCTGGCGAACGTTTCGCAATAATCGCACGCACAGCATCATAAAAGGCAAGCTCTTTCTCATATGTCTTGACACTAGGTAAAGTCCCACACAAACAATACCCCTTTTTCGCACTACGAACCGCATTCAAAAAGACTTTGCGGCGAGAATTTTCTGAAGAAGTGCGATCACTTTGGTTTTTATTTTCTTGATGATCTAACCCAATAATATGGTTGCCACCCAACATAATTTGATGGAACAACGCTGTTTCATCTTCTAACTGCAACACATCATTCAGTTTAAAACTTTCACCTTTCACAGGTGTTGCAAATAGCACACGAATAATGTCGAAATATTCCAGCATCTTGGCTTTCACTTTCGCAATATCCACGATAATTTCGCCTTTACCGTTTGCACGCGAATATTCCAATTTCGCTTCTTTCAGTTCTTCCACAATACCTACATAATCCACAATCAAACCGCCATTTTCACGGCTTTTATTGCGGAACACACGGTTTACGCGTGCAATCGCCTGCATTAAATTATGTCCACGCATTGGTTTATCGATATAAATGGTATTACAACAAGGGGCATCAAAACCTGTTAGCCACATATCACGCACAATCACAATTTTCAGCGGATCGTCAGGATCTTTAAAACGGCGTTCCAACAGCTTTTTATCTTGCGCAGAATAAATATGCCTTTGAATTTCATCAGAATCGTCTGCCGAACCCGTCATCACAATTTTAATCACCCCTTCATTCACATCATTACTATGCCACTCGGGACGAAGTGCGGTGATTTTTTCATACAATTTCACACAAATTTGACGACTCATCGTCACCAACATTGCCTTACTTTCTACTAAAGCACTACGTTGCTCAAAATGTTGCACAAAATCTTCAGCAAGGCGTTGCAAACGCTCATCTGTTCCCATCAACGTCTCACGCAAACGGAAACGGTAGGAATTTTCATCTTCAACAAATAAATCTTGTGCTTCTTTCACTGCATTTTCAAAGTCACTACTCGCATCAATCTTAATTTGACGCGGTTCATAAGATAACGGCACCGTTGCCCCATCTTTCACTGCATCATCAAAGTCATAAATTGACACATATTTGCCAAATACCGCTTGGGTATCTTTATCTTCAAGACTAATCGGCGTGCCGGTAAAGCCAATAAAAGAGGCATTTGGCAAAGCATCACGCAAATGTTTTGCATAGCCGACACGGTATGTCCCTGTGCAGTTTTTATCGTTCAGTTTCACACTTTGGCTAAAACCATATTGCGAACGGTGAGCCTCATCGCTGATCACAATAATATTGTGTCGCTCGTTTAACACAGGGTGAGCCTGCTCGCCCTCTTGCAAACCGAATTTCTGAATAGTGGTAAAAATCACACCGCCTGTTTCTCGCTTGGCAAGTTCTTCACGCAACGCCTCCCTGCCGTCTGCTTGCACAGGTTGCTGACGAATTAACGCCTGACCGCCTGAAAAGGTGGCATAAAGCTGACCGTCCAAATCATTGCGGTCGGTAACCACCACAATGGTCGGGTTGCGTAACTCCGCTTGCGACAACAATTTGCCCGCATAAAACAACATCGACAACGACTTGCCCGAACCTTGTGTATGCCACATCACCCCGATTTTGCCATTGCCCTGCTCGCTCGCCGCCCACAGCGTACAATCCACCGCTTCATTTACGCCGTAGAATTGATGATAAGCGGCAATTTTCTTCACCAAACGACCGCTTGAGGTTTGCTCAAACACAATAAAATTTTGGATATAATCCAACAAACTCGCAGGGTTAAGCAAACCACGCACCAAGCCTTCCAACTCGTGTTCAAAGGAAATACGTTGCTTGTTCTTCTCGTCCACCACACGCCAAGGGGTAAACCGCTCCAAATCTGCCGTGAGCGAACCGACCTTCGCCAAAATACCATCGCTGATCACAAGGGCTTGGTTATACACAAACAGATCGCCGATTTCCTGCTTATACGTCTGCAACTGATTAAACGCCTGTGGCAAATCCGCATTCTCTTTCAAAGGATTTTTCAGCTCCAACACCACCACAGGCAAGCCATTGATATAACAAATCACATCAGGACGGCGATTACCCTTCCGCCCCAAAATCGTCAGCTGGTTCACCACATCAAAACGGTTCAGGCTTGGCTGTTGAAAATCAATCAAACGGGCAAACTCCACCTTTTGCTCATCATTTTCCCGATATTCCACCCGAACGCCCTCACGCAAATAGCGATAGGCTTGCTGATTACGCTCCGTTAAATCCGTAATATCCGTTTTGCACACCAACGCCACCACTTCATCCACCGTGGCAGACGGCAACTGCGGATTTAACCGCTCCACCGCCTCACGCAACACCGAACGAAACACCACCTCGTCCGTCCGCAACCGCCAAGGATTTTCCCCATCGGCATTGATGGTCGAACCGTGCGTATAATCCCAACCCAATTCCTGCAAAAATCGCAAACAGGCTTGTTCAATGGTGTTTTCGTTGATGAGCATTGTTTTTTCCTTTTTTGTTTGTCTATCCTGTAGGGGCGACACATCTTTCGCCCCTTGTATATTAATTTTGTGATCCATATTCCAAAAATCATACAATATGATTGATGAATATCTCTTCTATCTCTATTCTTTTACCTGTTAATGCATAGTTGCACTGTGCATTTTTTTGTTATATATTCATTGAGAGAAAGCTAATGTTTAACCTAACCTATGCGCACTTTCGGGATAGCTATCTTTATCGTTTTTTCCAATATGGCGAAACAGATAGCAAAATCCCTGCGAATTTAAGGAAAGTGCTTGCGCGTAAATTAGATATGATCAACGCAGCGGAAAATCTTAACGACTTACGTATTCCCCCTGCAAATCATCTCGAATTATTAGAGCCGAAAGAGAATAAGATGTACTCCATTCGGGTCAATAAACAATATCGATTAATATTTAAATTTGACAATAACAGGTTATCTCATTTGTATTTAGATCCCCATACTTACGACTTATAAGGACCCC
>NZ_CAMEFX010000015.1 GCF_945915845.1 uncultured Actinobacillus sp. | reverse complement strand
CAATTTTACAAACAAGAAGCGGTTAATTTCCGTGAAAATCTTGCAAAAGTGATTGAGATTATTGAGGATTATTTAGTGCGTTTTCCACAATCGTCAGAAAGCCATAGAGAAACGTTGGGATATTTAAGAAATGTTTCAGATAGCTGATCAAATTCATTTTTGAGAAACCTAGCACGAGCCGTGCTAAGTGCATTAAGCCTAGCCCCACCGGGGCTGAAAAAAGAGCGCAGAGCGGCTCAGATTAAGTAACCCTATACGACTCATATAGGGTTTGTCCTCAGTCAGAGTGCGGTGAAATTTCACCGCACTTTTTGTATTTTTGAGTATTGTGCAACTACTACATAATACCGTTTTGAGAATTAAAATATTGTACGCACCCTTAACATAGACTATAATCTATAAAAATTTAAGAGAGGTTATAAGCGAATGAAACAAGAATGGGATGTTATTTTACAAGACCCTGTTTTGATATGGTTTCAATCTTTGCCAAATGATGATTTATTAAAAATCTATGCCGCATTAGAGCTTTTATCTACAGAAGGTCCGCAACTGGGCAGACCCTTTGTTGATACAATTCAGGGGTCAAAGCATCCTAATTTAAAGGAACTGCGTGTACAATCGAAATTATCTGTATTTCGTTTATTTTTTATTTTTGATCCTATCAGACAAGCTATTATCTTATGTGGTGGTGATAAGAAAGGTAAGAAAGAAAAACTTTTTTATAAAGAAATGATTTCTTTAGCGGAAAGAACTTATGATAATTATCTTTCTAATTTTTCAAAGGAGTAAACAATGAGCGTAAAATTTAAAGATTTAATGAATGAGCTTCCAGCTGAAAAACGTAGTCAAGTTAAAGCAATGGCTGAAGAAATGCGTATGGAGCTGCAATTGCATCGCATTCGTGAGGAATTTGAAATTTCACAGCAACAGATTGCAGAGGCATTAAATATAAAACAACCTTCCGTAGTTGCCTTAGAAAAAAGAGGAAATGATATTAAATTATCATCTATTAAACGTTATGTTGAAGCTATGGGCGGTACATTGAGTTTATCTGTTGCTTTACCAACAGGAAAAACAGTAACCTTTAATATTTAATCCACGCACCAATTTTCCCGTAGGGGCTAATCACATTAGCCCCAATATAATAGAGAGAAAAAAATGACGTTGCATAAAAGTCAATTTTAGGAAAATTTATGTAGGGGCGGGGTTTATCCCCGCCCGTAAGCCCTGATGTTCGAACAAAAATTCAGAATTGGGCAGTATGTATAGCAAAACAATCAAAAAGTCAGGGCGAAAAATATTTCGCCCGTACAAATAGTTATCTCTTCCACGCCATTTTTGTGTTTATGGATAGTTTTGTGGGAATTTAAATAATCAAATTCCCAATTAAACTACGCGTTTCTTCTTTCACTTCCGTTAATTGTAATTTCACTATATCACCAATTTTGTAGCGGCGTTCGCCGTTGATATAAAGGGCAATTTCGTCATTGTTGACTTCCATTTCGTCTTTATTGGGGTGAATGGTCGAGGCGGGAACAAAAACACTTGCGCCGTTGGCAAGTAATTGTACACGCATTCCGCCACGCATAATATCTTGAACTTCAGCATCAAACTCAGGTTTGTTTGCCACTTGTTCATTTAAATAACGGCAGTAGAGCCAATCGGCAATATCACGTTCAACCAAACGGTTTTGGCGGCGAGCTTCTTGCAATCGTGCGAGAATTTCATCGCTAGGTTTTACACATTCATTGCCGGTTAAGGTCGCTTTAATTAAACGGTGGTTGACCATATCTGAATATTTGCGGATGGGGGATGTCCAAGTGGCGTAACCTGTTAAACCTAAGCCAAAGTGCGGTGCTAATTCAGACTTAAATTCCGCAAAGGTTAAGAAACGGCGTAAACGGAATTCATAATAATCTCCTTCATAAGGTTCAATATCATGACGCATTTGGCAATATCCCTCAAGGGTTGCTAAATTCTCTGTAGAGTAGCGTGTTTCTAATTCTTCTCGATTTTCTTCATTAGCAAAATTGGCCATTAAGAAGTGATGTGCGTTGCTCAGAAATTTGCTATCAAAACCTTTGTGAGTATTAAAAATCCCGGTTTTGGCTTTTTCATCTAAATAATGTGCGCAGCAAATATTCGCTAAAATCATGGATTCTTCCACAATTTGGTTGGCGATGCGGCGATGTTCTGCTTTAATTTCTTGAACATGCCCATTTTCTGCCAGTACAAAGCTGTAATCCGGTTTTTCTTTGAATACCAAGCCATGGGTTTTTCGCCATTGAATACGTGCTAGAGCAAATTGATGCAAAAATTCAATCTGTTGTTTGATTTCTGCCGTTTCAGGCTGCCAAGCATTTTCCACTTGTTCTAAATAATCAGAAACTTTGTTATACGCCAATTTTGCTTTTGATTGAATCTCTGCGGATACAAAATAAGGTTCATTGGTGATTTTGCCTGTTAAGTCCGTTTCGATATAACAAACAAGTGCCGGGCGTGTTTCATTTGGCATTAAGGAACAGAGTTCATCTGACAATTCCCGTGGCAACATGGGGATATTAAATCCCGGTAAATAGTTGGTAAAACAACGTTGACGTGCATCTTTCTCTATTTGTGAATCCAGCGCGATATAAGCCGTTGGATCCGCGATGGCGACCACTAAACGCCAACCGGTTTGTGAGCCATTTTGTTCGAGCTTTTCCATATAAAGGGCATCGTCCATATCTTGCGTACTTTCGCTGTCAATAGTGACGAAATGAAGTGCGGTCAAATCTTCGCGTGTTTGTGTGTCGAGCATCGGGTAGCTTTCTTGTCCGGCTACCGGATAGCGTGATTGTTCATGGCGTGCGAGTGTTACCCACCAAGGAGCAAATTCATCGTCTTTGCGGCAGATAAATTCTTGAATATTGGCGAATAAAAAACGATCGTCACGTAATGGGTGTGTTTTTAAATTTGCGACAACCCAATCGCCTTCTTGTAATTCTTCTTTGACAGATTTTAGTTGGTTTGCCCCAATAGGTTGATTGATATTGGGGTGATCCACTAACACCTGCAATTTCTTGTCTTTATTGAACCGCACTTTCGCGATAAAACGTGTTAGCATAGGTTCGAGCAGTTCTTCAGGGACCGCTTGTTTTTTTCCATCTACTTCTTCGATAACCGCTTTGACCTTATCGCCATGCATCACTTTTTTCATATCAGGCGGCGCAATGAAAAAACTTTCTTTATCGGTTTCTAAAAAGCCGTAAGCTTTATCGGTACTTTTTACGACACCTTCAACAGTTTGTTTGCTGTCACGGATTTGTTGTTTGAGTTGAGATAATAAGGGGTTGTTTTGGAACATATTTTAAATTGCCATAAATAAAGAAAAGGCACAGGTTGAGAACCTGCGCCATAAAATAGTTAAATTGAAGAATTATTCTTCACCTAATTCGCCCATTGCCGTAATGCTGAAACCTGCGTCAACATGTAATATTTCACCTGTTACGCCTGAAGCCAAGTTAGAGCATAAGAATGCAGCGGAATTACCCACATCTTCAATGGTGACTGTGCGACCTAGTGGTGCAGTTTTCTCGAATGCAGAAAGCATTTTCTTGAAGTTTTTGATACCTGATGCCGCTAAAGTACGGATTGGACCTGCAGAGATTGCGTTAACACGGATACCTTCTTTACCTAAATCCGCTGCCATAACGCGTGTTGCCGCTTCAAGGGATGCTTTGGCTAAACACATCACGTTGTAGTTAGGAATTGCGCGTTCAGCACCCAAGTAAGAAAGGGTTAATAATGCAGCGTCTTTGTTTAAGAAAGGACGTGCAGCTTGTGCCATTGCTACGAAGCTGTAAGCACTGATGTCGTGAGCAATACGATAGCCTTCGCGTGTTGCTGCGTTGACATAATCGCCGTCTAATTGATCACCCGGTGCAAAGGCGATAGCGTGCACAAAACCGTCAAATTTTTCCCATTTTTTGCTTAATTCCGCGAAGCAGTTTGTGATGCTTTCATCTGTGGCAACATCTAATGGTAACACGATGTCTGAACCAAATTCTTTGGCAAATTCTTCAACACGCGGTTGTAATTTTTCGTTTAAATACGTAAAGGCTAATTCCGCGCCTTGTTCTTTCATGGCTTTTGCAATGCCGTATGCGATTGAACGGTTGCTGGCTAAACCTGTAACTAAGATTTTTTTACCCGTTAAAATACCCATTTTGAAATCCTATTTTGGTTGTTTAAAAATTGTGCTTAAAAAATCTGGCGTAGTATAGCGGAAATGTCCGTTAATTACAAAGCCGATGAGCGAATTTGCCAGTTTCCTTAGTGATTTTTCATGGTTTATAGTGCCCGAAGTTCATTAATTAAATCGGGTTGTTTTTCTAACAAAAAGAGCAGTTTCAATGAGGAACCATTGGGAATTCGGCGTTGTGTTTCCCAAGATTGCACAAGGGATTTGCTGACCCCTAATGCTTTGGCAAATTCTTCTTGTTTTAAATGACTATCGGCACGAATTTTTTTCGTATTAGGAATACGAAAGCGGTGAATATTTTCAGGGGGAACTTCTAACTCGCCTTTTTCAATAGCGACCATTTGTTCTAAACCTGTTACTAAACGTTCAAATAATTTTTTGTCCATAATCATTCCTTTTCTAATTTTTGAACAATGGCTCGCATAATAGCTTTTTCTGCGTCTGAGATATTTTCCTTTTGACTTTTAGCGTATGCGGTAACCATATAAAGTTTATCTTTATTTGTCACTACGTAATAAATCACCCTAATCCCACCACTTTTACCTTTATGGTTACTTTCTAACTTCCAACGAATTTTTTGACAACCACCGGTATTTGGAATGTAATCCCCAAGATGATGATTTTCCAGCATATAGGCTTGAAATCGTTGATATTCATCATCAGGAAGCAATTTTTCACGTTCTTCGGCAAAAATGGGTGTTTCGATAAATGTCAGCCATTTATCTATCATGAGCTTCTCCTTATTTTAGTTGTACAGGGTACGTTTTTCAAGTGATTAAACAATAAAAAGAGAAGCTAACTTTAACAAGTGATAGAGGTGATAAATGGAATAGCGATCACAAAAATAGTGTTTTGAGATCGCTATTTAGGCATTAGGCAGGATTATCAATATCCACAAATTCCACATTTAGCTCATAAGTTTTAGCGAGCCATTCGCCTAAGGCTTTTATGCCGTAGCGTTCTGTGGCGTGATGACCGCAAGCGAAGTAGTGAATACCTTGTTCGCGTGCGGAATGGGTGGATTGTTCGGAAATCTCACCGCTGATAAAGGCATCACAACCCATTTGAGCCGCGAGATCGATATAACCTTGTCCGCCACCGGTACAAATGCCGACTTTACGGATTAAGTGCGGTGGATTTTGTGTGAGTTCTTCTGCATTGCAGACTGTAGGTTGGCGATGGAGCATCTGTGAGATTTTTGCGGCAAAAGCCTCAATCGTCATAGGTTCTGCCAATTCCCCCCATACTGGGATACTGTTTTGGGAGCTTTCTAAGGGTTGTAAATTCTCAATGCCCAGTAAACGCGCGAGTTCAGCATTATTGCCTAATTCCGGGTGAATATCCAAAGGTAAATGGTAGCCGTATAAGTTAATATCATTCACTAACAAGGTTTTTATACGTTTGCCTTTCATGCCGCGAATACAGGGATTTTCGCTTTTCCAAAAATAACCGTGATGAACCAAAATGGCATCCGCATTTTTGGCAACGGTAGCATCAATTAATGCTTGTGTAGCCGTGACACCTGTAATGATTTTTTTTATGTTGGCTTTTCCTTCAACTTGTAAACCATTTGGTGCGTAATCCTTAATTGCGTTGCAGTTGAGTTTTTGGTTAATGACTTGTTCAAGTGTGAGATTGTTCATTGTAATGGCTCCCAATAACCTGAAATTTGATGAGAATAGGGCAGGGTAACCCCTGCCTATAAGGACGTTGTTTTATTTCCAATTTTCCCGTTTAGCTTTTTGCAGTTTTGCATAAGCCGCAAGTAATTTTTGATGCGCTTCAAATTTTTGCAAATGTTCATCATCGGCTAATAAATCATAGAATGGATTACCACCTTGAACAGCATTCCAGGCAAAATCCACCGCGCTTTTACCGTACATTTTCTCAAAGACCATACGATATTGTTCAGTATCACGTTCTTCATCTAGGAACAATTCCATTGAGCTGATTAAACAGCGATAGTAGTTGGCGCGTTCAGGGGTAAAGACGGAGCTGTTCATATTGTATGTCCAGTTCGCCCAATCCAGCGCAAGCTCTAAATCGCCTAAGGCAAGATAAAGCATTGATTTTAATTCACCTACGCGTAATGTCGTCCAGCCTGATTTTGGTGGTGGCACAATACCAATAAATTCGCGTACACGTGTTGCGTCATCAATACCTTGCTCATCTAATTCATCGAGTAATTCTTGATAGGTTTCTTCATCATGATGGAAATGTGGTAAATCAAGCAAGATTTCGCGCCAGTCCATTCCCATATTGTTATTGGCATACACTAAGTCATCGGCAGGATAAATATCCGACATTGATGGCACAATAATACGACAGGCGTATACATCTAAATGGTTGTAATCCATAATGTACACTTCTTTACCGTTTTCATTGAAGATCTTCATTAAGTTTGCATATTCTTCTTGGGTGGTGCCTGAGAAATCCCAGTGAACAAAAGGATAATCCGCGTCATTTTTAAAGAGATCCCAAGAAATTAAACCGCTTGAGTCAATAAAGTGTGTTTCAAGGTTAGCGTGTTCTGCTACATCATCGTTGTTGAAAGACGGAGGGGCAAAAACATCGAGATCTTTTAAGCTACGACCTTGCAATAATTCTGTGACAGTACGTTCAAATGCCACTTGGAAATTCGGGTGTGCCCCAAAGGAGGCAAAACAGGTGCCGTTATTTGGATTTAATAAAATCACACAAATAACAGGGTATTGACCGCCTAATGATGCATCGTACGCCAAAATTGGGAAGCCTTCTTGTTCCAATTTTTGGATAGACGCTTGAATGGTGGGATATTGCGCAATCACGTCATCAGGAATACGCGGCAAACTAATGGCTTCCGCAATAATTTTGTTTTTGACATAACGTTCGAATACTTCTGACAAACCTTGTACGCGCGCTTCATTTTTGGTGTTGCCTGCCGACATTCCGTTTGAAACATACAAGTTCGCAATAATACTTTGAGGAATGTAAACAGTTTGTTGATCGGACTGGCGCACATAAGGCATTGCCACGATACCGCGATCATAATTACCCGATTGCAGATCGACTAATAACTCAGGGGTTAATTCACCTTCAGGATCAAAATAACCTAACAAATAATCGTCTAAAATCCCTTCAGGCAAGGTTTCTTCATCTTCGATTTCAAACCATTTTTCGCTTGGATAATGTACAAAATCACCGTTGGCAATATCTTGACCTAAATAATAATCCGCAAAGAAATAATTGGTAGAAAGACGTTCAAAATATTCCCCTAAGGCAGAAGCTAATGCCGCTTTTTGGCTTGCGCCTTTGCCGTTAGAAAAACATTGCGGGCAATCTTTATCTCGAATATGTACAGACCACACATTGGGTACAGGGTTAAGCCAAGAAGCTTCTTCAATATTAAAACCCAGTGCGGTTAATTTTTGTTGGAATTTGGCAATACTGTCTTCTAATGCAGCGTCTTTGCCTAGGATAAAAGTTTGTTCTGTCATTGATATATTTCTCCTGAAAATCGCAGGCATAATAGGTGAAAAAAGCCTAGGGCTCAAGTGTTATTTTCTATGACGACGTTTCTTTAAAGGCTTGAGCAGGATTTAAAATCTCAGGATTTTTAAACCGCACTTTTTGGGGTTGTAAAGACAGCGGTAGAGTGTGTTTTTGTGCCACAATGACAGAAAGAGACGCTAAGCCTTTTAACTCATGTTTAAGGGGAAGATGTTGATAATCTAAAATTTCAAATCCCAATAATTCCAACCAATCCATTACACGCCAATGACAAAAATGACGATAGGGAAAATGCCCCAAATATCGCTTAAATAACAATTTACTTAATGGATTAAAAAGTGAAATAAACACATAACCATCATCACTCAAAATTCGCGAAGTTTCACGTAATAACAGATGAGGATCTTGGGTAAAGTTTAGAGTGTGTGCCAACAGGCAAGCATCTACAGTACCCTCGCCGAAAGGCAGTTTTTGAAGGCTGTCTTCGATGAGAATGATCTGATTTTGCTGACAAAGTGCGGTGAGTTTTTCTTGCGTTTCAGGGGTAAGTAAAACTTGTTGACATGCTGTTGCACAATGAATTTCCGCGCTTAATCCGCCAAATTTGAGTAAGCGTTTCCCGAGTATTCGGGGAAACCAGTTTTTAAAATATTGTTCAATTAGCGTAGAATACGCTATACCATTGGGTAATTGCTGCCAACTGAGCGGCAAGTTTAACGCGTGAGGGTATTTTGCATGCCATTTCATAATGAACTCCAAGGATATTTTATGCTAACACCGATTCCTGCTCTTAATGATAACTATATTTGGGTTTATGGACGAGAAAATTATTCTGTAATTGTGATCGATCTTCCGGAAATAAAAAATTTATTGCCTTTTTTATACCAACATCAACTGTCTGTTGTGGCGGTGTTATTAACACATAAACATGATGATCATGTAGGTGGGGTGGCCGATTTTAAGCAGGTATTTCCTGATGTGCCGGTTTATGGTCCTCGTGAATGTGCAGAAAAGGGGGCGACGCAAATTGTGGATGAAGGCGTTATTGTTGTGGGGGATTATCAAATTCAAGTTATCCCGACAGGAGGCCATACAGAACAGCACGTCAGCTATATGGTTGATGGGCATTTATTTTGTGGCGATATCTTATTTTCCGCCGGCTGTGGGCGTGTTTTTACAGGTGACTATGCACAAATGTTTCAGTCATTACAACGTATTAATGCCTTACCGGATAATACGCTGGTTTGTCCGGCCCACGAATACACATTGAGTAACCTTGCCTTTGCGAAAACCGCTGTGCAAGATAAAAGTGCGGTAGAAAAACAGCGTGTTTTAGTGGAATATCTACGCGCGGAACATCGCCCGAGCTTGCCGACGACCTTAGCGTTAGAACGTCAAATTAACCCGTTCTTACAAACGAAAACAGTTGAAGCATTTAAAACATTGCGCATAGCTAAGGATAATTTTTAGTTTCACGCCAATAAGTAGCAAACCGTGGTTTACCTGAATTGGTCAAACCACGGTATCTATACGTGATGACCGAACCGATAGGCGGCGGATTTGTACGTTCTTCTAAATTAAATCCAGAGCCGATTTTAAAACGTCCACGATGATTTTCACAGGTCAATGATCCCATTATATTTTCAAATTGCCCCTTGCCTTGATGATGCTCAATAACCGTACATTCTTCGTCTAATGCTGTTTTTACTTTTAGTATTTGCGAACTACGTTTGCCAAATTCATAAGGTGCATTGGGATTGCGCACCACCACACCTTCACCACCTACTTGTTCGATCTCCGCTAAAAATGCTTGCAAATGTTGGGGCGATTGCACGGGAACTTGCGGAATAATTTTAATATGTGCCGTTGGGTGATCCTTTAAATATTGTGCCAAAACTGCCAAGCGTTCGTGCAAATTGCCTTGGGCATAAGGCACATCAAAAACGTACAACGCCAAATCTTCCCAGCCTTTATCCTTTTGTGAGCGCACAATGGATGAGATTTTTTCAAATTGTCCACGCGCAGAGAATAGTTCCCCATCAATGGCAAAGGGAGGGAAGTTATGGAGAAAATAATGGGGTGGGGTAAGAAGTTGATTTTGTCTGGTGTAAAGCTGTTGCCCATCCCAATAACCTCGTACACCGTCTAATTTTTCCGACATAACCCAACCGCTAATATTTTGCTTGTCATAGCTTTGTAGCAACATTAAATCCGGCGGATTTCCTACCGCACTTTGGATAATAAAAAGTAACAAGAATCTAATACACACTCTTTTTAACATCATCTTTCCTTATTAGGGAGAATAACAGGATCTTATGTTTGTCAATCATAAGGATGAACACACTTTAGATAGCGGTAAATATTGCCGTATTTACAACTGAGTGCAATGAAAAATGGGGGAATTTGGAATAACGATCACAAAATTCGGGGGGGATTCCCTAAAAAATAATGTTCTTTTGAAATTAGCTAATTTTTTCTCTTTGGAGTAGAATGGAGGTGCTATTTTTTGCTTGATAGCGTATTTAGCACATATAGTCAGTATTTAAGGATAACATTGTATGAAAAAATCATTATTAACTATTGTATTAGGGGCGACATTGTTTGTGACTGCTTGCGATCAAACGCAAAAAACTGCAGCACCGGTGCCAGCTCAACCTGAACAAACGACAACTCAACCACAAGCTGAACAAACTGCAACTCAACAGGCAACTCAACCACAAGCCGAACAAAGTGCCTCACAACCGGCACCAGTGCAAGAAACCAAGATATCGGTAAGTTTAAAGCAATTAGCAGCAGAAAAAATGGCACAGGCTGTGGAACAAGCGACATTAGCACAAAATAAAGCGAAGGAAGCTGAAGCGTTGGTGGTTCAGATTGAACAAAAACGTAATGAAATGAACGCTGAGTTAGCCAAAGGAACGGAAGAGGGGAATCGCTTAGTGGAACAAAAAGCGGCAGAAATTATTGCAGCGAATGAAACAGTTAATAAATTAGCTGCAGAATCTAAAGCTGCCGCGGCACTTTCTCAGAAATTATCCAGTGAATCACGTGAGCTTTCTCGACAAGCCAATGAATTGGAACAGCAAGGTAAATAATGGTTGTTCAGAACAGGCTGTAAAGCAACTCGGATTAAGTAACCCTGATTAAGTAACCCTATACGGATCGTGTAGGGTTTGTTAATAGGGTGAATAGGAGAGAGCATAGACAAAGGCATAATAGACAAAAAGTGCGATAAATTTGAGTTTATCGCACTTTGTTTTATTTTAATCACTTCACGTTTTTATTCGCTTCGATTTCTTTTTCTAATTCAGGTAAGACTTCTTCACGATACCATTTCGGGTGGTGTTTTTTCGCCCAACGTACCGTTACCCAGCCTTCAACCATTCCGCGGATTGAGCCTTTGACCCAAAAGGCCATGTAAATATGCACTAGAATACCTGTAAATAAGGCAAAGGCACTGGCAGAGTGGAGCAGGATGGCGATACGTAAAGTCGTGACACTAAAGTAGCCGCTGAAGTATTTACGCCACATAATGATACCTGTAACTAGCAAGGTAACCATTGCCAAAATTAATGTCCAGAACAGCATTTTTTGACCAAGGTTATATTTGCCGTTATAGGCGACGCTGTGTTCATTGCCTTTCAGTACTTCAACAATGCCTTTCAGCCAGCGAATATCATTTTTTTCAGGAATATTATGATGCGCATAAATGAATGCCATGATAATAAACGCAATAAACATAATGATACCCGTGATT
The DNA here is from genome assembly GCF_945915845.1 of uncultured Actinobacillus sp. Taxonomy (GTDB): domain Bacteria; phylum Pseudomonadota; class Gammaproteobacteria; order Enterobacterales; family Pasteurellaceae; genus Exercitatus. The sequence goes on along the minus strand of NZ_CAMEFX010000015.1, from coordinate 34,115 downwards.
GGATGGACGGCACGAGCCAGTTGTGGCGTGCCTAAAATCTCATGCAGCCATGAGAAATCAGGAAAGAAGAATGCCACACCGGTAAACATCGTCATAAAGAAAGCGATAACAAGAAACCAGTGGCTCACACGTGCCGGATATTTATGGCGAATGATTTTGGTCTCTTGCGTGATTTCCGTGAGTTTTGCTTTTTTACTCATTCTTACGCTCCTTTTTGACGGCGTTCAGCCGCTTTTTTCTCTGCAGTTTCGAGTGTTTCGAATTTGGTGTGGTGATCTTCCACATCTTCTTCTACATTGGCCCCGACGGCGACATAGTGTGCAATTTCAGCAAGTGCTAAACCGCCCATTGCCACAGCCGCCACTGGTTTTAATACGTCTTTCCATAAGGTTACTGTCATATCAATGCTTGGATCTTTCGGCAAACCGGAATAGAGTTCAGGTTTATCAGCATGATGTAACACGTACATAACATGCGTACCACCTACGCCTTGTGGGTCATAAATGCCAGCATTTTGGTAACCGCGAGATTTGAGATCTGCAACGCGGGTTTCCGCATAGTGCAACATTTCTTCTTTTGAGCCAAAACGAATTGCACCTGTTGGGCAGGTTTTAACGCAAGCAGGCTCTTGACCAACATTGACGCGATCAACACAAAGGGTACATTTGTACACACGGTTATCTTCATCGTTCATTTTTGGTACATTGAACGGACAACCTGCAATACAGTAACCACAACCGATACACTTATCTGATTGGAAATCTACGATACCGTTAGCGTATTGGATGATTGCACCGGGAACCGGGCAGGCTTTTAAACAGCCTGGTTCAGAACAGTGCATACAACCGTCTTTACGGATTAACCATTCAAGGCGATCATTTTCTTCCACTTCACTGAACTTCATCACAGTCCATTGTTTCGCATTCATATCGCGAGGATTATCATAAACCCCCACGCATTCTTCTTGTGGTGCGCGTAGGTCGTTCCATTCAGAACAACCTACTTGGCAGGCTTTGCAGCCAATACAAGCAGAAACATCAATGAGTTTAGCAACTTCCACCACGTGCTTACGTGCTTGTGGTGGTGGCGTGATACTTGATGTAGCGGAGATCTTGATAATGTTTTGATCTTGTACTTCAGACATTATAGTGCCTCCGTGGTTTTCTCAATGTTCACAAGGAACGATTTATATTCAGGGGTTTGGGTATTTGCATCCCCCACGCGTCCGGTTAAACGGTTAGTTAAATGGGCTTTTCGTCCATCCGCGATGAAGCCACCATGTAATGGAATTCCCACAGTATGTACTTTTTGACCATTCACTTCGAGCGTTTTGATCCGTTTAGTGACGACCGCTTTAGTTTTAATGTAACCACGTTTTGAAGTGATTTTCACCACATCACCATGGCGAATGCCTTTTAATGCCGCTAATTCTTCACTGATTTCAACAAATGGTTCAGGTTGCGCAATCATGTTGAGATCCGCATTCTTCGTCCACCAGTGGAAATGCTCTGTTAAGCGGTAAGTGGTTGCTACATAAGGGAATTCACTTGCATCTTGAGCAAAACTATCTTTATCGTTCGCTAAGATACGTACCACAGGGTTTGAAACTACATTCGGATGAAGCGGGTTCGTACCAATTGGGGTTTCAATTGGCTCATAATGCTCAGGGAACGGACCTTCTGCCATTTTATCTAAGGCGAATAAACGGCTTACACCATCATTATTCATAATAAACGGGGTCACATTACTATTTGGCGGTGCAGTACCGAAGTCTGCGATATCAATATAGTTCCAGTTTTTACCATTCCACTTAACAAGCTGACGTTTATGATCCCAAGGTTTGCCTGATAAATCCGCTGATGCACGGTTGTAAAGCACGCGGCGGTTCATTGGCCATGCAAATGCCCAACCTAATGTATTACCTAAACCTGAAGGGTCTGAGTTATCACGGTTTTCCATTTGGTTACCTTTTGGCGTCCACTGACCGGTATAAATCCAGATTGCCGCAGAGGTCGTTCCGTCATCACGTAATTGCGCAAAGCTAGATAATAAGTCGCCTTTTTTCGCAATTAAGTTGCCGTTTGCATCATAAAGATCTTCTAACGCATAACCGTTATTTTCTTTCGCCACCTCATCTGCTTTTGGTTCAAGCGGATTTTTGTAGTTCCATGTCATGGCTTTAATGGTATCAATAGAAGGACCGCCTTCTCTTTCATACATTTCAAGCATCACTTCACGGATTTCAGAAAGAATATCTACATCCGGTTTGGCTTCTTTTGGTGCTTCAGCCGCTTTCCAGTGCCATTGCAACCAACGACCAGAATTCGCAATTGATCCATCTTCTTCAGCGAAACAGATAGTGGGTAAACGTAATACTTCCGTTTGAATATCCTCTGGTTTCACGTTGTTATATTCACCGTGATTTTGCCAGAATTCAGAAGTATCGGTTTTTAATGGATCCATTACCACTAAGAATTTTAATTTGCTTAAGGCTGAAATAATCTTGTTGGTGTTCGGATATGATGCAATCGGGTTGTAGCCCTGACAGATATAGCCGTTGATTTTACCTTGATCCATTAAGTCAATGTATTGCATATGATCCATTTTCTTCTTGTATTGTTTAGGAAGATTATGGAAACCAAATTCATTGTCTTTGGTTGCATTGTCACCATAGAAAGCTTTTAACATACTCACCATAAATTTTGGCGTGTTTTGCCAGTAGTTCGTCTGACCGTCCACCGTCGTTTTTGGTGTAATACGATTTAAGAATGCTTCTAATGAGGTGTCGGTTTCAATCGGTAACGGAATATAGCCTGGTAACATAGACGGGAACAAGCCCATATCTGTCGTACCCTGTACGTTTGAGTGACCACGCAATGCGTTGATACCGCCACCTGCCATACCGATATTCCCTAAAAGCAACTGAATCATCGCCATACAACGAATGTTTTGTGCACCCACTGTATGTTGTGTCCAACCTAAGGCATACAAAATAGTTAAGGTTTTGTTTGGTGCAGCTGTTGAAGCCACTAATTCAGCAAATTCTAAGAATGCTTTTTGTTTAGTGCCACAAATACGCTCTACCATTTCAGGTGTATAACGTTCTACGTGTTTTTTCAACAAGTTGATGACACAACGTGGATCTTGAAGCGTTAAATCACGTTTTGGTTGACCGTTTTCATCTAATTGATAAGACCAAGTTGATTTATCGTAGCTACGCGTTTCTTCGTTATAGCCGGTAAATAAGCCCTCTTCAAAACCAAAACCTTCATTAATTAAGAAAGACGCATTGGTATAGTGTTTAACATATTCATGTTGAATTTTATCGTGATCAAGTAAATATTTGATAACCCCTAATAAAAGGGTAATATCTGTACCTGAACGAATTGGAGAATAGAAATCCGCCACAGAAGCAGTACGGTTAAAGCGCGGATCAATGACCGCGAGTTTTGCACCTTTCTGTTTTTTCGCTTCGATTGCCCAGCGGAAACCCACAGGGTGAGCTTCGGCCGCATTACCGCCCATGACGACGACAACGTCAGCATTTTTAATATCAACCCAGTGGTTAGTCATGGCACCGCGACCAAATGATGGAGCAAGACTTGCTACCGTTGGTCCGTGTCAGGTACTCGCTTGGTTGTCTAAAACTAATAAACCGAATGCACGTGCGAATTTTTGGGTGATAAGCGCTGTTTCATTGCTGGCAGCAGATGCGGTTAAGAAACCTGTCGTTAACCAACGATTAACCGGCGTACCTTCAGCGTTGGTGGTTTCAAAGTTGGCATCACGGTCATCTTTTAACCATTTCGCGACTTTATGAATGGCATCATGCCAAGAAATGCGTTCCCATTTATTAGAACCGGGGGCGCGATATTCAGGATATTGAATTCGATTTGGACTGTTTACAAAGTCTAATACGCCTGCACCTTTAGGGCATAAGGCACCGCGACTGACCGGATGATCCGGGTCACCTTCAACGTGGGTAAGTTTTCCGCGTGAATTCATTGCACCATCGCCTAAGCTATACATCAGCATACCGCAGCCAACAGCACAATATGTGCAGGTTTGACGTGTTTCTTTTGCACGTAATAATTTGTATTCGCGTGGAGCCGCTAGAGCTTGGCTAGGCATTAAGCCTAACGCAGCAACAGAGGTTCCAGCCACCCCACCTGCACAGACCTTAAAGAACTTACGTCTTGTGATCTGCATAGATAATCCTTATTCCATTTGGAAAAGTGAAGTAAAAAGATTTTTATTTTTATAAAAATAACTTAATCTAGAATTTGTAGCAATTCCACACAGTTAACATAACGTCGGAGAGCCTGTCGAACAATGGTTGCTGAGCCTGTCTAACCACGGTTGGTGAGCTTATCGAACCACGGAGTGTTCGCACAAGACTAACGATTCGACACGTTCAACGGATATCCTGTACAATAGCTACTTAAAGGCTAGATTAATTGAATCTAGGATACTCATTTTTGTTTGGGAAATCTATAACCCATCCCGTTTATTTCCCAGTAAAAAGTTGATCTCGATCACATAATTGGCATTTACTTGTAACAAATTCTTAACAAGCGAAAGGGATTTTTATATTTTCTCTAAACTGATAACATTGGGAATGATTATGAGCTTATGGTATCTACATTTTATGAAAAAAACGCTCACATTTTTCACCGCGCTTTTCTTACCGTTTACAACGGTGCTAGCACAAGAACAGTTCGTTTCGCTTACGCTTTGTAGCGACCGCCTACTGGCTGAAATCGCTCGCCCTGAACAAATTGCGGCAATGTCGCCTTATTCTAAAAATCCGTTGATGATGTTGGATAAAGTCAATCAGGATAAGCCTACGCTCGAACCGCAACTCAGCCAATTACTGCCTTATTTAGACAAAACAATGTTGATTAACGAGCTGTTTTATCCGCAACTGATCGCAGAACTCAAACAGCTTGGCGTAAAAATTCTGCCGATTAACGACAGCCCACAAACACCCGAACAGCTTTTTGAATTGATTTTGCAACTAGGGAAATTGACCGATAATCAAGCCAAAGCAGAGCAACTGATTACCCAATTAAAATCGCAAAATATAAAGCTAAATCAACCGCTTACCGATACGCTGATTTTGTCGGATACAGGTGTGGTCGATACACAACAACCGAACTACCAAGCCTTATTACAACTTTTAGGTTTAACGCCATTAAAAACCGCTTTAACCCCACAAAATTTTTCGCTCGAAAAAGTGGTATTAAGTCAACCAAATATTTTAATTTCTTTGACGGATAAACAAGGCTATAACGAACAAGCAGAGCTACTTACACACCCACTTTTGCAAAATGTTTTCCAAAATCAACCGCACTTTACGCTTCCAATGAAATATACCTATTGTTTTGATCATGGTGTATGGATGGGCGCCGAATTGATTTATAAGCAATTAAAGTAAGTAATTTATTGGAAGTAAAATTTCTTCTTATACAGTATTGTACTGTATTTAAAATTTGATATGATATTGCATACAGTATCTTGGTTAAGGAATAACAATGAGTAATGCAATAAAATTATTTGAAGGAAATCAAATTCGTTCCCTATGGGATAGCGAGCAAGAAGAGTGGTATTTTAGTGTTGTTGATGTGGTTGCGGTATTAACCGAAAGTGACAAACCACGAGATTATTGGTACCGAGTTAAAAAAAGAATGAGTGATGAAGAAAAAAGTGAGTTGTCGACAATTTGTCGACAACTGAAACTGATGTCTTCTGATGGGAAAAAATACAATACAGATGTTGCTGATATGCAAGGCATTTTCCGTATCATTCAATCTATCCCAAGCCCAAAAGCCGAGCCGTTTAAATTGTGGTTGGCACAGGTTGGAAAAGAACGGATTGATGAAATTATCGACCCGGAATTAACCATTGATCGCGCCTTGGAAACCTATTTGAAAAAAGGTTATACAAGAGAATGGATCAATCAACGATTACAAGCTATTCAAGTGCGAAAAGAACTAACGGATACTTGGCTAGATCACGGCGTGAAAGAAGGGCGAGAATTTGCGATTTTAACCAATGAAATCTCAAAAGCGTGGAGCGGAATGACAACCAGAGAATATAAGGATTTCAAAGGGTTAAAAAAAGAAAATTTACGCGACAATATGTCCACCCTTGAATTAGTGCTAAATATGTTGGCGGAAGCAACCACCACCGAGCTAACACAGATTGCCAACCCACAAGGATTAGAAGAGAATAAAAAGATTGCTCAAGAAGGCGGAAGTATTGCCGGCGATACGCGAAAAGCGATTGAAAGCAAAACGGGTCAGCCCGTAATTACCCCGAAAAATGCGATCTCTTTTTCTCAGCTTATTGAAGAAGTGGCTAAAGAACGATCAAAATAATTAAATAAAACGATGAACAAAACAACCCAACTTAACACCGCACTTTTGCTCTTGCTTCTGGCTATTATTAGCCTAGCAAGTTGGTACGACCTTAACGATTTTTCAGCATTGAGATGTGCGGACGGAATTGTGACGGATATGCGACCGCTTGTGTTGTGGGATATTCGTCTGCCACGGATTTTACTTGCCGTGCTAACAGGGGCAAGTTTGGCAGTGGCTGGCAATGCAATGCAGGGGATATTTCAAAATCCGCTGGCAAGCCCTGGTTTGTTGGGGAGTGCAAACGGGGCGACAACTGCCAGTGTTTTTATTCTGTACTATTTTTCTGTCCCCTTTACCCTATTGTTGATTAGCGGTGTGCTGGGGGCGTTGTTGAGCTTTTTATTGGTCTATTTGATAGCCAAAAATCACGGTACAACAATGATGATTTTAAGCGGTTTGGCGGTCAATATGCTACTGGGTTCAGCGATTGCCTTGTTGCTGTCTAACGCTGAAAGCCCTTGGGCGTTGGCGGAACTTTACCGCTGGCTACAAGGCTCGTTGGTGTGGGCGAAATTAGATACCTTATTGATTTCATTACCGATTATCCTGTTGGGATTGTTCTGTCTTTATCAACAACGCCGTTACCTTGATTTGCTCACCTTCGGCGAAGAAACTGCAAGCACAATGGGCATAGACCCCAAACGTAGCTTTTTCATTACCACTTTGGGTGTTGCCTTATTAGTGGGGGCAACCATTCCGCAAACAGGAACCATCGGCTTTATCGGCTTAATTGCACCGCACTTGGCTCGTATTATTCTGAAAAAACGCCCATCACAGCTTTACCTTACAAGCGGTTTGATAGGGGCATTAATTTTACTGATTGCCGATCTCTGTATTTTATATTTGCCGTTCTTTTCCCATATTTATGTGGGAACGCTTACGGCAATTATCGGCGCGCCGTTTTTGATTTGGATTTTATTAACACAGCAACGGAGAATGGCAAATGATTAAACTGGAAAACGTCAGCCTGACATTCGGTTTATCCAACATCAGTTGCCATATCCCACAAGGCAAACTTATCGGCATTATGGGGGCAAACGGGGCAGGGAAATCCACCTTATTGAAAAGTATCGCAGGGATCTTACCGCTTACAAGCGGTGAGATTTGGCTCGGAAATTGCAAATTATCCGCAATGACCGCCAAACAGAAAAGCGAACAGCTTGCCTATTTTGCTCAAAATACCCAAATTCATTGGGATTTATCCGTTTATGATGTAATCGCACTGGGTTTGGCTTCGCCCACAAAAAACGAGCAAGCAAAAGTGCGGTCGGTTTCCGAACAATTTTCTATCTCTCACCTCCTTGAAAAGCCGTTCCAACAACTTTCAGGTGGCGAAAAAGCTCGAGTACAACTGGCTCGTTGTTGTATCAAACAAGCTCCATTATTGCTTGCTGACGAACCTATTGCCCCGTTAGATCCCTATTATCAAATTGATATGATGGAACAGCTTAAAGCCCTCACACCGCAGAAAACCTGTGTGGTGGCAATTCATCACTTAGATTTAGCCTACCGCTTTTGTGATGAAATTATTTTATTGGATAAAGGCAAAATCCTTGCTCACGGCGAAACACAAGCGGTGTTAAATACAGAAAATCTTGCAAGGGCGTTTGGGGTAGAAGTGAAAATTAATTTAGCACAACGGGAAATTTATGGGGTAAGGAAATTGAGAGATCTGGGATGATGTAGTGATTGCGCAAGACTGAATAACGATTGGTTCGACAGGCTCACCAACCGTCATTTCAGCTTTGTCTTATAGTGACATCATATCTGGTGAATATTGCTCGTTTTAGTGGTGATAACCTAATAACATCGCCGCACTAAATGCCAAAATTGAGAGCAAGAAAAATACCGCATTGGGGCGCGTGGTTTTACGGCTAAAATATTTGCCTGCAAAAATGGCGTAGAGTACAAAGCACAGGAATTTGGCCATCAGCCAAGTTTGCAATGAAAAACCAAAACTAAAAATGAGCGCAATCCCACTAACAAGTAATAAGGTGTCCGCTAAGTGCGGTAAAATTTTAAGGGGTTTTACTGCGCGCCAGTCTTTGCCATTGAGTTGCATCAAGCCGCGAATAATGAGTAAGGATAAGCTTAAAAATGCACCGGTGATATGTAATAAAACCAAATTTGTCATCAATTATTCCTTCCACACAATATGATATTCACGATCTTCTTCACGGTGTGAAATCAAGAACTTAGCAAAAATATCATCCATTTCATCTTGCTCATTGACTAAACCAATCCAAACCTCAGCGTATTCATCAGGATCGATGAGTACGCCGATTTCTTCATCCCAATTCTCAGCGGTTTCGACAAACTCAACCGCACCACGATCTTCAAATTGCAGATTAAACAGCATAATATCCGCAGGATCTAAGTTTTCAGGTGCCATTTCCAGGAAAATATCATAAGCCATATCAATGGCTGTATCGGGATCGAGTTTTTTCACTTCTGTCATAAAAAATCCTCAGGTAAAAGTTATTTTAATAGTTCAGTTAAATAATGTGCGATAGAGGCGTCCGCATTGGAACCAATCACTGCTTTGGCTTGCGATTTCACTTCATCTTCCGCATTGCCCATAGCCACGCCTAAGCCCACGGAAGTTAACATACTGATGTCATTATGATTATCGCCAAAGGCAATCACATGTTGCGGATCGATATCCCATTCTTTAAGCAATAACGCCAGTTTAGCCCCTTTGGTATTGCCGTTTGATGAGCAATCCACGCGATCTACCCAAGACCATTCCGCGCTAAATTCAGAAACAGGCAATTCTTTCACCGCACTTTCCATGGCTTCACGGTTTGGCGCGCTAATGACAAATTTCCAAATAATTTCATTCGGATCTTCAATCATCGGCTCAAAGCCGGCAACTTGACAAATATTCGGACGCAAAGAGTTGTCATAAGAATTTGCCCACTGCAAAAATTTTGTCATGTGCGGATTCAGTTCCGTGTAGTTCATGGCGTCACGGCTATACATCAATAAATGTGTGCCGTATTTTTTTGCCACTGCCAACACTTTGCGGCATTGTTCCGCAGAAAGTGGGTTAGTATGGCTAACTTCATCGGTGGCAGGATGATAAATATAGGTGCCGTTACAACAAATAATCGGCGTGTCCAACCCCAGTTCCGCATAATAAGGTTTAACCGCAGTATGATGGCGACCTGTCACCAAAACCACTTTCAGCCCTTTAGCACGAGCTTGCTGAATAGCTTGTTTATTGGCATCCAAAATTTGATTTTCAGGGTTGAGCAATGTGCCGTCTAAATCAAAAGCGATTACTTGATATGTCATTGTTGTCTCCTATTCTGCCGGAAAGATAAACGGATTTAACCCGCTACGGCTGAGATTTTTCTCACCCATTTCAATATCTAAGAAAAGACTGGCAAGATCGTCAGCCACAGGTTCCACATAAGGATCTTTTTCTTGGTAAACTACTTTCAAATAACTATGGCAATCTCCACAGCTTTCCGCCTTAACCGGCGCATTATCATCGTCAATTGCCCAGTAATCGAGTTCTTTTGAATGTCCACAATTCGTACATTGCGCGCGCACCATATTCCATTCCGTTTCACACAATGAACAATGCACATAGCGCAATCCTTGGCTTGAACCGAACTGAATCACGCTAGCCACAGGGGCCGAATGGCAAACCGGACAGAATTGTAAGCCTTCCGCACTTTCAATTTGCGTACCGCGTGGTAATTGTTGCGCTAATTGCAACCAATAGACAGACAATGCCGCCCAAATAAAGATCGCTTTATCACTTTCTACCTGCGTAAAATCTTGAGCCAATAAGTGATCTGCAAGTTGTTCTAGTTCATCATTGGCCGCTTTTTCAAGCCATTCGATCGTTGCTTGTACGGTTTCATTTGCCGTGGGTTTAAGTTCTGCCAAAAGTGCGGTCAAATATTCACGCCATTTTCCATCACGTTGCCATTTTTTGACATCTAATGGACGGATGCTTTCAAATTGAATGTCTTGTTTGGCTAAAGGATTTTCGGTTAATGCCACAAGCTGTGCGTCAACCACTTGAGCCGCAAAATTGAGATAATCCGCAAAAGGGTGATCTTTGGCTAAATCACGTAAACGCTTCGCACGGCGTTCATATAGGTTTTTCGGATTGGCAAAGAGTAGTGCAGGATGTTGAAATGAATTTGCCGCTTGCTTAATTTCATCTTCGGGAAGAATTCGTATCGCCATAGAGTTGGTATCCATAATAAAAAAGTCCCCCTGATTTTACCGCACTTTTCGCAAAAGGGCATTACACAATTTGGGGACATTATGGGGAATAAGGCAAAATAGCGAATAGACGGGATGTTTTTTCCGATATTATGCAGCCGTTGCACAAGACGGTCGTTGAGCCTGTCGAAACGTCCGTCTTGTGCAGTAAACGCTGAAAGGGTTTATGGTTCGGCAATTCAAGGGTTAAATATTCATTTGCTGGAATAAATTTAATTTATCCGGTACCAAATAAATCTGTTCATTCACCTGATATTGCGCATTCAAATAGGCGGCTTTGGTTAAAATCACTTCAATGGGTTGCTCGCTTTGCGCACTTTGGATTTCAATGCGAACAATAAAACCAATGGCGTTAATATGCGTGATTTTACCGACTGCGAGGGCATTTTCGCTTGAACGCGAAAGCGTTAGTTCATAGGGGCGGATATACGCCGTTGCCGATTGGTTTTCCACCGGCGTGGTGACATTCGGATGAGCGTCAATATTATGGGCAAATTCGCCAATCACCAATTTCCCTTGATCAATATGCCCATGAAACACATTCACATCGCCCACAAATTGGGTGACAAATGGGGTTTGTGGCGCATGATAGATTTCATTGGGATGATCAATTTGCTCAATTTGCCCTTGGTTCATCACCACAATGCGATCGGACACATCTAAGGCTTCATCTTGATCATGAGTCACAAAAATACTGGTCACATTCAATTCTTGGTGTAAATCACGCAGCCAACGACGCAATTCTTTACGTACTTGCGCATCCAATGCACCGAAAGGTTCGTCCAACAATAACACTTGAGGCTGAACCGCCAACGAACGAGCGAGGGCAATACGTTGACGCTGACCGCCTGAAAGTTGGTTAGGATAGCGATGAGCCAAATGTTCTAACTTCACTAATTGCAAAAGTGCGGTCACTTTTTCACAAATTTCTTCTTTGCTCGGGCGAGTTTTGCGCGGTTTTACTTGTAACCCAAATGCCACGTTATCAAATACTGTCATATTTTGGAATAAAGCATAATGCTGAAACACAAAACCCACACCGCGATCTTTAGCGGATAAATTTGTTACATCTCGCTCTTCAAACCAAATTCGACCGCTATCGGCAAACTCTAAGCCGGCAATAGTGCGCAATAAGGTGGTTTTGCCACAACCGCTTGGGCCTAAAAGTGCGGTTAATTGATTGCGGCTAAATTGTAAATTAATATTTTTTAAGGCATGGAAATGGCCAAAATGTTTTTGGAGATTTTCGATTTTAATTGACATTAGGGTTCCCCATTAAAGCTGAGTTTTTAATTTTCGCTGTTGTAACCAGCCGATAATATTTTGTAAACCAAGGGTAAAAATTGCGAGTAAGGCTAATAAACTTGCACAAGCAAAGGCCGCAATAAATTGGTATTCGTTGTAACTAATTTCTACGTAAAGGGGAATGGTATTGGTTAAGCCGCGAATATGCCCGGAGACGACACTCACCGCACCAAATTCGCCCATGGCGCGCGCATTACTTAAAATCACCCCGTAAATTAATGCCCATTTAATTTTCGGTAAAGTGACACGCCAAAATAGTGTCCAAGTACTGGCACCAAGAATTAACGCCGCTTGTTCTTCGCTGTTGCCTTGCGCCGTCATGGTTGGGATTAAGGATTTGACGATAAGGGGAAAAGTGACAAATAAGGTCACAATCACAATGCTGGGAACAGCAAAAACCACACGGAAACCTTGTTCGATTAACCATTTCCCCATCAAACCATCTAAACCAAATAACAGCAAAAACATCAAACCGACCACGACAGGCGAAATGGAAAAAGGCAAGTCTAAAAGTGCGGTTAAAATGGCTTTACCTTTGAAATTAAAATAGGCAATGGTCCAAGCCATCACCACACCAATAAACACATTGATTGGCAACACAATTAACGCCACTTTAATACTCAACCAAATAGCACTTTGCGCTTCTTCGTTGCTAATGGATTGAACAAATAACTCAATGCCTTGTTCAAGGGCGTAATAAAAAACGGTGATGAGTGGAGCCAGTAAGATCACGGCGAAAAAGAGCAAGCCAGTGCCGATTAATGTCCATTTTTGCCAACTGTTTACGTTTTTCATTATTTCACCTGCGTCATTTTTTTACTCACTTGCCATTGCAACGTGTTAATCAAGAAAATCAAAATAAAAGAAATAGAAATCATCAATAACGCCACCACAGAAGCCCCTTGAACATCGTAGAGATCCAATTTTGACATAATAATCAGCGGCGCAATTTCCGACACCAGCGGCACATTGCCCGCGATAAAAATGACGGAGCCATATTCGCCTAAGGATCGCGCAAACCCCATCCCGGCACCGCCGATAATGGCAGGTAGCAACGCAGGAATGATCACACGTGTTAGGGTGATAAATTTGCCTGCCCCTAAAATACTTGCGGCTTCTTCATAACTGGGATCAAGGTTTTGTAATACAGGCTGAATGGCACGTACAACAAAAGGTAAGCTCACAAATATTAAAGCCACAGTGATACCACTTGGTGTATAAGCAATTTGAAGTCCGATTTTTTCTAAGGCAGAACCCAATAAGCCTGTGGGCGCATAAAGAGAGGCGAGAGCAATACCAGCCACTGCAGTGGGCAGCGCGAAAGGTAGATCAATTAATGCATTCACGATATTTTTGCCCCAAAAATTGTAACGCACCAAAATCCATGCCAACAAAAAGCCAAAAATGAGATTGACGATAGTGGCGATAAAGGACATTTTGAAGGAAAGCAAAATCGAAGACATGACTCTTTCGCTTGTCACAATTGACCAAATATCCACGCCTTTTAGCTGCAATGCCGTTGCGATTAATAAGGTAAGCGGCAATATAATCATAGAAATTAACCATAATGCCGTCATAGTTAATCCGCGCTTAAAAAAGGGTAAAACTGTTCTCATAGGATTTTCAACTTCTCACATCTGTTTTAAACAGACCCTAAAACATGGGCAAAAAAATAACCGCACTTTTGGTAGAAAGCAAAGAACAAAACTTTATTTGTTATAACTAAATTGAATTTAATGAATTAAGTGAAACGTTTAAATATTCACTTTAGTTATAACAAATAAGGTTTTGTTATTTTCGGATTTGATCATTTTGATTTATAAATTGCAACACATAAATTCACGCTGCAGATGTTGTCGCAAAAGACCAAGTTATTAGAGAGGTGCAAAATGAAGAAAAGCGCGGTTATTTTTCTTGCTGTATTCGTTTTATGCGCTGCCTTCTTTATCACTCTTGGAAGTCAGTCTAACCATCAGCCTAACCAGGTCTTGCTTAATGTGGCTTATGATGTGATTCGTGATTTTTACAAAGAATATAATGCGGAATTTCGTCAAGCTTATCCGGAAGTATTAATTTCACAGTCCCACGGTGGCGCGAGTAAGCAAGCCTTAAGTGTTGCCAGCGGTTTACCTGCTGATGTGGTGACGCTGACCCAAAGCAACGATATTAATATGTTGGTGAAAAAAGGTTTAGTGGCAGAAAACTGGCAACAAGCTCTACCCAATAACGCCACGCCATTTGGTTCTGTGATGGTGTTTTTAGTCAATAAAGGCAATCCCAAAGGGATTCAAGACTGGGCGGATTTGGCACGTGATGATGTAAAAGTGATTTTTGCTAACCCAAAAACTTCTGCCAATGGTCGTTTTGCTTATTTGTCTGCGTTGGCTTATGCCCAACAACAATTTCAAGATCAAGCGCAAGTCAATGCTTTTATACAGAAAATATTGGCGAATGTGCCCATGTTGGAAGCAGGCGCGCGAGGAGCGACCATTTCATTTACTCAACGTAAATTAGGCGATGTGTTAATCGCGCCTGAAAATGAAGCCGCATTAGCAGCGAAAGCCTTGGGGAAAGAGAGTTTCGAGGTGGTGTATCCGAGTTTGACGGCTTATACGCCGGTGTTGGTGGCGGAAACCACCAATACCCAAATGAATGGAACCCACGAATTATCACAAGCCTATTTGCAAGGGCTTTGGTCTGAAAAGGCACAAGAATTAGCGGCAAAAAACTATTTTCGTCCGAGCAATCCTAAAACGTTGCAAAAATTCACCGCACTTTTTCCGCCTGTAAAGACCTTTGATGTGAATGAAACCTTTGGTGATTGGACAAAAATTAACAGGGAACATTTTGCCGATAACGCAGGATTTGATCAGCTTTATATTAAAGCGCAAGGAGCTAAAAAATGAATTACTTTCCTTTATTCGCTGATTTAAACAACCGTCCCGTGTTGGTGGTGGGCGGCGGTGCGGTGGCGGCGCGTAAAGTGAGCTTGTTGTTAAAAGCCAATGCTGAAGTGCGCATTGTGGCACAAAAATTAAATGCCGAATTAACCGCACTTTTACAGCAACAACGTATCATTTGGTTGGGAAAAACATTCCATGCCGATCAAGTGCGGTCAGTTTTTTTTGTGATTGCCGCAACCGATGATGAGCAACTGAATCATCGCGTGTTTGTGGTGGCGGAAAGCCAACAAAAATTAGTAAATGTGGTAGATGATCAAGATCATTGCAGCTTTATTTTTCCTTCGATTATTGATCGCAGTCCGATTCAAGTGGCCATTTCCAGCGGCGGTGCGGCGCCTGTGTTGGCACGTTTATTACGAGAAAAATTAGAAGCCTTATTGCCACAACATTTAGGTGCAATGGCAGAGATTTCAGGCAAATGGCGACACAAAGTGAAAAGCAAATTAAAAACCATTACGGAACGCCGCCGTTTTTGGGAAAGTTTATTTAACGGACGTTTTGCGCAACTACTAAAAAATCGCCAAATTGAGCAAGCCAAACAAGAATTAGAATTGCAGTTAAAAGCAGATTATCAAGGCGGTTCTGTGGCGTTAGTGGGCGCAGGTCCTGGAGACGCAGGGCTGTTGACTTTAAAAGGATTACAGGAAATTCAGCAGGCGGACATTGTTTTATATGATGCCTTAGTGTCCGAAGAAATTTTAGGCTTAGTGCGTCGCGATGCAGAATTGGTGTTTGTGGGCAAACGTGCGCAAGGTCAACAAGTGGCGCAAGAGGATACCAATAGTTTATTAGTGCAATACGCCCAACAAGGTAAGCGAGTAGTGCGTTTAAAAGGCGGCGATCCTTTTGTGTTTGGGCGTGGTGGCGAAGAATTGGAAGTGTTGGCAGAAAATCAAATTCCTTTTTCTGTCGTCCCTGGGATTACTGCTGCCATTGGTGCCACTGCTTATGCCGGTATTCCATTAACCCATCGCGATTATGCGCAAAGTGCGGTGTTTGTCACAGGTCATCGCAAAGCCGATGCTAGCGATATTGAATGGCAAACCTTGGCACGCAGCAATCAAACCTTGGTGATTTATATGGGGACATTAAAAGCCAAGGATATTGCAGATCGGTTACAACAATATGGCAGAGCCGCAGAAACCCCGATTGCGGTTATTTCGCAAGGCACGCAAGAAACACAAAAAACGCAGATTGGCACATTAGCTCAGCTTGCCGAGATTGCCGAAAATGCCCCAACACCGGCTTTAATTGTGGTGGGCGAAGTGGTGGCGTTACATCATAAATTAGCGTGGTTTGGCGAAGATAAATTGGCACAAAAACCACCGCACTTTACTTTAGATAGTTTGCGTGTTGCATAAGTTTTTATTAGGCAGTTTGCGTGTTGCATAAGTTTTTATTTTGAATGTGGGAAGCATAATGATGATGAAACCAACCCTGTGGGCAATCCCCCAACCAACAGAACAAGATTTTGCCAATTTAGTCGCAAAAGAAACCGCGCTTTTTGAGCGAATTCAGCAAATTGCCGCGGTGCAAAAAAATGCCAAGTTTGCCAGCAGCCTTGCGGTAGAAGATATGGTGATTACCGATGTAATTGCCAAAACGCAGGCAAAGATCAGCGTGTTTACCTTAGAAACAGGGCGGTTAAATCCGGAAACCTTGGCTTTAGTCGATGCGGTGAAAACCACTTACCCTAATTTAGCCTTTGAGTTGTTCTATCCCAACCCCGAAGCTGCTGCAACCTATGATCGCGAAAAAGGCAAATTCGCGTTTTATGACAGCGTGGAATTACGCCGTGAATGTTGTTTTATCCGCAAAATCGAACCCCTTAACCGTGCATTAAAAACCGCGGATAGCTGGTTGACAGGACAACGCCGCGAACAGTCCGTCACACGCACAGAATTAGCCTTCCACGAAAAAGACGAAAGCCGCGGCATAGACAAATACAACCCGATCTTTGATTGGTCTGAAATGGACGTTTGGGCATATATTTTAAAACATAAAATCCCCTACAACGCCCTATACAAACAAGGCTACCCAAGCATCGGCTGTGAACCTTGTACCCGCCCGGTCAAAGCAAACGAAGACATCCGCGCAGGCCGCTGGTGGTGGGAAAACAAAGACAGCAAAGAGTGTGGATTGCATAAATAAAACAAAAATAACCGCACTTTTATTGACGCTCAGTTTAAAACGGGGTCCCCGTCTGAGACGCCTGAGCGACTTGAAATTTTTAGGAAAATTAGTTTGTTTGAGCGAAGCGAGTTTACTAATTTTCCGTGAAGAAAATTTCAACAAAGCGAAGAAAAGCGGCGAAGTCGGGGTGTGCTTTCTTTTGCCTACTTTGCTTTGCACAAGCAAAGAAAAGTAGGTCGCCATCGGCGAAAACGATTTCTAATTAATTGGAAGAATTACCAGAATAAAAGGATCATAAAAATATGACAACACAAAACCAAATCGAAAACGGTCATCTTGATTGGCTGGAAGCGGAATCCATCTACATTATCCGTGAAGTAGTGGCTGAATGTAGCAATCCTGCATTGCTGTTTTCAGGCGGTAAAGACAGCGTGGTGTTACTTGCCCTTGCACGCAAAGCCTTCCAATTAGAAGGGCGTGAATTGGTGTTACCGTTCCCTTTAGTGCATATCGACACAGGGCATAACTATCCGGAAGTGATCCAATTCCGTGATGAGCAAGTGAAAAAACTCAATGCCAAATTGATTGTGGGGCACGTGGAAGATTCTATTGCTAAAGGCACGGTGGTATTGCGTAAAGAAACAGATTCGCGTAACGCAGCCCAAGCGGTGACTTTGCTTGAAACCATTGAAGAACAAGGGTTTGATGCCTTAATGGGCGGTGCGCGCCGTGATGAAGAAAAAGCCCGTGCCAAAGAGCGTATTTTCTCTTTCCGTGACGAATTTGGTCAATGGGATCCAAAAGCACAACGCCCTGAATTATGGTCGCTTTACAATGCAAAACTGCACAAAGGCGAAAATATGCGTGTCTTCCCTATTTCAAACTGGACGGAATTGGACATTTGGCAATATATCGAACGAGAAAATTTAGAATTACCACCAATTTATTATGCTCACGAGCGCGAAGTGGTAGAGCGCAACGGCTTGCTCGTTCCTGTGACGCCATTAACGCCAAAACGCCCGAATGAAGAAAGCGTTATCCGCTCTGTGCGTTTCCGCACCGTGGGCGACATTAGTTGCACCTGCCCGGTGGCAAGTACCGCCGCTACCCCAAGCGATATTATCAAAGAAACTGCGGTGGCAGAAATCTCAGAACGCAGTGCAACCCGAATGGACGACCGTGCCAGCGAAGCGGCAATGGAACAACGCAAAAAACAAGGATACTTTTAAAATACAAGTGTAGGGACACACTGCGTGTGTCCGAAAACAAAATAGCAAACGGACACACGCAGTGTGTCCCTACGAGCAGGATTATATTATGAGCAACATTAACCAATTCGCCCCATTACGTTTTATTACCGCAGGCAGTGTGGATGACGGTAAAAGCACTTTAATCGGTCGCTTGCTTTACGATAGCAAAGCCTTGTTAAGCGACCAGTTGTTGAGTTTAAATAAATCTAAAAATAATGGCGAAGTCATTGATTTTTCCATTTTAACTGATGGTTTAGAAGCGGAACGTGAACAGGGGATTACCATTGATGTGGCGTATCGCTATTTTTCTACCGCGAAACGTAAATTTATCATTGCAGACACACCGGGGCATGAGCAATACACGCGTAATATGGTGACAGGTGCGTCAACAGCCCACGCCGCAGTGGTGTTAATTGATGCCACACAATTGGATTTTAGCCAAGCGGAAGTGGAATTATTGCCACAAACCAAACGCCATTCGGCAATCTTAAAACATTTGCGTTGTCCGCACGTCATTGTTGCCATTAATAAAATGGATTTATTGGATTTTGATGAACAGAAATTTAATGCCATTACCACCGCTTACCGTAAATTAGCCGAGCAACTTGGCTTAAAAGATGTACGATTTGTGCCGGTTTCCGCCTTGCAAGGCGATAATATTGTGCATAAAAGTGACCGCACTTCGTGGTATCAAGGTGAGCCATTGTTGAGCATTTTAGAGAATTTACCTACAGATGATAACCAATCTGAGCAAGCGGCTGATTTTCATTTTCCTGTGCAATTAGTGTTGCGCTTAGATCAAGATAAAGCCGATGATTTCCGCGGTTATCAGGGACGCATTGAAGCAGGAGAAATTTCTGTGGGGGCAAAAGTACGTGTTGAACCGAATGGATTAGAAAGTACAGTAACAGAAATCTATTCACCAAATGGCTTAGTGCCGGCGGCAAAAGTGGGCGAACAGGTGACGTTACGTTTAGCTGATGATATTGATATTTCTCGTGGCGATACCTTTGTAGCGGCAAATTCTGCTACGTTTTCAAGCAAACAACTTACCGCGACTATTTGCTGGTTTGATCAACGTGCCTTAAACCCTGCACGTAAATATTTGCTCAAACAAGGCACGCAAACGGTTTTTGCCAAAGTCAGCGAAATCGAACAAATTTTAGATTTAAAAACTTTACTCAACGACAGTGAAGCGGAACAAGTGAAAATGAATGATATTGCACAGGTGCGAATCAGTTTACAAAAACCGATTACCGCCACTACTTACGCACAAAACAAAGCCACAGGCGCATTCATTCTCATTGACGAAGCCACCTACCACACAGTAGCCGGCGGAATGATTTTGGAAAATTAATAAAATAAATTGTGGGGAACAAATCAATATGCCAAACACAACACTACCCTTAACCCCTGAAGCCTTGCAAACGCTTTCAGCTTTAACACCAACCCAACTGGCATGGCTTTCAGGCTATGCGTGGGCACGCTCTCAAGGTGCTCAAAATTCATTAGAAAGTGCGGTGAATTTTAACCCTGTTTTAGCCACACAAGCTGATCCATTAAAAGTCACCGTGCTTTCAGGTTCGCAAACAGGCAACGCAAAATCCGTGGCGGATCAATTAGCGGAACGCTTAAAAGCCGAAGGTATTGACGTGGTTCGTACTCAATTAAAAGATTACAAAGCAAAAAATATTGCAGAGGAAAAATTAGTCTTACTTGTCACCTCAACCCAAGGCGAGGGCGAAGCTCCTGAAGAAGGTGTGGTGTTGCTGAAATTATTAAATGGCAAAAAAGCGCCGAAGTTACCACAGCTGCAATTTGCGGTGTTGGGATTGGGCGATAGTTCATACCCGAATTTCTGCCAAGCAGGTAAAGATTTCGATCAGCGTTTTGCCGAATTGGGCGCGAGCCGTTTGTTAGACGTAGCATTAGCCGATTTAGATTTCAAAGCTACCGCAGAAAAATGGATCGAAGATGTGGTTGCTGTGGTGAAAGAAAAAGCGAAAAGCGCTGTCGCCACCGCCACACCCGCGCCAACCACCACTATTTTGCCAGAGTCTGCAAAATACAATAAAGACAATCCTTTTGCGGCTACCTTAATCACCAATCAACGTTTAACAGACCGAGAAGCGGAAAAAGACGTGCGCCATTTGGAATTTGATTTATCAGGTTCAGGCTTGCACTATCAGGCGGGCGATGTGCTAGGGGTTTATTTTGAAAATGATCCTGCATTGGTGGCAGAAATTTTGGCAGCGGTTGCCGTGAATGGGGAAGACATCGTTGAAGTCAACGGCAAAACCTTGCCAATTTCCACCGCACTTCAGACGGAATTAGAGCTCACGCAAAATACGCCTGCGTTTGTGAAAGCGTATGCCGCGTTAGCTAATCATGCGGCGTTGAACGCCATTGTGGCGGATAGCGCACAGCTAGCACAATTGGTGGCAAATACCCCGATTGTCGATGTGCTTAACGCCTTCCCAACTCAATTAACCGCTGCGCAGTTGAGTGCTTTGTTCCGACCAATTACGCCACGTTTGTATTCCATTTCATCCAGCCCTGAAGAAGTGGGCGAAGAAGTGCATTTAAGCGTTGGTGTGGTGCGTTATGCCCATAATGGCAAAGCGCGCGCAGGCGGTGCATCCGGCTATTTAGCGGATCGTGTGGAAGAAGATGGGCAAGTGCGCGTTTTTGTGGAACATAATGATAACTTCCGTTTGCCGCAAGATAACACCAAACCGATTATTATGATCGGATCAGGCACAGGTATTGCGCCGTTCCGTGCCTTTGTGCAACAACGTGCCGCAGAACAAGCGGAAGGGAAAAACTGGTTGATTTTTGGTAACCAACATTTTGCCCTTGATTTCTTATACCAAACGGAATGGCAGCAGTTCGCCAAGGACGGCTTCTTGCATAAATACAGCTTTGCTTGGTCGCGCGATCAAGCGGAAAAAATTTATGTGCAAGATAAAATCCGCGAAAATGCCGAAGATTTATGGCAATGGCTACAACAAGGCGCGCATATTTATGTGTGTGGTGACGCAGCAAGAATGGCAAAAGATGTCAATCAAGCCTTGTTAGAGGTTATTGCACAGCAAGGTAAATTAAGTGCAGATGACGCGGAAGAATATTTAGATAATTTACGTGAAGAAAAACGTTATCAACGTGATGTTTATTAGTTTTATTTGTTACTTTTCTTTGCGTTGCCAAAGACAAATGCTTGCATTTGAATGTTGCCTTTAGGCAACAGCCCGAAGGGTGAGCAAAGCGAATTAAAGTAACCAAAAGAAAGGCACCCCTGCTTTGCCTTATTTCCTAAAAACGCTTTAATTTGTTTAACGGAAAATTTATAAACTCGCTGCGCTCAAACAGTATAAATTTTCCTACAAATTAAATCATTTTTAGGCGGCAAAGAAGGGAACCCATAATTGAATATCAAAGTGCGGTTAAAAATCTGGAAATATTGACCGCACTTATTAAAGAAAAATCGGAGTGAGTATGACAGACAAAATTCAAAAAGGTTTAGAATGGAAAGCGCAGCCGCTTTCTGATAATGAACGTTTGAAAGCAGAAAGTAATTTTTTGCGTGGGACGATTTTAGATGATTTAAAAGATGGTTTAACCGGTGGTTTTAAAGGCGATAATTTCCAATTAATTCGTTTCCACGGTATGTATGAGCAAGATGATCGCGATATTCGTGCGGAACGCTTGGAAGAAAAACTGGAACCGCGTAAATTTATGTTGTTGCGTTGCCGTTTGCCGGGTGGGATTATCAAACCTTATCAATGGATTGAAATTGATAAATTTGCCCGTGAAAACAGCTATTATCGTTCCATTCGTTTGACCAACCGTCAAACTTTCCAATATCACGGTGTGCCGAAAACGAAATTACAAGATATGCACCGTTTGTTGCATAGCATTGGTTTGGATTCGATTGCCACGGCCTCTGATATGAACCGTAATGTACTTTGTACCTCAAACCCGATTGAAAGCGAATTACACCAAGAAGCTTATGAATGGGCAAAGAAAATTTCTGAGCATTTATTGCCGCGTACCAATGGCTATGTGGATGTGTGGATTGACGGCAAAAAAGCCTTGAGTTCCGATAGCTTTTTAGGGCAAGAAGATGAGCCAATTTTGGGTAAAACCTATTTGCCGCGTAAATACAAAACTACGGTTTCCATTCCGCCATTAAATGATGTGGATGTGTTTGGCAATGATATGAACTTCGTGGCAATTACCGATGAGCAAGGTAAATTGGCGGGCTTTAATGTGCTAGTGGGCGGTGGTTTGTCGATGGAACACGGTAATACCACAACCTATCCGCACGTGGCGTTAGAATTAGGTTATATTCCGCGAGATCAAGTGCTGAAAGCGGCGGAAGCGGTGGTGACCACACAACGTGATTTTGGTAACCGCGCGGATCGTAAACATGCGCGTACGCGTTACACTATTCAAGCGATGGGTTTAGATAGTTTCAAAGTGGAAGTAGAACGCCGTATGGGCTTCCCATTTGAAGCCATTCGTCCTTATGAATTTACAGAACGTGGCGATCGCCTTGGTTGGGTGAAAGGCATTGACAATAAATGGCACTTAACCTTATTTGTAGAAAGCGGTCGTTTAACGGATAACGATCCGGCAAAACCGTTAATGACAGGGATGCTTGAAATTGCCAAAGTTCACCAAGGGGATTTCCGCATCACCGCAAACCAAAATATTATTATTGCGGGCGTGCCGGAAGATCAAAAAGAGGTGATTGAGAATTTAGCGCGTCAATATGGCTTATTAGAACCGATTAGCAAACAGCGTGAATATTCGATGTCTTGCGTGGCGTTTCCAACTTGTCCACTCGCGATGGCAGAAGCAGAGCGTATTTTGCCCGACTTTACCGCTGAAATGGAACAAATCTTAGCCAAACACAACATTCCTGATGAGTATATTATTACGCGTATCACAGGCTGCCCAAATGGTTGTGGACGTGCAATGTTGGCAGAAATTGGCTTGGTAGGTAAAGCGGTGGGACGTTATAACTTGCATATCGGCGGCGATCGCGCAGGTTATCGTATTCCGCGTTTATATCAAGAAAACAAAACCTTGCCTGAAATCTTGGCAGAAATTGACCGCCTTGTTGCACGCTGGGCAACAGAACGCCAAGAAAATGAAGGTTTTGGTGATTTTGTGATTCGCGCAGGGATTATCAAACCTGTATTAAATGCCCCGGTAGATTTCTGGGATGCGGATGCTATTGCGGTGAAACAAGCCTAAAATAGCAAAACAGCGAAAAAACAAACCGCACTTGGGGATTAACATAGAAGACCAAAGTGCGGTGTTTTTTTATGGGATTTTCACATTAATTAAGCCAGAACAGATAGCCGAAAGTGGCAATGGCAAAGACAGAGATAATATTGAGTATAATACCTGCTTTGACCATATCCCCTTGTTTGATCACGCCGGTACCAAATACAATAGCATTTGGCGGTGTAGCGACCGGAAGCATAAAGGCACAGCTTGCCCCTAAACCAATGATCAATGCTAAACCAATAGCCGGCATGCCTAAGGTTTGGGCAATAGAGATAAAAATCGGTACTAATAAAGCGGCACTGGCGGTATTGCTGGTAAATTCCGTTAAGAAAATAATGAATGCCGCGACAATAAGACCAATCATGTAGAAATGACCGCCATCAATTAAGAACACAATACCATCCGCCATAATTTGGCTTGCACCGGAATTTTTCAACACGCTACTTAAGGTTAAACCGCCACCAAAGAGCATTAACACGCCCCATTCTGTGTTGTCTTGGATTTGTTGCCAATTGGCAACACCTGTAATAGCGATTAATGCCGCAGCTAATAGAGCTACGATACTATCAAACCCAGCGATTTTTTTCGGTAATCCTAATGCTTCAGTGATGATTGGATTAATTTGTGAGCTAAAAATCCAACAAAGTGCGACAAAAATGAAAATACCGAGTGCTTTCCAACGCGTTGAATTCATTTCGATTTTTTCAAAGGTTTGCTCGAAATGGATATTTAAACGCGGTTTAAACACGATATAAAGCACCCCGATCATTAACGGCAACAATAAGATCATAATTGGCAAGCCATACCATAACCAATCGGCAAAGGTTAAATGTAATTGTGAAGCGACGATAGCATTCGGCGGACTTCCCACTAAGGTTCCCATACCGCCAATACTGGCACTATAAGCAATCCCCAAGAGTACGAAAGTATAAGTATTATGTTCGCGCTCTCTGTCTAATTGACTTAAAACCCCCATGGCAAGTGGTAACATCATCGCCGCAGTGGCAGTGTTACTAATCCACATAGACAAAAATGCGGTGACGCCAAATAAGTAAAGTACGGCAACAAATAAATTGCCACGAGCTAACATCATAATACGGTTGGCAATCAAGCTATCGAGCTTTTGGATATGTAATGCCGTCGCCAATGCAAACCCACCAAAGAACAAGAAAATAGTAGGATCAGCGAAAGCGACAAGGGCTTCTTTGGTTCCGACTAAACCTAGTGCAATGGCCAAAATCGGTACAAGTAGCGCGGTAATAGTGACATGTACAGCTTCAGTTAACCAAAGCACAGCCACAAAAGCCAGCAATGCCAAGCCTTTATTGGCTTTTGGATCAAAGGGTAAAAATTTAAGCAATGCCACGAAAAGTATCATATTCAAAATAAATATGATGGATTTCGGATTCCATTGCGTTTTGAGTTCCGGCGTAATATTTTTCATACGTTGCTCCTTGTTTACACTACTTCGTATGTTCTCACATTAGCTTTTTTTAACAATAGTTCAACATCTTTTTTACGATTTTGTGACGTACTTCAAAATATTTCCCAATAAAAGTGCCGTGAATTAAAAAAATTTTTGTATAATGCCTAGGGTCTATTTATCTTTCAAAAAAATAATCTCCGTCGCCGCCTTTTATTGAAAGATAAACAGATCCTAAAAGTGCAAACCACAGGAGATACTATGCAAAATACATTTCAACATTGGCTAGAACAAATGGCTTTGAATGGTGCAAACCAGTCTTATATTGAGGATTTATACGAAGAGTATCTCAAAAATCCTGAAAGCGTTGAGCCAAGTTGGCGTCAAACTTTTGATTCTCTTCCAAAACCTACCGCTCTTTCTGCGCCAGAGCAAGCGCACTCTCAAGTCCGTGACTATTTCAAACGCCTTGCTCGCGATAATTCGCAAACAAATGTGGGGGAAGTCAATTCAAAAGGTAGTGAACGCTTGGTGAAAGTATTGCAGTGGGTCAATGGTCACCGAAACCGCGGACATTTAGATGCCAATTTAGACCCATTAAACCTATGGGAACGTATGCCGTCCCCGACTTTAGATTATAAATTCTATGGATTTACCGATGCGGATCTGGATCAAGTGTTTGATATCGGTGGTTATGTGTATAGCCGTGATAAAATTACTTTACGTGAACTGGCGAATAATCTAAAACAAACCTATTGTGGTACGCTTGGCTTTGAATTTATGCACGTCAATGATTTAGAGGCGCGTACCTGGTTACAAAGTCAAGCCGAAAATCTCTTAAACCGACCGCTCTTTACGCGTGATGAACAGTTGACATTCTTAAAAGAATTAACTGCCGCAGATGGCTTGGAACGCTATCTTGGGGCAAAATTCCCTGGCGCAAAACGTTTCTCGTTAGAAGGCAGCGATGGCTATATTGTATTAATGAAAGAAATTATCCGTCATGCCGGCAAAAATGGCGTGAAAGAAATGGTGTTTGGTATGGCACACCGTGGACGCTTGAATATGCTGGTGAATGTTCTCGGGAAAAAACCGGTGGATTTATTTGATGAATTTGCAGGCAAACATTCGGGCAATCGCACTGGGGATGTGAAGTATCATCAAGGTTATTCTTCTGATTTTATGACGGATGGCGGTGCGGTACATTTAGCCCTTGCCTTTAATCCTTCCCATTTAGAAATTGTCAGCCCTGTAGTCATTGGTTCTGTACGCGCGCGTCAAAAACGCTTGAATGATACGGAACGCAATAAAGTGATGCCGATTACCGTTCACGGTGACAGTGCAGTGATTGGGCAAGGCGTTGTACAAGAAACCCTTAATCTGTCCAGCACTCGTGGTTATGGCGTGGGTGGAACGATTCGTGTGGTGATTAATAACCAAATCGGTTTTACGACTTCTAATACGAAAGATACACGTTCAACGGAATATTGTACGGATATTGCTAAAATGATCGAAGCACCGGTGATTCACGTGAATGGTGATGATCCTGAAGCTATTGCTTATGCAGCGCGTATTGCCGTGGAATTCCGCACAAAATTTAAACGTGATATTTTCATTGATTTAGTCTCCTATCGCCGCCACGGTCATAATGAAGCAGATGAACCTTTGGCCACCCAACCTGTGATGTATAAGCTCATCAAAAAACACCCAACGCCACGCAAAGTTTATGCGGATCGTTTGGTGGAAAATGGGGTAATAACAGAAGGCGAAGCCTTAGAGTTAATGAATCAATACCGTGATGCCCTAGATCAAGGAGATTGTGTCGTGGATGAATGGCGTGAAACGGATCCGTCAACCGCACAATGGTATAAATTCCTTGGTGAGAATGTGTGCAATTTTGGTGTTAAATATGATGAAAAACGGTTTAAAGAATTAGCCCTTAAGGCCTGCGAATACCCGGAAAATCACCCCATTCACCCACGGGTTGCTAAAGTTTACGAAGATCGTAAATTAATGGCGCAAGGAGAAAAATTATTTGACTGGGGCGCGGCTGAAATGATGGCTTATGCGACCTTACTGGATGATGGTCATCCAATTCGTATCTCTGGAGAAGATTCAGGACGCGGAACGTTCTTCCACCGTCAAGCGGTTTTACATAATCAAGAACAACGCAAGGCTTATATTCCCCTTTGTAATTTACACCCTAATCAAGGGCGTTTTGAAGTGTGGGATTCGGTGTTATCGGAAGAAGCCGTACTTGCCTTTGAATATGGCTATGCCGCAACAGACCCGAATACCTTAACCATTTGGGAAGCCCAGTTTGGGGATTTCGCTAATGGCGCGCAAGTGGTAATTGACCAATTTATCAGCTCCGGTGAACAAAAATGGGGCAGAATGTGTGGCTTGGTGATGTTGCTACCGCACGGTTATGAAGGTCAAGGTCCGGAGCATTCCTCTGCACGTTTAGAACGTTATTTGCAGCTTTGTGCGCAACAAAATATGAAAGTTTGTGTGCCCTCAACACCGGCACAAATTTATCATTTATTGCGCCGTCAAATGCTTTGTTCAGAACGCCGTCCGTTAATTGTGATTACGCCAAAATCCTTATTACGTCATCCGTTAGTTCAATCGAGTATGGATGACTTGATTAATGGGCATTTCCAACATGTGATTGATGAAATTGATCCTATCGATCCAAAAGGGGTAAAACGCGTCGTGCTTTGTTCGGGTAAAGTTTATTATGATTTATTAGAACAACGCCGCAAAAATGAACAAACTGACGTAGCGATTATTCGTATTGAGCAACTTTATCCGTATCCACATGAAGAAGTGCGCTCAATTTTAGCGAAGTTTGAGCAAGTGACTGATTTTATTTGGTGCCAAGAAGAACCTTTAAACCAAGGTGCTTGGTATTGTAGCCAACACAACTTCCGCGCGGATTTACCAAAAGACGCCACGCTACGTTATGTAGGACGACCGGCATCCGCATCCCCTGCTGCCGGCTATATGGCATTGCATAACGAACAGCAACGTGAGTTAGTGACAACCGCATTAAACTTAGCATTTTAAGTATGCGTGATGGTTTTTGCCATCACGCGATTTATCATTTATAAATTGACTAGAGGTTAACCATGAACAAAACCAAATTCCGCGTTATTTTCAACCGTACCTTGTCGCGTTTGGTGGTGACCTCGGAATTAGCGAAAACCGCAGATAAATCATCACCGGCTGGAGATGGGGATGCAGTAAAAAGCGCGGTGCGTTTTTGTTCAGTTTTGTCGTTGTCTTCTTTAAGTTTTCGTTTGTTTTGTGCTTTAGGCTTGGTGTCTTTTATTGCGTCCCAACCTGCGTTTGCCAACCTTGAAATCCGTGCAGATAAAACTGCGCCGGTCAATCAGCAGCCTATTGTTCTTTCTACGGCTAACGGCATTCCGCAAGTGAATATCCAAACCCCAAACAGCAAGGGGCTTTCTCACAATAAATATGCCCAATTTGATGTAGCGGAAAAAGGCGCGATTTTAAACAACAGCCGCACCACCGTGCAAACCCGGCAAGGCGGTTTGGTGGCGGGCAATCCTTATTTGGCGCGTGGTGAAGCGCGGGTAATTTTAAATGAAGTGAATGCCGCCAACCCAAGCCAATTGCGCGGCTATGTGGAAGTGGCAGGCAAAAAAGCGGATGTGATTATTGCCAACCCTAACGGTATTCATTGTGATGGTTGTGGCGTGATTAACTCAGGGCGCACCACCTTAACCACAGGCAAACCGCAAATCCAAAATGGTCAAGTCACCGGCTTTGACGTAGAAAAAGGCAAGGTGAAAGTGTCAGGCAAAGGCTTGGACAACAGTCGCGTGAATTATACCGAAATCCTTGCACGCGAAGCGGAAATCAACGCCGGCATTTGGTCAAACAAAAAACTGACCGTCATCACCGGCGAAAACCAAATTCAACGCAGTGAAACTGCCGCAACACCCAATGACGATGACCATCTCAAAATTATTCACACCAAACCCGCTACAAATTCAACCCCTCAGCCCGAAAAATACGCCGTGGACATGAGCGAATTAGGCGGTATGTATGCGGGCAAAATTTACCTTATCGGCACCGAACAGGGTTTAGGTGTACGCAATGCGGGGCATATTGGGGCAAGTGCCGGCGAAGTGCATATCGACAGCCAAGGGCGTATTGTCAATAAAGGCACGGTCAATGCCAACCAAAATATTCAACTCACCGGCAAACAAGGCATTGAAAACACAGGCAAAATCGAAAACAGTGAGCAAGATATTCAACTGAGCACCCAAGCGGATATTCAACAACATGGCTCTGTTGTGGCACGTAACGGCAATATTCATCAAACGGCAAATCAAAAAATTCACCAGCAAGGTGAAACCATCGCCAAAGGCAATATTCATTACAAAGCCCCTACTGTTACCGCATCAACATCATCCTTGATTGCCGCCGGCGTAGAGACTAAAGACATACCCAATGGCGAAACACGAACCCTTGAAACAGCGTCAACACAAGGCAAAAATCTCACCGTCACCACCACAGGCAAAACCACCCTGCAAGGCAAAAATTTAGCTTCGGGAAAAATTCAGGTCAATGCGACCGACATCAATCTAAACCAAAGCCAAAGTGCGGCGAATTTTATCGACATTTCTGCGACACAAGGCGACATCCAAGCAAACAACGCCACGATTATTGCCCACCGTGATTTAACGCTCACCACCCCGAAAACACTGCAAACGCAAAATAGCACAGTTAAAACCCAAGGAGATTTAACGGTGAATGCCACGGGGTTCAACAACCAACAAGGACGTTTTGTTGCTGAAGGTCAACTGACGATTCATGCAAACAACGGAAAAGTGGATTCCACGCAAGGTATACTCGCATCAAAACAAGATTTGCGTCTGACGTCAGGCGAATTGGTCAACGAAGCAGGGCTCATTCAATCTTATCAAAACATCAATATTAATACGCAAGGACAAAGGCTATCCAACCAACAAACCTTAACCGAAGCACAAGATAAAGGCATTGTAGCGTTAGGGAATTTGACTCTCCAAACGGCAATTTTAAATAATCAACAGGGTGGAATTTATAGCGCAGACACCGCCGCCATTACCGCGAGCCAACGTATTAATAACCAACAGGGTGAACTGTTATCAGCAAACGCCATTTATATCAAAAACAATGGTAATCTGATGGTAAATAACCAAAATGGATTGATTCAGGGGCAAAATACGATTGATTTAACAGCGAAAGGCTTAGAGACAGAAGGCACAATAAAAACTGCGGGCAATTTATCCATTGATTTAAAAGACAGTTTTACCTTAAACCAAGCCTTTGACGTGGGGAATAATCTGACGTTTAGCACACAAGGCAATTTCACCAACAACGTCAAGCAAGTCGTTGGCAACCAAGCCGCTTTTACGGCGAATCATATTCTCAATCCTGCTCATGCAGAGATTTCATCAAACCGTACCTTGCTCAATGCCGCAACGCTTACCAACTATGGGCTGTTAGATGGTCAGGAAAATATCATCAAAACGCGTACATTAGATAATTTAGGCACCGGTCGAATTTACGGCGATCATTTAGCCATCCAAGCAGAAAGTCTTAACAATCTCAATCAAGATGAAAAATCCGCCACCATTGCCGCACGAAATCGCCTAGATTTAGGTGTAGGCACCTTAGTCAATCGAGATCATAGCCTTATTTTCAGCCTTGGCGATATAGCTATTGGTGGACAGTTAGACGAAAATAACCAAGCGAAAGGCTATGCAAAATTCATCGATAACGGCAGTGCAACCTTTGAAGCTTTGGGGAATGGGGATATTAAAACCCAACGGTTATTAAATCACGATCTTTATTTAAAACTCGGTGAATATCACACCGATGAGCATATTATTGAATATGCGCCGGCAAATCGTTCAAAACGTTATGCTTTACTCAATAAAGATGGCGGTGAAGGTCGTTTTGATTTGAAAAATAATAGTAGAAGCGATTCTAACTCTTACTTTATTTTGAACAACGGTACGAGAATTGCATCCCGTTATTGGATGACTTGGGATTATAATCGCCACACCGTCACCAGCACCATTGAATATCGTGATCCTGCTAATATTTTGATTGGGGGAAATTTATCGCTTTCAGGTGCAGACTTAGAAAATAATGTCTCTAACCTTTCTGTCGGTAAAACCCTCTTATTGGGCGATAGTATTTTTACACGCAACGAAAATAATACGAATTTAACAGCGGGCAATATTACCTTAAAAAATATTGATATTTGGGGCACCATTGATATTACTGATACGGGTAAATGGGCCGGTTTTGGAAAAGAGCGTCATCGCTATGGTGCGCGAGGTAAAAAACGTTGGGCGGTTTATGGCACAGGAGAGGGCGAAATCAATGACGTTCATCCGACACAGCATTTCGCCTTTAAAAAAGTGTTAAATGAAATCGGTACTGAAATCACAGGCACTAACACCCAAATCGCTCAACAATCAACGCCAAGTGCGGTTATTTCCGGACAAGTTTCAGCGCTTCACCCTGCCAATTTAGATCAGAATATGCAGCCTGTGATTAAAACCCATTTAGCCGATATAAGGCTACCGCAAGCTAGCCTGTATAAAATTAACCCTGATGCACCAAACGGCTATTTAGTGGAAACCGATCCAACATTTACCGACCGCAAACAATGGTTAAGTTCAGACTATATGTTTAACGCCCTGCGTCACGATCATAACTATGTCCAAAAACGCTTGGGGGACGGTTTTTATGAACAACGCTTGGTCAATGAACAAATCAACCAGCTCACAGGACGCCGTTTTTTAGATAACTACAGCTCGGACTTCGAACAATACAAAGCCTTGATGGATAGTGGAATTTATTATGCCAATAAATTTAATCTTAGCCTTGGCGTGGGATTAACCGCACAACAAATGGCGGAACTCACTTCGGATATGGTATGGTTTGTGAACAAAGAAGTGCGCTTACCAAGCGGCAAAACCTTAACAGTCTTAACACCGCAAGTGTATCTTGTGGCGCGCAATCTGGATGTCACCCCACAAGGCGCATTAATTTCGGCACGCGAGATTGTTGGTAACATCAACGGCGATATTCAAAATAGCGGTACCGTTGCAGGAGGAAATCTCACCGCACTTTCCGCGAAAAACATCCAAAATTATGGAGTGGTATTAGGCGACACGGTTAATTTGAATGTAGAGCAACGATTAGTCAATCTCGGCGGTAAAATTCAAGCCTTGAATTCTGCTACATTGCTTGCTGGTCAAGGTGTGGACATCGCCAGTCAAACAAGCCGCAGCGCGAATACGGATAGTTCAGGAAATGCCTTTGCGCATACCGCTATCGACCGCCAAGCGGACATTCATGCCGGCGGAAAATTAACGATTTACAGCCCGAAAGATGTCACTGTCAAAGCCGCCAATCTCAGCGCTGATATCATTCATATTCAAGGCAATCAGGTTGAACTTGGCATAGTCACCACCCACAACAAACAACATTATAATGGAGATGGGGATAACTATTATCGCCTAGACCAAACCCAAGAAGTGGGCAGTCAACTGACGGCAAAAAATGACGTGAACATTCTAAGCGAAAACCTCACCGCACTTCGTCAAGCCGGCATACACAGTGACAACGGTACGGTTACCCTTAGCTCAACAAATGGCGATGTACAAATCCAAGAAGGCCGCAACCAAGAGCAACTCTCTTTCGGCGCAAAAAGCACCCACCACGGCACCTTGCAAACTATCACCTCGGTGACTAAACATGACCACCGTTATGATAGCGCGCAAGGCTCTGCCATTGATGGTAACAATGTCGTATTACAAGCCAATAACGGCAATGTGAGTGTTCAGGGTTCAAATGTAGTAGCAGAAAACCATCTTGTTGCTAAGGCAAAAAATATCAGCATTCAAGCAGCGGAAAATCGTGTTTTTGAAGAAGATTTTGAGAAAAGGAGCAAATCAGGCTTAATGGGCAGTGGTGGATTTGGTTTTAGTGTAGGCTCGAAAAAAGAAAAAGTAGAACAAGACCGCACGCAAGAAAGCGCGGCAAGTAGCCAAGTGGGGAGCTTAAAAGGTGATACGGTTCTTCACGCGGATAATCATTACCAGCAAACAGGTAGCGTTGTCACCGCGGTCAATGGCGATGTTGATATTCTTGCCAAATCAGCCAACATCACCGCGGCACATTCGGATTATGAGAGTAATTATAAATATACGATGGAGCAGAAAGGCGTCACCATTGCTTTAACTGGCGCCGTAGTTTCGGCAATTCAAGCGGCAGATTCAACCTTAAAATCTGCTAAAACAATAGGTAGCAGTAAAAATAATCGCATTAATGCTATGGCAACAGCTAACACTGTTTTTGATGCCGTACGCACAGCAGAACAACTTAAAGGCATTGCGGATGCTATATCAAATGGCTCTACTACAGGTGGTGCTATAGGCGTGAGTATTACTTACGGTCAACAAAAAACGGTTCAAACGCAGCATACCGAAGGTAATACAGTAGCAAAAAGTGCGGTCAATGCAGGCGGAAAAGTCAATATTGTTGCTACCGGGCTGAGCGAACAGTCAAACATTGATATTTTAGGTTCTGATGTCTCGGGTCAGGCTGGTACGCATTTAAAAGCAGATGGCGATATTAATATTCAAGCAGTGGATGAAAACCATCTTGAGCGGAGTAAAAATAAATCATCGGGTTTTAATATTGGTGTTGGCATTCAGCTAGGCAAAGGTATTGCGGCAGGTTTAACGGTTGGTGGTAACGTAGCGAAAGGCTATGGCAACGGCGAAAGTCAAGCGTGGGTAGCAAGCCAAGTAGGCGATAAAAATAGTCAAACGACGATTGAAAGTGGCAAGGATACCAATATCATCGGCTCACAAGTGATCGGTAAACGGGTTGAAGTCAGTGCGGAAAACTTAAATATCGAGAGTTTACAAGACACCGCGAAATATGACGGTAAGCAGGAAAGCATATCAGGCTCAGCTACCATCGGCTATGGCTTCTCAGCAGGCGGAAGTTACAGTAAATCGAAAGTCAATTCTAA